>NZ_JAMYQL010000005.1:0-323068 GCF_040320865.1 Mesorhizobium sp. M0598 | reverse complement strand
AAACCTGACCGACGCATTTTAACCGCCCAACGGCCGCGCGGCCTCCTGCTTCGTGCTCTACGGCTTGCCCAACATTCCGACCCGGGCGCGCGCATTGGGGGCGCGCACGTTCCAGAACATCCGCTTGTTCTCGGGCATGACGCTGCTGGAGAACCTTCTCGTCGCCCAGCACAACAAGCTGATGAAGGCGTCCGGCTATACCATTCTCGGCCTGTTCGGCTTCAGCGGCTATAGGCAGGCCTCGGCGGAGTCGGTCGAACTGGCCAGGCACTGGCTGGAGAAGGCCGATCTTGTCGAACGCGCCGACGATCCGGCCGGCGATCTGCCCTATGGCGCACAGCGGCGCCTCGAAATTGCGCGCGCCATGTGTACCGGCCCCGAGCTTCTGTGTCTCGACGAGCCGGCCGCCGGCCTCAATCCGAAGGAATCGGCGGCGCTCAATGCGCTGCTGATGGACATCAAGAAAAACACGTCGATCCTTTTGATCGAGCACGACATGTCCGTGGTGATGCAGATTTCCGACCACGTTGTGGTGCTCGAATATGGGCGCAAGATCTCCGACGGCAGTCCGCAATCGGTGCGGACCGATCCGCGCGTCATCGCCGCGTATCTCGGTGTTGACGACGAGGAGGTCGAGACAGTGCTGAGCGAAGTCGGCGACGAAGACGTCATCGAGCAATTGGATACGGGTCCGGATGCCGCCCACGGCCCAGGCACATCGTCTTCGTATCTCGCCGGACCGGTTACCGACACGGTCGGCCACAGCGAGGGCGAGCGCGTCACCGTGTCAAAGGGCGCTTCGAAGGCCGGCCAGATCGATGCAAGGTCGAGCGCTGCTGCAAAGTCCGGATCGCCGGCCAAAGCCAAATCGGCCGCGAAATCTTCCACGGCAAAGCCGGGCAAGGCTCCGGCGAAGTCGAAAACTCCCGGCACCTCCAATCGGCGTGGAGGGCGTAAATGATGGCCGGCACAACGCTGCTCGATATCAAGGGCGTCCAGACCTACTACGGCAATATCAGGGCGCTGAACGGCGTCGACGTCACCGTCAACCAAGGCGAGATCGTGGCGCTGATCGGCGCCAACGGCGCCGGGAAGTCGACGCTGATGATGACCATCTTCGGTGCTCCCCGCGCCCGCGCGGGTACCATCACATTCGCCGGTACCGACATCACCCAACTGCCGACGCATGAGATCGCGCGCATGCGCATCGCCCAGTCGCCGGAGGGTCGGCGCATCTTCCCGCGCATGACGGTGATGGAAAACCTGCAAATGGGCGCCAGCCTCGACAACCTCGAGCATTATGACGAGGACGTCGAGAAGGTGTTCACGCTGTTCCCACGCCTCAAGGAACGCATTGCCCAGCGTGGCGGCACGCTGTCCGGCGGCGAGCAGCAGATGCTGTCGATCGGCCGCGCGCTGATGGCCCGGCCGAAGCTGCTCTTGCTGGATGAGCCGTCGCTTGGCCTGGCGCCGCTGATCGTCAAGCAGATCTTCGACGCCATTCGCGAGCTGAACCGCACGCAGGGGCTGACCGTGTTCCTGGTCGAGCAGAACGCCTTCGGGGCGCTAAAGCTCGCCACGCGCGGCTATGTCATGGTCAACGGCAATGTGACGATGAGCGGCACCGGCAAGCAACTGCTTGCCAATCCGGAAGTGCGCGCCGCCTATCTCGAAGGCGGTCACCACTGAGTTCAGGAGACATCAATCATGCAGGGCATTCTCTATGAGGAACCCTCGATCTGGCAATTCTTCTTCGTCACCTGCCTGCTTGGCGGGTGGGCAGTGTGGATGACGGGCAAGGCCAGTGCCCAGACATGGCGCGGCTTTGGGCATTTGTTCGCCTATATCCTTGGCCTGGGCATCGCCGTCAGGTTCATTCACCACGCGCTGTTCGGCGGCACGATGTTCTCGCTGCATTATTATGTCGTCGACACCATAGTGCTGATGATATTGGGTTTCGTCGGTTATCAATACACGCGCACCAATCAGATGGTAACGCAGTATAATTGGCTCTATGAAAGAGCATCGCTTTTGAGCTGGAAACCAAAAGGTGACGTTCATCATTAACGTCGTCTCGGGGATGAATCGGCGTGACAAGTGCCTGAAAATCGGCAAAGTACCTTTTCTGCGAGTAAGAGTGGGCATCGCATGAAAGAAACATCCACGCCCACTCGGTAAATGGGAGCGTTTTACATGAAAAAGTCACTCTTGTCCGCCGTCGCCGTGATCGCGCTTGTCGCGTTCAGCGGCAGCGCGTGGGCTGACATCCTGATCGGCGTTGCCGGTCCGATCACTGGCCCGAACGCAGCATTCGGCGCGCAGTTGCAGAAGGGCGCCGAACAGGCTGCCGCCGATATCAACGCGGCTGGCGGCATTAACGGCGAGCAGATCAAGATCGAGGTCGGCGACGACGTGTCGGATCCGAAGCAGGGCATCTCGGTCGCCAACAAGTTTGTCGCCGATGGCGTCAAATATGTCGTCGGCCACTTCAATTCGGGCGTCACCATTCCGGCGTCAGAGGTCTATGCCGAGAACGGCATTCTCGTCATCACGCCTTCCGCGACCAACCCGAAGCTGACCGAGCGGGGCCTGTGGAACACGTTCCGTACCTGCGGACGCGACGATCAGCAGGGCAAGGTTGCCGGCGATTATCTCGCCGCGCACTTTAAGGACGGCAAGATCGCCGTCGTCCACGACAAGACGCCTTACGGCCAGGGTCTCGCCGACGAAACCAAGAAGGCACTCAATGCTGATGGCGTGACCGAAGCCATGTATGAGGGCATCAATGTCGGCGACAAGGACTTCTCGGCGTTGATCGCCAAGATGAAGGATGCCGGCGTCAACGTCGTCTACTATGGCGGCCTGCACACCGAGGCCGGTCTGATTATGCGCCAGCTCGCCGATCAGGGTCTCAAGGCCCAGTTCATGTCCGGCGACGGCATCGTGTCGAACGAATTGGCCTCCATCGCCGGCGATGCCGTCGACGGCACGCTGATGACGTTCGCTCCCGATCCGCGCAAGAACCCGAACGCCAAGGAACTCGTGGAGAAGTTCCGCGCCGCCGGTTTCGAGCCTGAAGCCTATACGCTCTACTCCTATGCCGCGCTGCAGATCGTCGCCGCCGCCGCCAACAAGGTCGGCTCTTCCGACGACGCGCAGAAGGTTGCGGAAGAGATCAAGAAGAGTGGCCCGTGGAAGACCGCCATCGGCGACATCGGCTATGACGCAAAGGGCGACATCACCCGTCCCGACTACGTCATCTACACTTGGAAGAAGGGTGACGACGGCAAGTACACCTACTTCGAACAATAAGCCGGCAAACGCCTGCAGCCCAAAAAATGCCCGGCGCGTCGCGCCGGGCATTTTTTCATTTGTCGTTTGCTTCATCGCATGGGCGCAAGATTTTAAATCGGTTTAGCCGACATCTCCATTTTTGTTTGCACTGCAGCATTTTCGCGCTAATCATGTCCGGCAGTTCCCTTCCCCGCGTCCGGAGCCCTGTCCTTGGCAATCTCGAAGATCCTTGTCGCCAACCGCTCCGAAATAGCCATCCGCGTCTTCCGCGCGGCCAACGAACTCGGCCTTAAAACCGTGGCGATCTGGGCGGAGGAGGACAAATACTCCCTGCACCGCTTCAAGGCCGACGAAAGCTACCAGGTCGGGCGCGGGCCGCATCTGGCCAGGGACATGGGGCCGATCGAGAGCTATCTGTCGATCGAGGAGGTTATCCGCGTCGCCAGGCTTTCTGGCGCCGACGCCATCCATCCGGGCTACGGCCTGCTGTCGGAAAGCCCGGAATTCGCCGAGGCCTGCGCCACGGCCGGCATCATCTTCATCGGGCCAAAGCCGGATACGATGCGCAGGCTGGGCAACAAGGTCGCCGCCCGCAATCTCGCAATCGAAGTCGGTGTGCCGGTAATTCCCGCTACCGATCCCTTGCCGGACGACATGGCGGCGGTAAAGGAACTCGCCAAGACGATCGGCTACCCGGTGATGCTCAAGGCGTCCTGGGGCGGCGGCGGCCGGGGCATGCGCGCCATCCGCTCCGAGGCCGATCTCGCGCGCGAGGTGATGGAAGGCAAGCGTGAGGCGAAGGCGGCTTTCGGCAAGGACGAGGTCTATCTCGAAAAGCTGATCGAGCGCGCGCGCCATGTCGAGGTGCAGGTGCTGGGCGACACACATGGCAACGCCGTGCACCTGTTCGAGCGCGATTGTTCGATCCAGCGCCGCAACCAGAAAGTGGTCGAGCGGGCGCCGGCGCCCTATCTCGAAATGTCACAGCGCGAGGAGCTTTGCGGCTACGCGCTGAGGATCGCGCGCGAGACCAGCTATATCGGCGCCGGCACGGTCGAGTTCCTGCAGGATGCCGATACCGAAAAATTCTATTTCATCGAGGTCAATCCGCGCATCCAGGTCGAGCACACCGTCACCGAACAGGTGACCGGCATCGACATCGTCAAGGCGCAGATCCATATCCTCGACGGCTTTGCCATCGGCACGGCGGAATCGGGCGTGCCGGCGCAGAAGGACATCAGGCTCAACGGTCACGCGCTGCAGTGCCGCATCACCACGGAAGATCCCGAGCATAATTTCATCCCCGACTATGGCCGCATCACCGCCTATCGCGGCGCCACCGGCTTCGGCATCCGCCTTGATGGCGGCACCGCCTATTCGGGCGCGGTCATCACCCGCTTCTACGATCCGCTGCTGGAAAAGGTGACGGCGTGGGCGCCGACGCCGGCCGAGACCATTGCCCGCATGAACCGGGCGCTGCGCGAATTCCGCATCCGCGGCGTGGCGACCAACCTCACGTTCCTCGAGGCGATCATCAATCACCCGAGCTTCGCCGACAATTCCTACACCACCAAGTTCATCGACACGACGCCGGAACTGTTCGCCAGTGTGAAGCGGCAGGACCGCGCGACCAAGCTGCTCAACTACCTTGCCGACGTTTCGGTCAATGGTCATCCCGAGACGCGCGGCCGGCCGCAGCCAAAGGCCGATGCGGCGCCACCGGTGGTGCCATATCTCAACGGCAATGTGCCTCAAGGCAGCAAGCAGAAGCTCGACGTGCTCGGGCCGGAGAAATTCGCCGCGTGGATGCGCGAACAAAAAGAGGTGCTGGTCACCGACACGACAATGCGCGACGGGCATCAATCCTTGCTCGCGACGCGTGTGCGCACCTATGACATTGCCGGAATTGCCGGCACCTATGCGCGTGCTCTGCCGCAGCTTTTGTCGCTCGAATGCTGGGGCGGCGCCACATTCGACGTCGCCATGCGCTTTCTCACCGAAGACCCATGGGAGCGGCTGTCGCTGGTGCGCGAGGCAGCACCCAACCTTGTGCTGCAGATGCTCCTGCGCGGTGCCAACGGCGTTGGCTATACCAACTATCCCGACAATGTCGTCCAGCATTTCGTCCGCCAGGCCGCTGCCGGCGGCATCGACCTGTTCCGGGTCTTCGACTGCCTGAACTGGGTCGAGAACATGCGCGTGGCCATGGATGCGGTCGGCGCCGAGGGCAGACTGATCGAAGCGGCGATCTGTTATACCGGCGACATACTCGATCCGGCGCGGGCCAAATACGATCTGAAATACTATGTCGGCCTGGCCAGGGAATTGCAGGCGGCAGGCGCCCATATCATTGCCGTCAAGGACATGGCTGGGCTTCTAAAGCCGAGCGCTGCCCGCGTGCTGTTCAAGGCACTGCGCGAGGCGACGGACCTGCCGATCCACTTCCACACCCACGACACATCCGGCCTGTCGGCGGCAACCGTGCTGGCGGCGGTGGAGAGCGGCGTCGACGCCATCGACGCGGCGATGGATTCGCTATCCGGCAACACCTCGCAGCCGTGCCTCGGTTCGATCGTGGAGGCGCTGAAGGGCACCGAGCGCGATCCGGGCCTCGACCCGCAGTGGATCAGGAACATCTCGTTCTACTGGGAGGCGGTGCGCAACCAGTATTCAGCCTTCGAAAGCGACCTGAAGGGACCGGCATCGGAGGTCTATCTGCACGAAATGCCGGGCGGTCAGTTCACCAACCTCAAGGAACAGGCGCGCTCGCTCGGGCTGGAGACACGCTGGCACGAAGTGGCGCAGACCTATCACGACGTCAATCTGATGTTCGGCGACATCGTCAAGGTGACGCCGTCGTCCAAGGTCGTCGGCGACATGGCGCTGATGATGGTGAGCCAGGACCTGACCGTCGCCGACGTCGAGAATCCGGCGAGGGACATCGCCTTCCCGGATTCGGTGGTGTCGATGTTGCGCGGCGATCTCGGCCAGTCGCCGGGCGGCTGGCCAAAGCCATTGCAGAAGAAGGTGCTGAAGGGCGAAAAGCCGATCACGGTGCGGCCGGGTTCGCTGCTCAAACCGGCGGACCTCAAGGCCAGTCGCGCGGAGGTCGAGGAAAAGCTCGAGCGCAAGCTCAGCGAGTTCGAGTTCGCGTCGTGGCTGATGTATCCGAAGGTGTTTTCCGATTTTGCCGCCGCGCAGGAGACCTACGGGCCGGTCAGCGTGCTGCCGACGCCGACCTATTTCTACGGCATGAAGCCGGAAGACGAGATTTTCGTCGACATCGAAAAAGGCAAGACGCTGGTGGTGCGCTGCCTTGCCATCGGCGATGTCGACGAAAAGGGCATGGTCACCGTGTTCTTCGAGCTCAACGGGCAGCCGCGCCGGGTGAAGGTGCCGGACCGGGCGCATGGCGCGTCCGCCGCCAAGGCACGGCGCAAGGCGGAGCCGGGCAATGAGGCGCATGTCGGCGCGCCGATGCCTGGCGTCGTCTCGGCGCTTGCGGTCGCTGCCGGCCAGGCGGTGAAGGCCGGCGACGTGCTGCTGTCGATCGAAGCGATGAAGATGGAAACGGCGTTGCATGCCGAACGCGACGGCACCATAGCCGAGGTGCTGGTCAAGGCCGGCGACCAGATCGATGCCAAGGATCTGCTGATCGCGTTCGGGTGAAATAGGCCGGCGTCAGAGAGACTTGTCGGCGCCTGGCAGCAGCCCTTCATGCCGCATCGATAGCACCTTGACCCGCCGCGCCCGGTCGGGCATCGAACCGCTGCAATTCGCCGCTCGGGTCACCCCGAGTCGCGGCGAGAAACGACGCGGAGAGAAGACTATGGCCGACGACATCACCGAGACCAGCCAGACTGTTGCCGCCGGCCAGCTGCGCGCCTTCATCGAACGCATCGAGCGGCTCGAGGAAGAGAAAAAGACGATTGCCGACGACATCAAGGAAGTGTTCGCAGAGGCCAAGGGCACCGGCTTCGACACCAAGGCGATGCGGTCGATCATCCGGCTGCGCAAGAAGGACCAGGCCGAGCGGCAGGAAGAGGAATCCATTCTCGATCTGTACAAGGCCGCGCTCGGCATGGTGTAAAGGCCGGCCTCGGCGCCGGAGACGAGCGCGGGAGAAGCGGTTCTGACCATGGATTCCAGCCATGAGCGAATTCGATTTTGGCGCCCGCCGCGCCTCTGAATTCCGCCAACGCAGCTTCTGGACGCTGTTCGCGGAACGGCATCCGGATGAAAGGGCTCTGCTGGCGAGGCGCGGACCGTGGTTCTGGCAGCGTGGGCTGCCCGATTTCGCATTGGTCCTTTCCATGTACGTCGCGCCTGCGCAGAATCATGTCGGCGTCTTCTTCGGCCGCAACGAGAAGTTCGGTGCCACGCAAGCCTGGTCGCGGTTGAAGCCGTTCCAGCCGGCCATCGAAGACATGCTGAAGCTCAGGCCAGAACAAAGTTGCGACGGCCTCGGCATCAATTCGATGTGGCGGGTGAATTGTTTTGCCGAAGACAATTGGCCGGCGATGACCGACTGGCTGGTGACGGAAGCCTCGCGTTTCGAGCGCGCGATTGCCGAAGTTCTGGGTCAGGAATAAAGCAGGGTTTCCAGACGCAATCCTTAGAATCGCTCTGGTGAGCAGAGCGAGGGAGCCGGTCGATCGATGACGATCATGTCGCGCGTTGCCGCCTTCTTCCGCTCACGCTGGCTGGGCGTGGTGCCGCTCGATCGGCTGTTCTGGCGCGATCTGGTTGTTGTCGGCACAGCGATCAACGTCGCGTCGTCGGTGGCGGCGCTCATTCTGCTCGGGCTGAAGTTGCCGCTTGCGTTAGTCCTGGCGGTGCATTTCGCGCCGGTGCCCTACAACATCTTCCTGACTTTTGCCGTTTGGCGAACTGCCGGAAAATCAAGTGGCGCCAAGGCCTCGCTGATGACGCTTGGCGCCACGTTGTGGCTGATCCTGGTGGTTGTGGCCTGACGATCAGGCGGCCGGCTCGAATTTGAGCGCCACGCCGTTGATGCAATAGCGCAGACCGGTCGGCGGCGGACCGTCCTCGAAGACGTGGCCGAGATGGCTGCCGCAGCGAGCGCAATGGCATTCGGTACGGACCATGCCGTAGCTGCGGTCGACGGTGGTCTCGACCGAGCCCGGCACCGGATCGTTGAAGCTTGGCCAACCGGTGCCGCTCTCGAATTTCAGCTTGGATTCAAACAAGGGCTGCTCGCAGCCGACACAGGAAAAGGTGCCGGCGCGTTTCTCGTGCAGCAGGGCGCAGCTTCCCGGCCGCTCGGTGCCGTGGTTGCGCATCACCGCATATTGCTCGGGCGTCAGCCGGGCGCGCCATTCGGCATCGGTGCGGGTCACGGGGTAGGTGTGGCTGTCCATTTTTTCCTCTTAGCTTATCTCGCTATTTGGGTTGCCTTCCCAACTTCGTCTGAAATAGGCATTTGTTACGGCGTTTGCCCGTATTTCCAACCCTGTTGCAAAGAATTCCTCAGGCGATGGCCGCGAGATAGCGCGCAACCGATGCTGAAAATGCCGCCTTTGCATCTCCGATGACGTTCTGGTTCCACCATGCGCCGTAGATATGGTCGAACGCGAAAGGCTCCAGCGCGGCCTTGATGCCGCGCACTTTCGTTGCGTTGAGCGGGATATAGTTCGGATAGCTGTACATGAAGCTGACATGACGACGGGTCGGCGTCACCTGCAGGATGTCGCCGGCCAGAATGGCACTGCCACCGTCGCGCTTCCAGTGCAGCACCTGGCCACCGGCAAAGTGGCCGCCGCAGCGGATGAGCGTCAGCGACGGGTTTATGGCGCGCGTCTCGCCTTCCCAGCTGATGATTGCCGGATGCGGCCGCATGATCCACTGACGATCATCGGCGTGCAGATAAATCGGCACGCCGCCAAACGCCGCGCTCCACTCGACCATTGCCGAATAATAATGGCAGTGCGAAATGGCGATGGCGGCCAGGCCGCCCCGGCGGTTGATCTCCGCCACCGCCTCGTCGCTGACCATCGAGATGCAGTCCCACAGCACATTGCCGTGCGGCGTTTGCGCCAGCAACGCCCGCTGGCCGATGGCGAAGCGCGGCTCGATGCCGAAGGCGAGCACGCCGGCATCATCCTTGATCACGACCCGATGCCCGGCGGCGAGCTCTTCCGGCGTGGTCCAGGCCTGGCCCTCCCAGCGCACATATTGCCGCTCGTCCTCGCAGATCGGGCAATGTCGCGGCGGCGTCGCTGTCGCCGCGAACTGGACACCGCACTGCAGGCAAAGGAAACAGGTCGACCGTCCTGTTTTGCGTGGATCCATTCAGTGCTTCCTTGAAAGTTGCTTCGTCGCGGCTTCCAGGCCGGCGAGCGTCAGCGGAAACATGCGGCCGCCAAAGATATCGCGGATCATGGCAATCGAATGGGTATAGCCCCAGTTCTTCGCGTCTTCCGGATTGAGCCAAATGGCGTTCGGCCATTGCTGCAGCAGCCGGCCGAGCCAGACGGCGCCGGCTTCCTGGTTCCAGTGCTCGACCGAGCCGCCGGGATGGGCGATCTCATAGGGGCTCATCGAGGCGTCGCCGACGACGATCACCTTGTAGTCGGGGCCATATTTATGGAGGAGATCGAAGGTCGGAATCACCTCGGCATGGCGGCGGCGATTGTCCTTCCACACGCCTTCGTAGAGGCAGTTGTGGAAATAGAAATATTCGAGCTGGCGGAACTCGGCGCGGGCGGCCGAAAACAGCTCCTCGACGCTCCTGACATGGTCGTCCATCGAGCCGCCGACATCGAAGAACATCAGCAGCTTCACGGCATTGCGACGTTCGGGTTGTGTCTTAACGTCAAGATAACCGTGCTCGGCGGTGGCGTGGATAGTGCCGGGCAGGTCGAATTCCTCTTCGGCGCCTTCGCGCACCCAGCGGCGCAAGCGCTTCAGCGCGACCTTGATGTTGCGGGTGCCGAGTTCGACGGCGTCATCGAAATTCCTGAACTCGCGTTTGTCCCAGACTTTTACCGCGCGGCGGTTGC
The DNA here is from genome assembly GCF_040320865.1 of Mesorhizobium sp. M0598. Classification (NCBI taxonomy): domain Bacteria; kingdom Pseudomonadati; phylum Pseudomonadota; class Alphaproteobacteria; order Hyphomicrobiales; family Phyllobacteriaceae; genus Mesorhizobium; species Mesorhizobium sp. M0598. The sequence continues at coordinate 312,752 of NZ_JAMYQL010000005.1, read as the reverse complement.
GGCTTTCGTGCTGGCCGATGCGCACGCCTTCGGGATTGTAGCCATAGGCGCCGAAGGGCGAGGTGCCGCCGGTGCCGATCCATTTCGAACCGCCCTGATGCCGGCTCTTTTGCTCCTCCAACCGCTTCTTCAGCGTCTCCATCAGCTTTCCGAAGCCGCCCAGCGCCTCGACAAGTTTTTTTTCCTCGTCGGAGAGGTGCTTTTCAGCGAGCCTCCGCAGCCATTCCTCCGGGATGTTTGCGACATCGACCGCGTTTTCGCCGGCCAGCGCCTCGACACCTTTGAAGATGTGCGAAAAGACCTGGTCGAAGCGGTCGATGTGGCGCTCGTCCTTCACCAGAGCGGCGCGGGCGAGATAGTAAAAGCCCTCGACATCATAGTCGACCAGCCCGGCTTCCAACCCCTCCAGCAGCGACAGATATTCGCGGAGCGAGACCGGAACCCGCGCTGCCTTCAATTCGAGGAAGAAGGGGATGAACAATTGCTATCTGTGCCTCACAATCACGGCGGATTCACCCCCGGAACTGTCGATTTCGCCGGATCGCAGCAAATCCGCTACCACACTTGGGTTGGGCATGGGTAAGTGCTTTGCAATACGTGCTTCGACCCATCCGCGCGTGGCGGACGTCGCGTCGGCGATTGCTTCCTCGGGGCTTGCGCCGCCGCCGTGGCAGCCGGGAAGATCGGGCACCCGCACTCCCAGACGTCATTGGCGCTATCCAGAATTCCGAAATAGCAGATCATTCAGCTCGTCCTCAGGATTTCAACCGCTCTCATCACAACAGATCGTATTCGATGAAGCCGGTCCTGCGCGCCACGTGGTCGTAGAGCTTGCGTGCGGTGGTGTTGGTTTCGTGGGTCATCCAGTAGACGTTCTTGACGCCGATCTTGCCGGCTTCCTGCTTGACCGCTTCGATCAGGGCGGCGCCGACGCCCTTGCCGCGTACATCGGGGTCGGCGAACAGGTCCTGCAGATAGCAGTTGTTTATCTGCGACCAGCAGGAGCGATGGTAGAGATAGTGCGTCAGGCCGACGGCCTTGCCGTCGAGGGTGGCGATGAAGCCTTTCGGCTCGAACTCGCCCGCCGTGAACAGCCGCTTCCAGGTGACGACGTAAACCTCTTCCGGCAGCTTGGTTTCGTAGAAGGTGAGATAGGCGGTCCAAAGACGCCGCCAATCGGCGTGGTCAGATGGCGCCAATGGGCGGACGGTGATCTCGGTCATTTCGTTTCCCTCTGAAGTCGGCAACCTGAAGCTGCCTCCGTGCCCGGCTAGAGGCAACGGTCCAGCACCGGGAAAGCGCTGTCCGGTGACTTCGTGGGCTTCCGGCCGACCGGCCCCTCATCCCTGCCGTCTCGCCATGAAGGCCAGGCGCTCGAACAGATGCACGTCCTGTTCGTTCTTCAGCAAGGCGCCGTGCAGCTTGGGCAGCACGTTCTTCGGGTCGGCGCGCAGGTCCTCGGGCGCGATCTCGTCGGCGACCAGCAGGCGGATCCAGTCGAGTGCCTCGGAGGTCGACGGCTTCTTCCTGAGGCCCGGCACGTCACGGATTTCATAGAATTGCGTGAGTGCGGCGCGCACCAGGTTCTGCTTGATGCCGGGATAGTGCACGTCGACGATTTTGTGCAGCGTCTCGACGTCGGGAAAGCGGATGTAGTGGAAGAAGCAGCGGCGCAGGAAGGCGTCCGGCAGCTCTTTTTCGTTGTTGGAGGTGATGATGACGATCGGCCGGACGGTGGCACGGATGGTCTCGCCGGTCTCGTAGACGAAGAACTCCATCCGATCCAGTTCCTGCAACAGATCGTTGGGGAACTCGATATCGGCCTTGTCGATCTCGTCGATCAGAAGCACGACTTTCTTGCCGGCAGCAAAGGCGTCCCACAGCTTGCCGCGCTTGATGTAATTGCGGATATCGTTGAAGCGCTCGTCGCCGAGCTGGCTGTCGCGCAGGCGCGAGACGGCATCATATTCATAGAGGCCCTGCTGCGCCCGCGTGGTCGATTTGACGTGCCATTCGATCAGATCCAGGCCGAGCGCCGCCGCCACCTGGCGGGCAAGTTCGGTCTTGCCGGTACCGGGCTCGCCCTTGACCAGCAACGGCCGCTCCAGCGCGATCGCCGCGTTGACCGCCACCATCAGATCCTTGTCGGCAACATAGGCTGCCGTGCCTTCGAAACGCATTTTTGCTCCCGGGTTCATCGCGCGACCCTAAGGACGCGGCCTTCGCTGTGCAAGGCGCTGCTGGCAAAGCGGGGATCTTGCCGGCGCGACCCTCGTCGAGCGGTTCTGCGTCGATTTAAGACTCGAAACATGTCGTCTCTCTGGCGCTTGGTCTGCCGTCTGCCTATATTGGCGGAGACGGTCTGCGCTTCCCGGCAGGAGAACATTTTCCCCGGGGCCTTAATGATCCCTAGGGAGCTGTCCCTGGGAAGACCCGTGGGTTTTCTCATACGGCGCCCACCTACTTTGTAGGTTCCCGGGATCGCTCTCTCCACCGGTTGTGTGGATCGTCACCTATCGAAAAGGCCATGTCTGGCGGATCTTGTCGTCGCGCCGCTTTGTGCGGTGCTCTCACGAACGAAAAGTTCGCCCCGCTCCTCCAAAACGTCGCTCGTAAAACTCCATCCAAATCTGATTTCTACCGTCGGCGCATGAACTCCTCGAAAGACCTGAAAAAGAATCTCCGCAACGAAGCCCTCGGCCGCCGCGATGCGCTCGATCCGTTCTGGCGGGTGGAGGCAGCACTCGAAATGGCCGAGACGGCGCGCGACCGGATCACCGTCGCGCCGGGCCAGATCGTCTCAGGCTTCTGGCCGATGCGCTCGGAAGTCGACGTCCGGCCGCTGATGTTTGCCTTGCGCGAAAAGGGGGCAAGGCTCTGCCTGCCGGCCATTCTCGACAAAACCATCATCGTCTTTCGCGAACTGGTGCGCGGCGCGCCGATGGTCGACATGGGCTTCGGCACCGTCGGGCCACACGAGGAAGCCGAGGTGCTCGATCCCCAGCTGATGCTGGTGCCGCTTGCCGCCTTCGATGCGCGCGGCCACCGCATCGGCTACGGCGCCGGCTATTACGACCGGGCGATCGCGCGGCTGGTCGACAAGGGGCAGCAGCCGCGGCTGATCGGCATTGCCTTCGACTGCCAAGAGGTGGCCGTGGTGCCTGACGAGCCGCATGACGTGATCATTCCGGAAATACTCACCGAGAGCGGGTTGCGTCGCTTCGCGCCGAAATTGTAGATAAGTTCCTGGACGCATGGTCTTTTCCGAAAGTCATGCAGCTTTTTGCTTCGCTGACCTTCGGTTCGGGATCACGCTTATATGAGACTTCTCTTCCTCGGCGACATGGTCGGCAAGACAGGACGTACGGCGGTGTGGGAACAACTGCCTGGCCTGATCTCGGATTTCAAGCTCGACTTCGTCATCGTCAATGGCGAGAACGCCGCTGGTGGCTTCGGCATCACCGAGGAGATTTTTCGCGAGACGATCTCGGCCGGCGCCGATGTCGTCACCACCGGCAACCATGTCTGGGACCAGCGCGATGCGCTGATTTTCGCGCCGCGCGAAGAGCGCTTCCTGCGTCCGTCCAATTTCCCCAAGGGTACGCCGGGGCGCGGCTCAGGCGTCTACATCGCCAGGAACGGCGCGCGCGTGCTGGTGGCCAACATCATGGGCCGGGTGTTCATGCATCCCGAGCTCGACGATCCGTTCCAGGCCGGCGAGCGCGAACTTGCCGCTTGCCCGCTTGGCGAGCAGGCCGATGCGATCGTCATCGATTTCCATGCCGAGGCAACCTCGGAAAAAATGTGCTTCGCTCATTTCGTCGACGGCCGTGCCAGCCTTGTTGTCGGCACCCATACGCATCAGCCGACCGGCGATCACCAGATCCTCAATGGCGGCACCGGTTATATTTCCGATGCCGGCATGTGCGGCGATTACGATTCCTCGCTCGGCATGGACAAGGAGGAGCCGCTCAACCGGTTCTTGTCCAAGGTGCCGAAAGGCCGCTTCGAGGCGTCGACCGGACCGGCGACATTGTGCGGCGTCGGCGTCGACATTTCCGACCGTAGCGGCCTGACCGAACGGATCGCGCCGTTTCGTCGCGGCCCGCGGCTGGAGGAAACGGCTCCATCCTTCTGGTCGTGACATTGATATAGACGCTTGCAATACCCAATTGCCGGCGAAACTGCTCTAGATCGTAGAGGGGACGACCTCCATGCAGCTAGTCGAATTCCTGGCGCCGCATTTCGCCTTTGTCTCCGACCCGACGGCATGGGTCGCGCTGCTGACGCTGATCGTGCTGGAAGTCGTGCTCGGCATCGATAATCTGATCTTCATCTCGATCCTGACCAACAAATTGCCGGCAGCGCAGCGGGCCCGCGCCCGGCGGCTCGGCATCTCGGCCGCGCTGGTGATGCGGCTGATCCTGCTGGCCACCATCTCGATCATCGTTCAACTGACGACGCCGATATTCACCGCCTTCGGCCACGGCTTTTCATGGCGCGACCTGATCCTGATCGCCGGCGGCCTGTTTCTCGTCTGGAAGGCGACCAAGGAGATCCACCACACGGTCGATCTCGATGATCACCAGGACACCATGATGGGCGAGACGCTGCAGCTTTCGCTGGCCGGCGCGATTTTCCAGATATTGCTGCTCGACCTCGTCTTCTCGATCGACTCGATCATCACCGCCGTCGGCATGACCGACGAAATCGCGATCATGTACATCGCGGTGATCGTGGCGGTGAGCGTGATGATGCTGGCGGCCGGGCCGCTGGCCGACTTTATCGCCAGGAACCCCAGCATCGTCATGCTGGCCCTCGGCTTCCTGCTGATGATCGGCATGACGCTGATCGCCGACGGCATGGGTTACCACGTGCCGAAAGGCTACATCTACGCCGCCATGGGTTTTTCGGCACTGGTCGAAGGGCTCAACATGCTGGCGCGGCGGCGGAAGAAGGCAAAAGGCGGGGGCGGGCATTGACTTGACTCTTACAGAATTGTGCGTACAATTTTGTAAATAACGGTGCCGCCATATTGCGATTTGAATGGAATCCCGAGAAGGCCAAGCGCAACCGTGCCAAGCATGGTGTTGAGTTCGATCTCGCCAAAGATGTCTTCAAGGATCCGCTTCATCTGATTGTGCCTGACCGGTTTGAAGATGGCGAGCAAAGGTGGCATGCGATCGGGATGATCCAAGGGCTGGTGGTACTGCTCGTTGTTCACACTTATCCCGATCTCGAAGATGAGGAACGAATTCGGATTGTCGGTGCCCGGAAAGCAACGCCGCATGAAAGGAGGCGCTATGAGCAGGAAGGAACTTAGCCAAGATCAGCGCAACCAGCTCGCCAATTTGGCAGATTTGCCTGACAGCGAAATTGACACGTCCGACATTCCGGAAACTTCGGCCGAGAATTGGGTTCATGCTCGCCGAGGGCACCTCTACCGGCCACTAAAGCAGCCGGTGACCATTCGGCTTGACGCTGATGTGCTGTCCTGGTTCAAGGAGCATGTCGAAGGCGGTGGCTATCAAACGGAGATCAACCGCGTGCTCCGCCGTCATGTGCTAGAGCAGGAAAAGCGGCGTTCCTGAGCATTCGCGGTCTGTTGCCAGCCGATCTTGGCTCGCCGTTGCTTAATTTGCTGGAACGCCCTTCGGATGACGGTCGCCGATCAGGCCACGCGTCAGGCCTTGCTCCAGCCACGCCTTGGCGCCGGCGAGCACCAGCGCAAAGCCATCGGTCGAGTCGATCGCCTGCTTGACCTGCTCGTCAGGGCTGCCGGCAAAGCCGAAATTGCGGACCTCGACAAAGGTCGTGGCGCCCGGCATCTCGGTAAATGTCAACACCACCGTGGTCGGCGGATCGCTCCATTGCATGACGATCTTCTTGTTATCGACGATCTCACTGACGTTGACCGTCGTCGAGACGCCATACATGCGCCATTCCCAACTGATTTCCTTGCCGCTGTCCAACCTGTCGCTGCCATAGGTGAACCAGAATTTCGTCGTGATCGCCGGATCGACGAAGGCTTCGAATACGTCGGCGACCGGCCGCCTTATCAGCATGCCGGCCTCGGCGGTCGGTGTTTCACGGATTTTCATAGCGTCCTCCTTTCCACGGCGCCGCCCTGTTCACCAGGCATCGGGTTCGCGCACGAGGTGAATGATGTTGGCCGGATTGGTGATCCAGCCGCCGCGAAAGCCTTCACCCAGTGCCTCGATGGCATCGCAGCGCACGACGCCGGCCTCGGCGAGATGCTCCGCCGCGCCTGGAAAATCATCGGTGAACAGTTCCAGCCAGATCTCGGCCTGGCTCATCATCGGCGCCTCGTCGATCCACAGTCGATTGGGACCGAGTTCGAACCCGATGGCCGGCGATTTGGCCGTGAATGGCTTCAGGCCGATGACGTCGCGATAGAAGGCGATCGTTGCCTGGTATTGATGTGGCGGGACCTTCATCGCGATGTTGATGCCGCCGGTGATCTTCGCGGTCATTCTTACTCCATTGCTCTCAGATGTTGTTCTCGTTAGCCGGCTCGCCCTTCATCTCGCTGCGGTAATAGCCGTCGCGCAGATTGATGCCGTATTCGACATAGGCCTTCATGCAGGCCAGCATCTGCGACCAGCCCTCGCAATTGAGGTAGGATTTCTTCAGGCCGACCGCGTCCTCGTGCCAGCCGGTTTCGGCGATGGTGACAAAGGTGCCGCCATCGTCGAGCGGTTCGAAATTCATTTCGATGCGGGTCTTGTAGGTCGGCTTGCCGTCGGCGTCGGTGGCATCCCAGCGCAGCACGATGCGGCTGTCTTTCTTCACCTCGTCGACCTCGACCGGAACCTTGCCCCACCAGATGACGGTGGCGCCCGCCTCCAGCAGTGCGCTGGCGCCGCCGATGGTGGTGAAATAGCCGCTGAGCTTCTTCGGATTGACGACAGCATCGAAGACTTCGGCGACGGGTTTGCCGATGCGGCCAGAAACCCTGAATCCAAGAGACATATCCACAGCTCCTTCCTTGAATGGCTCAAGGATATGTTATAGAAATATAACATGTCAAGCCAATCGCGAGACGACAATGTTTTCAAGGCGCTGGCGCATCCGCGCCGGCGTGCGTTGCTGGACCGGCTGAAGGATGCGCCGCAGACCACCGGCATGTTGTGCGATGCCTTCCCAGACATGGACCGCTGCACGGTCATGCTGCACCTGAAGGTGCTGGAGGAGGCCGACCTGGTCGTGGCGCGGCGCGAGGGGCGCGAACGCTGGAACCATCTCAACGCGCTGCCGATCAAGCACATCCACGACCGCTGGATCAGTCAATATGCCACGCACGCGATCAGCATCCTCGACCGGCTGAAATCCGATCTTGAGGGATGAAAGGTTTGCCGAAGCCTGCCGATTTTCGGATCTTGAAACCCTTGCGTGCCGGCAGCAATGGCGCGGCTGGACGAATTGAGCCGATTTATCTATAAGCCGGCCATTCCGACAGCGAGCGCCGTCCGTCCGTCAGGGACGCAGCAGGACGTTCTGAAATTTTGAATTCGAGCATTTTGCAAGATGCCGGGTGGTTCCCCAGGCGGCAGATGCTCTAGCCGAGAAGATGACAGGGGTGCCATGGCTGGCCATTCACAGTTCAAGAACATCATGCACCGCAAGGGCCGCCAGGATGCGGTGCGGTCGAAAATGTTTTCCAAGCTGGCGCGCGAAATCACCGTCGCCGCCAAGAGCGGCACGCCCGATCCATCGATGAACCCGCGCCTGCGCCTTGCGGTGCAGAACGCCAAGGCGGTATCGATGCCGAAGGACAATATCCAGCGCGCCATCAACAAGGCGTCGATGGGCGATGCCGAGACCTACGAAGCCGTGCGCTACGAGGGTTACGGGCCAGGCGGCGTCGCGCTGATTGTCGAGGCGCTGACCGACAACCGCAACCGCTCGGCGTCGAATGTGCGCGCCGCCTTCACCAAAGCCGGCGGGGCGATGGGCGAGACCGGCTCGGTATCGTTCATGTGGGACCGCGTCGGCGAGATCTACTATCCGGCATCGGCCGGCAGCGCCGAGAAGGTGATGGACGCGGCGATCGAGGCCGGTGCCGACGACGTCCAGTCGGACGAGGAAGGCCACACGATCTACTGCGCTTTCGAGAATCTTGGCGAAGTGTCGAAGGCGCTGGAAGGCGCGCTCGGCGAGGCTGAATCGGTGAAGCCGATCTGGAAGCCGCAGACCAATATCGCGGTCGACGAGGAGCGGGCACAATCGCTGATGAAGCTGGTTGCGACGCTTGAGGACGACGACGACGTGCAGAGCGTCTACGCCAATTTCGAGGTCGACGAGGAGACCTTGGCAAAGCTCAGCGCGGCGTAAGTTCAGAACGCCGCGCACCGATCACGTATCTTTCTTCTAGAGCTGTCAGTTACTGATGGGGGACGGATGACTGACACTGATGAGGCTCGTTTTGCTGACGCGATGTCCTGGCCTCGCCGGGGTGACATATGGCGCCGGCTGTTCGCTTCGATCATCGACTATCTTATCGTCCTGATACCTCTTTACGCACTGGTAGCGGGTTTGTTTCTGCTGACTGACGGCGGAGTCAAAGGCAGCTTTTGGTTGAACTGGAGAATATGTCAGGCGGCTTCGCTAAACGGAGCAATTGATCCATCACTTGCCCGTTACGATTGGCAGGTATGCAGAACGTCGCTGTTCGGTTTGACGGTCGCCGAATGGGCCCTGGGAACGGCTTCGGGCTCACAGTCTGAAGGAAATCCCTCCATCTCATTTGATTTGGATTCGCAGGGCAATTTCCGACCGGCAGCATTGGATTTGGGTTTCCTCGAACTGGTCGTTCTCGCGTCTTATCTCCTTGTCATGGAGTTGACCTCTGGCCAGCCAATCGGCAAGCGGTTCGCGGCGCTCATAGTGCATGACCAGGATGACAAAAATAGAATCGGACTACCCGTACGAAAGGCTGTTCGGCGGCAGGGAATGAAATTTCTCGGCGCTTTGCCTATAATGGCCACAGGAGGGTGGTACGCTTTTCAGGCTTGGGGCAGCGCTCCTGGGGTCGCGCAGGACTTCTCCCAGCTGGAGATTGTCGGTGCATACGCTGCGTTGGTCTTAGTTATGGTCTGGCCGATCTGGATCGCAATATCCATAGCTCTTGGCAACGACCCGATACACGATCGATTTGCCGTAACCACAGTCCGCGCAGATGAGACCGAGACATGAGCGAACAGGCGCCCACCGTCCGCATCACCTATTGCACCCAGTGCCTGTGGCTGCTCAGGGCCGGCTGGATGGCGCAGGAGCTGCTGTCCACCTTCGGTACCGATCTTGGCGAGGTGACGCTGGTGCCCGGCACCGGCGGCATCTTCACCATTTCCTGCAATGACACGCTGGTCTGGGACCGCAAGCGTGACGGCGGTTTTCCCGACGCCGCAAAGCTCAAGCAACTGGTTCGCGACGTCATCGATCCGGATCGCGATCTCGGCCATGCCGATCGCAAGGGCCATAAGCCAAAAGACCCTGCCTGAAGGCCTTTTAGGACTTCCGTCCTGCATTCACCGCCATGCGAAGATGAAGCAGCCCAGCGCCACGATGGCGGTGATGGTGCGGACATGGTTCCACATCACCCAGCCCTTGAGATAGGTGGCCCACACGGCGGCGCCGTTGGCGCTTGCCGGATCGACCGCAGCCAGGGCGTTGTTGAGCGGCACGTTGAACATCATCGTCACGATCGGATTGCCGACGACATAGATCAGGGCGCCGGCGAGAAGCCAGAACGAACCCGGTTGGCTCCAGCCGATAAGAGCGCCGGCGGCAAGGACAAGGCAGACCAGTCCGGTGCCGAAAAGTGCGGTCATGAATGCCGGCGTGATCACGGTGATGTTAATCGAATTCATGGCGGCGATGCCGCCTGCGGCAGGCAAGCGGGCGAGCGCCGGCATGATAAAGTTGGAGAAGGCGAAGAAAACGCCGCCGACAACGCCTGAGCCAATGGCAGCGACGAAGGTGAGGGTGGGAAGCAGTTTCATGGTCATGTCAGTTGCTCCGGTTTCGGGGTTCGAGCAATTTGATTGGCGTGGCGTTTAGAAAAGTGAGCGATCCTCACATTTGCAAAACGTGATAAACCCTCGTATTTTGTCAGTCAAGCCATTTTTCTGGAGACAGTCATGGAAGGCACCGCTGCACCGGGTTCCCGCAATGAGCAGGCCGCATCGCCGCGCCGGGCGCCGAGCCAGCAGCGCAGCCGCGAGCGGGTCGAGCGGATGCTGGCCGCCGCCTCGGCGCTGATCGCCGAGCAAGGCAGCGACGCCATGCGCATGGGCGAGGTGGCCGAGAGGGCCGGCGTGTCGATCGGCTCGCTCTACCAGTTCTTCCCCGACAAGAGGGCGCTCATCTGGGCGCTGGCCGAACGCTACACCGCCGAAAGCCAGGCCTGCATTGCGGCATCGCTAGCCGAGGTCAATGACGCCGACGGCCTGCGTCGGGCATTTTCGGAACTGGTGAATATCTACTACGGAATGTTCCTGGCGGAGCCGGTGATGCGCGACATCTGGTCGGGCACGCAGGCCGACAAGGCGCTACGCGAACTCGAGCTTGCCGATAGCCGGGCCAACGCCGAATTCCTTACAGCCGTGCTGAAACGGCTGCGGCCATCCGCCGATCCGGAAGCGCTCGAAACGACGGCGTTTCTCATCTGGCAGATGGGCGAGGCCGCAATGCGGCTGGCGATCTCGGTCGGGCGGCAAGAGGGCGACAGGCTGGTTGCCGCCTACAAGCGGATGGCTCTGCGGGAGCTGATCGGCGAGTAAAGCTGTACGCTAGCGGCCGAAGTAATCCCGCAGCATTTCCGCGCGTTCATCCTCCGTGCACATCGCCATTCGGCCGAGGTTGAACCGGCCTCGATGAAGGGCGACAACAGCCAATGCGCAGTTAATGGTCTCGTCATCCGCTGAAACTGCCAGATCCCGCAAAGCCAACTGGAAAAGAGTCTGCCAGGCAATTTTGTAGTGCGGTTCGATCCAATCCGGGATTGGCGGGTTTCGACCGTCGACCAATCGAGCCTCTTCGATGGTGGAAGCCAGACCGAAGGCTCCCCAATAGGCGGGGGCGTGGCCTTCGGAGATGCGAGCAATTTCAACAACTGCTGCGTAAGATGCGTCTCCGACATCTCCCTGGTGATGCAATTCATTCCAGAGTTCATCCCAGATAGACTTGTTGCCGTATTGAAGGGCGAGCGCTCGCAAGGCCGGTCGCGGATCATAAATGGTCTTGTATCCGCCTATGAGGTTGGAACATCGCTTATCTTCGAGAATAGACATGTCGTCCTCCCTAGACTAGCGGATGCGTTCCGCAACGCATTTAAGGTCAAGAAAAAACCCGCCTCAAGGGCGGGTTTTTTCTGATGCGAAAGGCCTGGGGCTTACAGGCCGAAACCTTCGAAGCGCTTCTTGAACTTCGACAGGCGGCCACCGCGGTCGAGCAGGGTCTGCTGGCCGCCGGTCCAGGCCGGATGGGTGGTCGGGTCGATATCGAGGTTCATCGTATCGCCTTCCTTGCCCCAGGTCGAACGGGTCATGTATTCGGTGCCGTCGGTCATGACGACCTTGATGGTGTGGTAGTCGGGATGAATATCGGTCTTCATGGGTCTGTTCCTGGCTTGCCGGGTGCTGCCGACGGGCTAAAGCCTGCGTCGATGCGCCCCTTTTTAAAACTCGAAGCCGCAGCTATTGAGGAGCCACGGCTTCTAAAACGGTCGGCGAGCCTATACATCAGCCGGAATTGAATCACAAGGCCGCGGCAAGCGCATATTGATGGCGCAAGCCTCAAAGGGCCAAAGGAAACGGTCATGGCGAACATCAGCGGCGATGCAGACGAGCGCAGGCGCTCGCTGAAGCCGCTGCAGCGCCTGTTTCCCTACATCACCCATTACCGCAAAATGGTCATCGGCGCGATCGTCTCACTGGCCGTCGCGGCGGCGACGACGCTGGCGCTGCCGCTGGCCGTGCGGCGGATGATAGATCACGGCTTTTCCGCTTCCGATTCCAGCTTCATTGCCGAATATTTCGCCATGCTGGTGGTGATGGCCGCCGTGCTGGCGGCGGCATCGGCCAGCCGCTACTATTTCGTCATCACGCTCGGCGAGCGCGTCGTTGCCGATATCCGCCGCGATGTCTTTGCCCACGTCACCACGCTGTCGCCCTCGTTCTTCGATACAGCCCAGTCGGGCGAGATCGTCTCGCGGCTCGCCGCCGACACGACACAGGTCAAATCGGCCGTCGGTGCTACCGCCTCGGTGGCTTTGCGCAACGTCATCCTCGGCCTTGGCGCCGTGGCGATGATGGTCTTCACCAGCCCAAAACTGTCCGGCCTGGTCATCGCGGCCATTCCGCTAATCGTGCTGCCGCTGGTCGCCTTCGGCCGCTCGGTGCGGCGCAAGTCACGACTGGCGCAGGATACGCTTGCCAATGCCACCGCCTATGCCAGCGAGCAGATCGGCGCGGTGCGCACCCTGCAGGCCTTCACCAACGAGAAGCTTGTAACCAGGTATTTTTCGTCCGCCGTGGAAGCAGCGTTCGAAGCGGCGCGGGCCTCGATCTTTGCCCGCTCCTTTCTCACCTTCTTCGCCATCTTCATGATCTTTTCGTCAGTCGTGGCGGTGCTGTGGTTCGGTTCGCGCGACGTGCTCGACGGCACGCTGTCGCCGGGCACGCTCGGTCAATTCCTGCTCTATTCGGTGTTCGCCGCCGGCGCGCTCGGCGCCCTGTCGGAGGTCTGGGGCGAACTTTCCCAGGCAGCGGGCGCTGCCGAACGGCTGACCGAGATCCTGGCCGAGAAACCCGCGATCCAGGCGCCCGCCGATCCGAAGCCGCTGCCGGCAAAGGCGAGAGGTGCGATCAGCTTCGACGATGTCTCCTTCTCCTATCCGGCCCGGCCCGACCGCGCCGCCGTCCATGGCCTGAGCTTTCAGGTCAAACCCGGCGAGACGGTGGCGATCGTCGGACCCTCGGGCGCCGGCAAGAGCACCGTGTTTTCGCTGCTTCTGCGCTTCTACGATCCGGAGTCCGGCGGAATCGTCATCGACGGGGTCGATCTGCGCGAGGCCGATCCGGCCGCGATCCGCGCGCGCATCGCCATCGTGCCGCAGGACGTCACCATCTTTGCCGCAAGCGCGCGCGACAATATCGGCTTTGGCCGGCCTGGCGCCAGCCAGGCCGAGATCGAGGCGGCGGCGAAGGACGCGCTTGCCGACGAGTTCATCCTGAAACTCGAAAAGGGCTATGACAGCCAGGTCGGCGAGCGCGGCGTGACGCTGTCGGGCGGCCAGCGCCAGCGCGTGGCGATCGCCCGCGCCATTTTGCGCGATGCGCCCATCCTGCTGCTCGACGAGGCGACCTCGGCGCTAGATGCCGAAAGCGAGACGCTGGTGCAAACGGCGCTGGACCGGCTGATGAAGGGCCGCACCACGATCGTCATCGCCCATCGGCTGGCAACCGTGCTGAAGGCCGATCGCATCCTGGTCATGGATGGCGGCCGCATCGTCGAGGAAGGCACGCATCAGAGCCTGGTCGCCAAGGGCGGCATCTATGCGCGGCTGGCCAAGCTGCAGTTCGATATCGGGGCGAATGCTTTCAGGGGCGCGGCGGAGTAGCATCGCTCCATCCCGATGAAATCGGGATGAGGCTCCATCTTCTTGTTTGACCATGATCTTTTCCGAAAACCGGCATCCACTTTTCGGGATCATGGTGCCCAGCGGCGGCCGAGATTCTTCAGCTACCGAAAGCTCGGCGTTTGCCGCGTCGATAGGCGATGAACAGGGGAACGCCGACAAGCAACGACAACAAAAGCATGCTGGCGACGGTCTGTCGCTGCTCCTTTGCCGGATCGCTGAGCTGCACATCGGCAGGCGGCTCTTCATAGGTAAAATCGTACTGCCAGCGAACCTGGTCTGCGAGGTCATCGACGGTTTTCAGATAATCGGCAATCGCCTTGGCCGGTACTTCAGTCGCCAGCGTCTGAAAGTTCCATTCAACTTGCAATTCGGTGGGCGTGTTGGACCAGGATGCCTTGAGAGACAGATAGGGCGTCACGACGTTTTTCATCGACTCGCCGGAAAACCTCGCCTTGAGGTTGCGCACGGTCACCTTGTGGCGGCGGTAGAACTGGGGGCCGAGGGAGACGGGCCCGGTTCGGTCGACGATTGTCGGGGTTGGAAGAGAGTTGTTGCCGAGATCGGCCGCGCGGATCGGGAAATTCTTTGCCAGATCGTTGGCCGCCAGCGCCTCCGCCGGCAAGCGATAACTTTCCTTCACGCTCACTATGTTGCCGTCGCGCCGATCCACGATTTCCGGCTTGGCGATGGTTTGGATGCCCGGATATTGCTTGTTGTAGTATTTCAGGTAGGCGTCCGACACCTCGCTCAGCGACCTGCTGGCGAAATTGCCGCGCATCCAATCGGCATCGGCGTCCTCATATGTCGAGAAGACCGTCAGCACGAGGGGATCGCCCGGTTTCCGCGGAAAGTCGAATTCCTCGGCGATCTGGATCGATGGGCTGGCAGGCACAGGGCTCGGCATCTTCTCCAACCCGCCGGTGCTGGAAAGCGGCAGCGCGAAGCCGTAGTCGGGCTGTGCGAGATTGTGCGCCCTGCCGCCCTGAAGATAGTTCGTGGCGTCCAGCCAATATGTCTTTGCTCCGATCCTTGCCTTGACGATGGCATGGTCGAAATCGCGAAGCGCCGGCAGGTGCTGGTCCAGAGCCCGCCCCTCGTCGAGATCGGCCAAGGCAACCTCGGCAGCAATGCCAAGCCGCACAAGCGACGAAACCAGCAGCAGTGCCTTGTCCTTGCAGTCACCAAACCCGCTCAGGATGACCGTCGCGGGATCACGCGGAACGTAGGAACCGGCACCCATCGACAGGCTTACATAGCGGATCTGGTCCTGCACCAACCGCATTGCCTCGACCATCCGGTCTTCGGGCACCGGATGCCGCAGAGCGATGTCGTCGAGCTTTGCGGCAAAAGCCGGGGGAAAAACGGTCGCTGGCTTGTAATAGGGCGCAACGGCATCGACCACACTTTGCCAATTCGCGGTAGACGCGACATCGATGGAGCCCCAGCCTGGATAGGTCACGGGCAGGTTGTCCTCGACATTGACCGGTTTCGGGTTTGGAATCTCCCATAGATAGGTGGTGTCCGGTCCAGTCGGGGAGATTGAGGGCGTGAGTCGGGTTCCCCTTGTCTTGATCTGGAGCGGCTGGTCCGAAGGCCAAATGATGCTTGTGCGGATAAGCGCTACCGGCTCTTCCCATTCGGTGGAGAAATTCTTGAAGAAAAGATCCTTGCCGACGAGCGGCGTTATCTCATAGGTCGACCCGTAGTCGACGATGTCGCCGGCACGCACGTCATCGATGTTGACATGTGCTGTCAGCCAGCCGTCGAAGACGCCTTTCTCGGCGTCTCTTTCCCTGCGGAAGATGTCGAATTCGACGCCTTCCAGCCGGTCCAAAACGGCACCATCGCGGATGATGTGAAGATGGTTGAGCGTGACCTTGTGCCGGGACGGATCGAACTGCAGATCAATACTCGCGCCACGATCCAGGCCGGGACGGTCGACGATTTTATAGACGGTGCGCGAGTACTCGACATAGCCGCCGGCGCGATGCTTGATCTGGTCGTCCGAGAGCAGCCATGAAACGCCATTCTTGATTTGATCCGATCGGGTGGGATCGGCAGCCGGAATATCAAGCTGCTTTACCCAGCTTTCTGCCGGACCCTTGAGAACCATGTCGTCGGACATGGCCGGAGAACTCAGGCCGATCAATAAGATGAAAAATACCAAGCGGGGCCAGAAAGACTTCATCCTATGAAAACTGTAACAGACAGACATCTACGCTCGCCCAACTTGGAAGAACTCCTTTTTCAGAGGCTTTCCCACCAAAGTAAAGGCCAGTTTCGCGGATTTCTGCAGTCACCGCGGCAAGAACCTGGAATAGACGAAGCGGCTCAGTTCCCGTACCGCTTCTTCAGGTGATCGGTGAAATGCACGGCATCGAGCTTTTCGCCGGTAGCGCGTTCGAGCAGTTCCGGTGTCGACCAGCGCGAGCCTTGCGACCAGATCCTTTTGCGGCGCCAGTCGTTGATCGCGGCGAAATCGCCCTTGGCGAGGTCTTCGTCGGCTGAAGGATGATCCCTGGTCAGCGCCGCCCATTGCTGCGCCGCCATCATGGCGCCCAGCGTGTAGGAGGGGAAATAGCCGAAGGCGGCACCCGGCCAGTGGACGTCCTGCATCGGACCGTCAGCCGGATTGTCTGATGTCGACAGGCCGAGATAATCGCGCATCTTGGCATCCCAGGCTTCGGGCAGGTCGGCTGCTTCCAGCCGTCCCGAGACAAGCTCCTGCTCCAGCTCGTAGCGTAGGATGACGTGCAGCGGATAGGTGACCTCGTCGGCATCGACGCGGATCAGGCCGCGCTCGACCCGGTGTACATGCGGCAGGATGTCGTCGATCGTCCAGCTCTCGCCGAGGTGCCTTTCGACCACCGGCAGCGCCCAGCGCCAGAATTCTGGATTGCGGCCGATCTGCTTTTCGACGAACAGGCTCTGGCTTTCATGCACTGCCATGCCGCGCGCTCTGCCCAGAGGCCAGTGCGCCCACGCCTTCGGCAGGTTCTGCTCGTACAGCGCATGGCCGGTCTCGTGCAGCACGCCCATCAGCGCCGACAGGAAATCCGAGGTCTTGTAGCGGGTGGTGATGCGCACGTCGCTCGGCACGCCGCCGCAGAAGGGATGGTGCGAAACCGACAGCGAGCCGTGGGTGAGGTCGAAGCCGACCGCCGCCATCATGGCGAGGCCAAGCTCGCGCTGCTTGTCCAAGGGGTATCTGCCGGAAAGCGGCTTCAGCGGATGTTTCGCCAGCCGCTCTTCCTGCACGGCCAGTGCCTCCGGCACGAAGCCTTTCAGGAAGGTCTTCAACTCGACAAACACAGGCGTGATGTCGGCGGCGCGATTGCCCGGGTCATATTGCTCCATCAGCGCGTCGTAAGGCTCGAGCCCGAGCACCTCGGCGCGAAGGGCCGCCTCCTCGCGGACCAGCGCCACGACGCCTTCCAGCGCCGGCAGGAAGCCGGCCCAGTCGTTCTTGGCGCGCAGGTCGCGCCAGAGCTGCTCGGAGCGCATGCGCGCGGTCGTCTGGCGCTCGACGAACTCGACCGGCAGGCAGGTCAGGTTGGTGTATTGCCGGCGGAATTCCCTGACCGCGGCCTGCTGCTCTTCGTTGAGCGCCTCCTGCTCGGCCGCCGCGATCCAGTCGGCAATCTCCGGCGCAGTCGCCCGGGCATGGAGCATGCCGGCAAGCGCCGACATTGCCTCTGCGCGCTTCTCGCCGCCGCCGACCGCCATATGGGTCGCCTCGTCGGCGCCGAGGATGGCGAGGGCGTGTTCCAGCGCTTCGAGCTTGTGGCCGAGGTCGTCGAGTTTTTGAAAGGACATTGTGGGTTCCGCTGATTTGACGGCGGGAAAAGATACCAATGCAAAAGTGTTGGCAACCCCGAAGCCGTCCGCGATCGACGCATCGACTGCCGGCTGCAACGGCCGAAAAGCATCTTGTGGAAGCGGTGGCGTGCGTGATCAATGTCGTCCGGCGGCGGCAGACCGCGATGGCGGAGACGAAACGTGATCGCCAATGTGCTGGTCGGGCTGGTGGCCGTGATCCACCTCTGCATCGCATATCTGGAGATGGTGCTGTAGGACACGCCGCGCGGCCATATGGTATTCAGGCCGACGCCGGAATTCGCCAGGGCCTCGAAAGTGCTCGCGGCCAATCAGGGGCTTTACAACGGCTTTCTCGCAGCCAGCCTGGCGCTGATTGCGCTGGCGTTGGGCTAGCGCATGATCCCTTAACCGAAAGCTGGAAAAGATCATGCGCAAAATCCATTGCCACAGCGCCGGGCACTGCGGCCGATTTCAGCCGCCTGGATAAGTTGGGCCATAGCCGTTCGGATAATATCCGCCATCGGCGCCGTTGCCGATGAGGAAGGCACTGCCGGTATCAGCGCGCAGCTTTTGGCTGACATCGTCGAGCTGCGCCAGCAACTGCTGATATTGCGTGCTCGGCATCGTTCCATCGCGTGCGGCCCTCTGGGCGGCCCGATCGAGTTGAGCGACCTACGTGCGCAAGTCACGTGCCTCGCCCGGCTCGAGCTTGTTCGCCCGGATGGCGCCCTGGATACCCGTCTCCACACTCTGGATCTGATTGATCAAGGCCGTCGCACGCGGGCCGGCGTAAGCGCCAGCAAACGGAACGGCGAGGAGCAGTGTGGCGAGCGTAGCAGTCCTGAGATTCCTGGGAGCGAAGAAGCGCATGGTTGCGTCTCCTCTACTGGGGAAGGCGGTGGTTGGGAGGGTCCTGCCTTCCGGCCGCGGGCCGTCAGGTTCCGTCGCGTCGCGATGAGCGGTTCCACCGCCGGCGGTTCTCGGCCCATGACCAAGGCTAAAAGCCCACGGCGGCAAAGTGTAATTAAAAAAAGGTAATTTTTTCAGCTCTTGCCGCTGCCGCACCAGTGCCCTAAATGCCGCCGACTTGAGCCGGCTCGAGTCGGCCCGACCTGGCGCATGATACAAGCCAAAGGCTTGCAGATCACCGCTCGGTCAGCTTCAACTCGATGCGGCGGTTCTTGTTGCGCGCCTCTTCGGTATCGGCGGGGTCGAGCGGCTGGAATTCGCCGAAGCCGGCCGCGACCAGCCGGTTGGCCGGCACGCCGTTCTCGATCAGGAACTTGACTACCGATGTCGAGCGCGCCGTCGACAATTCCCAATTGTCGCGGTAGCGGCCGGTGCCGGAGAGCGGCTTGTTGTCGGTGTGGCCGTCGACGCGCAGCACCCAGTTGATCTCCGGCGGGATTTCCTTTTGCAATTCGATGATGGCATCGGCGAGCTTCTTCATCTCGACCTTGCCGGCATCGTTGATCACCTCGGAGCCGGTCGGGAAAAGCACTTCCGACTGGAAGACGAAGCGGTCGCCGACGATGCGGATGTTCTCGCGGTCGGCAAGAATTTCACGTAAGCGGCCGAAGAAATCGGAGCGGTAGCGGTTTAGCTCCTGCACGCGTTGCGCCAGTGCGACGTTGAGGCGGCGGCCGAGATCGGCGATCTTGGTGTTGGATTCGCGGTCGCGCGTTTCGGACACGTCGAGCGCTTGTTCGAGCGCTGCGATCTGCCTGCGCAGCGCCGAAATCTGCTGGTTGAGGATCTCGACCTGGCTCAGCGCCTGCTGGCTGATCTGGCGCTGGCTGTCGAGATCGCCGGAAAGTGCCGTCGCGCGCTGGTTGGCGGCATCGCCGGCACCGGCGCCTTGCGCCAGCAATTGCTCGAGCCGGCTCTTTTCCGCCTCCGATGCAGACAGCGATGCCTGCAAATTGGCAAGGGTGTCCTCCTTGTCCTGCGTCGTCGAGCGCTCCAGCGCCAGAAGCTGGGTCAACTCGTTGATCTGCGAATTGAGGCGGTTGAGCACCGTGTCCTTGCCGGAGATCTCGCGGCCGAGCAGGAACTGCGCCAGCACGAAAACCGTCAGCAGGAACATGATCGCCAACAGCAGCGTCGACAGCGCATCGACGAAGCCCGGCCAGTAATCGATGCGGCGGTCGGAGCGCCGGCCTCGTGCCAACGCCACGTCAGTGCACCCCAGGCTTCTTCAAGGCGTCGGCGATCTTCTCCAGGGTGTTGCGCATCGCCTTCTGCTCGTCCGACTGGGCCTCGACCCAGTCGCGCATGATCTGCTGTTCCGAGCGCATGTTCTTGACCAGGCCGGAAATGCCGTCGGCGAGATTGGCCATGGCGGTGGCGACGCGCGGATTGGAGCCGCCGCCATTCTCCTGCAGGGTGCGCAGCTTTTCCGACAACAGCCGGATTTCCTCGGAGGGTTCGGTCTTGGCCGCGTCGGCAACGACGATGTCGGAGGACAGGTCGGTGACCGAGGATAGCCAGTTTTCGAGTTCGGTATAGAAGCGCGTCTGGGCGCGGCCGGCCTGCAGGTCGAGGAAGCCGAGTACCAGCGAGCCGGAGAGGCCGAACAGCGAGGACGAGAAGGCGGTGCCCATGCCGGCCAACGGAGCGGAAAGCCCCTGCTTCAGGGATTCGAGCACGGCCGCGGCATCGCCGGTGCCGGGATCGAGCGACTCGATGGTTTCGCGGATCGAGCCGATCGTGTTGAGCAGGCCCCAGAAGGTGCCGAGCAGGCCGAGGAACACCAGCAGTCCGACAAGGTAGCGCGACGTGTCGCGGCTTTCGTCGAGCCGGGTGGCGATCGAATCCAGCATGGTGCGCATCGAACTGGTCGAGAAAGCAATCGTCGAGGAGCGGCCGATCATCGCCTTCATCGGCGCCAGCAGCACCGGTTCGGTGGTTTCGGAACCGGCGCGGAACGAGTTGACCCAGCGCACCTCGCGGAACAGCCGGCCGACCTGGACGAAGGCCAGCAGGATGCCGACCGCCAGCACGCCGATGATCAGGCCGTTGAGACCGGGATTGGTGACGAAGGCGGTCGAGATCTGGCGCGTCAGGATGGCGGCGATAAAGGCCACGATGAACAGAAAGATCACCATGGTCAGCAGAAACACCTGCGGGCTCGACAATTTGTGCGGATCGTAGATCAGAACGTCGGAGCGCCTGCCCATGCCGAAGGATCTGAGAAGAGTCATCCGTGCCCCGTTTCCGATGCCGTCGCCGCCGATCAATTTGTGTTTGCGACTCTAAACGGAATTGTGACGAAATTGAATGGCGCTTGGCAATATTGCCACTGTCCGCGACCGGAGGTCAAAGCCGGTTGATGACCAGGCAGTCGACCATGGCGGCCAGATGCAGGCCGGCGCCGGTGACGACAAAGCCATGCCACAGCGCATTGTGGAAGCGCAGGCCCTTCCAGGCGAAGAAGATCACGCCACAGGAGTAGACGATGCCGCCGGCAACGATGAGCGCGATCGATGTCGCCGGCAGCGTCCGCACGAGCGGCTCCACCAGAACGATACCGCTCCAGCCGATGGCTAGGTAGAAGACGATCGCCAGCCGGTCGAAACGGCCGGGAAGAAAGACCTTGATGGCGATGCCGACCGCCGCGGCGGTCCAGACCAGGACGATCATGGAAACGGCCAGCGGCGAGCCGCCGAGCTGGGCCAGGAAAGGCGTGTAGGTGGCAGCGATCAGCAGATAGATCGCGGCATGGTCGAAGCGCCGCAATATCCATTTTGCCGGCGACGACACCGGCCAGACATTGTAGGCCAGCGAAACCGACAGCACGGTGAGCAGCGAGACTACATAGAAGGCGGCGGCGACGTATTCGCCGGGGCCGGTTCGATAGGCGGCCAGTGCCAGCAGCGTCGAGCCGGCAGCGATCGCCAGCACGATGCCCACGGCGTGGACAATGCCGTCGGCGATGATCTCGGCGCGCGAGTAATGCCAGCGCCCCATAAAGGGAATGTCGAGCTGGGAGAGTTCGCTCTGGGGTTGGGGCCGGCTGTTCGTCATCGATGATCCTGCGCCACCTTATCTGGGCGGCCGCGGGACAGTATTTCAAGCTTTGGTTGCGGTTTTGCGACTGCGGCGGTTCAGCGCGGCGTGCCTGTATCAGCCGGCCGAGAGTGGCCTTTTGATAGTCTTCAACAGCGCGCGCTGGATGAGTTCGTTGCCGGCGACCAGTGAACCGGCGTTCAGCACATCCTGTCCTCCGGCGAAATCGGAGACGAAACCGCCCGCCTCGCGGATCAGCAAAATGCCGGCGGCGACATCCCAGGCCGACAGGCCGGTTTCCCAGAACCCGTCCATGCGGCCGGCGGCGACGTAGGCGAGATCGAGCGAGGCGGAGCCGAGACGGCGGACGCCAGAGACCTCGGCCATGACATTGCGCAACTCGATGAGGAAATTGCCGTGCTGGCCACGCCCGAGATGCGGCATGCCGCAGCCGATCACCGCATCGACCAGCTTGGTGCGGCCGGCGACGCGCAGCCGGCGGTCGTTCATGAAAGCGCCGCCGCCGCGCTCGGCGGTATAGAGCTCATCCATCGCCGGATTGTAGACGACGCCGGCGACGATCTGGCCCTGGCGCTCCAGCGCGATCGAAACGGCAAAGAGCGGAATGCCGTGCAGGAAATTGGTGGTGCCGTCGAGCGGGTCGACGATCCAGCGGTGCTGGCCGTCGTCGCCCTCGATCACGCCGCGTTCCTCCATCAGGAAGGCGTAGCCGGGCCGCGCCTTGGAGAGTTCGGCAAAGACGATGTCTTCGGCCTTGCGGTCGGCCTGGCTGACATAGTCGCCCGGCCCCTTCATCGAGACCTGCAGGTTCTGCACTTCGCCGAAGTCACGCGACAGCGAGCGGCCGGCCTTCATTGCGGCCTGGACCATGACATTGAGGATCGCGGAACGCGCCATTGCTGTTCTTCCTGTCGCTGCGCCTATTTGCCTTGACGCGTCATCTTATCCAAAAAGTCTGCAACTCTTTGGGATCACGCCTTAGTCGGCGCGGCGCACGTAAGTGATTTCGTTGGTATCGACGATGATCCGCTCGCCCGAGCCGATGAACGGCGGCACCAGCACGCGGATGCCGTTTTCGAGTATCGCCGGCTTGTAGGACGAGGCTGCCGTCTGGCCCCTCACCACCGGGTCGGCCTCGGTGATGGTCAGCGTCACCTGGTCGGGCAGCGAAATGCCGATCGGCCTTTCGTCATAGAGCTGGACCGTCACCATCATGCCGTCCTGCAGGAAGGCGGCGCGATTGCCGACGAACTCCTTTTGTAATTCGAGCTGCTCGTAGCTTTCGGTGTCCATGAACACCAGCGCGTCGCCCTGCTCGTAGAGGAAGGAAAAATCCTTCAGATCGAGCCGGATCTGCTCGACCGTCTCGGCCGAACGGAAGCGCTCGTTGAGCTTGGTGCCGTTGATCAGGTTCTTGAGTTCGACCTGGTTGTAGGCGCCGCCCTTGCCGGGCTTGACGGTGTTGGTTCTGACCGCCACCCAAAGGCCGCCATCGTGCTCGATGACGTTGCCGGGACGGATTTCGTTGCCATTGATCTTGGCCATGGTGAGGTGATCCGGAAATGAGATGATCGCCGCAAAGGGCAATTTGGCGCCTCCAAGACCACAAATCGCCAGCAGAGGCAAGGAGCGCCTTCCGATGAAGCGGGAACGAAGCTGGCCCGGCAGCGCGGCGTGGCGGCCTCAGTCCGTCCTGACAGTCGCGGTGACGGCCTCGGTCACTGCGTCGGCGACCTCTCTCAAAAGATGCAGGTGCGGCGAACGCAGGACGACAATTCGCAGCGACAGCTCGAGGCCGGGAGCGTCGACCAGGGCAATGCCCTGCGGCAGCTTTTCCCGCAGCAGCCGCCTGGGCAGCAGGCCAAGGCCTTGGCCTCGACGAACCCAGTCGATCTGCAGCGCGCTGTCCTGAATCTCGGCGCCGACCATCAACCTGTTCCCGCCCTCGGCCAGCGCAGCCGCCAGCCGCCGGCGCGCGTCGCAGGGTTCAGGGCTGAGGACCCAGGGCGTGGTCTTGACGTCGGCTTGCCGGCTGGTGTTTTCGGCAGCGATGATGCCGAGGGGCTCGGTTCCGACAACGCCGTCTCCAGTTTTGGAATTGCTGCCGTCCAGGATGAAGGCGAGGTCGAGCTGTCCGCGCTTGTGCTGGTCGGCCAGCTCAAGGCTCCAGCCGCTCTTCAGACGCAGCGAGACCTTCGGAAACCGCGCCACGGCATCACCAATGGCGGCGGCCACGGCTTTGTCGCAAAGCCCGTGCGCGAGGCCGAGCCGCAGCAGGCCCTCCGGCTCGTCGCCCTTGGCGAATGTTCTCAGCGCGGCGACGGCGGCGAGAATGTCCTTGCCGCGTGCCAGCACCTCTACGCCGGCCGGGGTCAGTCGCGACGGCTTTAGCCGGCGGTCGAGCAATTCCGTGCCGAGCATCTCCTCCAGCCGCTGGATCTGGCGGGTGACGGCCGGCTGCGTCAATGGCAGGCGTTGCGCCACCTTCTGAATCGAACCCTCCTCGGCAAAGAGGGCCAGTGTTTTCAGTTCTTCAAGCACGACACACCCGAACATGTCATAGAAGCATAATTATCCTGAACATTATGAATTTGAAATCCGGTGGATGGCAAGCGATTTTCTTCCGGCAGGACCCAGCTGGAAAGAAACGACGATGAAGGCGATCGAATTGCAGAGCCCGGGCGGCCTCGAGAATCTCAGAATGGTCGAGCGGCCGATGCCTGAGCCAGGGCGCCAGGAGATGATTGTGAAGGTCAAGGCGACGGCGCTGAACTACCGCGATGCCGAGATCGTTCGCGGCAGCTATCACACGAAGTTTGCATTGCCGCTGGTGCCGCTGTCGGACGGCGTCGGCGAAGTCGTTGCCATCGGCGCCGAGGTCAGCCGGTTCAAGATCGGCGACCGGGTCTGCGGCACGTTCTGGCAGCGCTGGGTCGGCGGCAGTTTCGCCATCGCCGAGCCATCCTATCAACGTGGCGGCCCGATCGACGGGCTGCTCAGCGAATTTGCCCGGCTCGACGAACAGGCGGCGGTGCTGGCGCCGGCCAATCTGAGCGACCTCGAGGCGGCGACGCTGCCATGCGCCGGCGTGACGGCATGGCATGCGCTGTTTACGGAAGGCAGCGTCAAACCCGGCGACACGGTGCTTTGCCTCGGCACCGGCGGCGTTTCGCTGTTTGCGGTGCAGTTCGCCGCCGCTGCCGGGGCGCGCGTCATCGTGACGTCGAGCAGCGACGAGAAGCTTGCGCGGGCAAAGCAACTTGGCGCGCAGGACGGCGTGAACTATCGAAGCGTCCCCGATTGGGCATCGGCCGTGCTGGGATTGACTGATGGCCGCGGCGCCGACCATACCATCGAGGTTGGCGGACCGCAGAGTTTCGCACAATCGCTGAGGGCAGCGGCGCGCGGCGCCCAGATCAACGTCATCGGCTATCTCGGCGGCAGTGACGGCGCCATCAACCCGCTCGACATCTTCCGCCGGCAGGTCAGGGCGCGAGGCATAGCGGTGGGCTCACGCGAATCCTTTGAAGAGATGAACCGCGCCATTGTCGTCAACCGGTTGAGACCGGTGATCGACCGGGTCGTGCCATGGAGCCGGGCCGCCGAAGCCTTTCGGTACCTTGAACACGGCTCTCCCTTCGGCAAGGTCGTGCTCGATCATACCCAATGAGCCCGCCTGACGAGCCTGGTGCGATGAGTCGCGAGATCGCGGTCAGGGCAGGCGGTTGGCCCGTTGCAGCGCCTGCTGCGTCTGCTCGTCGGTCAGGCCCTGCAGGAAATCGTCCATCTCTTGGTCGATGAGCCCGGCGCGGCGGGCGACAACATACCAGGCGCCGGCGAGGATCAGATCCGGGTCGGTGCCGATGCCGTTCATGTAGAGCTTGGCGAGACGGTTCTGGGCTGCGACATTGCCGCCTTCTGCGGCCTGCTTCATCCAGTTGAAGCCGGATTTCAGGTCGCGGGCGCCGCCGCGCCCCTCGATCATCCAGGTGGCGAGATCGATCTGTGCGGTGTCGTAGTTCTGCCGCGCGGCCTGTGCCAGCAGGCCGCGGGCGCGGACATCGTCGCGCGGCTTGCCGCCGGCGCCGTTGGCGTAGACCTGTGCCATCGCATATTGTGCGTCGGCAAGCCCGGTCGCGGCAGCGCGCTCGTAATAGGACACGGCTTTGGCAATACCGGCATCGCCGGGCTCCTGTTCGACCATCAGCTGCGCAAAATTGAACTGCGCCAGGCGGTTGCCGGCCTCGGCTGCGGCCTGCATCAGCGCATAGGCTTCCTTCTCGTCCTTTTTGACGTAGCGGCCGTCGAGCAGCATCAGCGCATACTGGAATTGCGATTCCGGCACGCCCTGCTCGGCGGCAAGCGCATACCACTTCGCCGCCCCTGCCGCGTCGACCGGCACGCCGAGGCCGCGCGACAGTATCTCGGCCACCAGCGTCTGTGCTGCCGGATCGCCGTTTTGAGCACGGGAAAGCGCAAGATTGTAGGCCGTCTTGTAGAGCCCGCGCTGAAAGGCGCCGTAGGCAGCGTCGGACGGCTTTGCGCCGAAGCGGTCGGGGTTGATCGTATCGGCCGACGGCAACGGGGCGGTGGTGGCGGGCTGCGGCAATTGTGCGGCGATGGGCTTGTCGGCAGGTTCGCTGGAATCCGGCCTGGGCTGCGGCAGAGGAACGGGTTCCGCCGCTATCGCCTGCGTCACGGCCGTTGCAAGAAAGGCGCTGAAAAGGATTTTCCGCGAGAGCACGTCAGTCCTCGAAGCGCGGCGCGGTTTCGTCGAGCAGCGCGTTGGCGGCGGCGACCGCCATCTTCGGATCGACGCCGTCGGCGAAAACGGCGCTGGACAGCGCCACGAATTCAGCGCCGGTGGCGGCGACCGCTTCCACCGAGGCAAGATCCGATCCGGCCATGACGATGCAAGGGATCTGGATGACGTCCGCCCACCATTGCCCGAGCGACAGGTTGCGCGGGTGCGGCTCAGGCTTGTTGTCGTAGCCGAAGCGGCCGAAGAAAATGTAATCAGGCCTGACCTCGCCGAGTTCCAGCGCATCGTCGCGGGTCTTGGCGCCGCCGGTGCCGACCATCATCCTGGCCTGGAAGTGTTCGATCGTTTCGGCGAGCTCGTCCTTGCCGACCTCGACATGGATGCCGTCGGCCTGGACACGGCCGGCGATGCGGGTGTCGCCGGCAATGATGGCGGCAATGCCGGCCGCTTGCGCCACCGGGACGATCTGTTCGGCAAAGGCCTGGAAAGAGGCCTCGTCCATACCGTTTTCCGGCAGAATGAGCGAGGCGACGTCACCGCCGTCGAAAGCCGCGGCGATGCGCTCGGCCGACACGTTCGGCGGCGCGATCAGCACGATACGGCAGCGGTTGGGCGGCGTTGCGTCATTCATTGGTGTTCGATCCCGGTTATCGCCTATGCCGGGCGAAGATGGTTGCATTGCGGCATAGAGCAAAGTGCGGGGATTGAACAGGCGGCAGGGGGATCACGATTGCCGTCAACGATTCCATAGGGCTCGGCGCATGACTGCCGTTGGCCGAAATTCTCCTCGCCTGGTCGCTTGCGGCCCTACGCAGGCACCTTCGATTTCCACAGCGACCAGCCGAGATTCATGCCGGCCGCGGCGACCAGGATGGCGGCGGCGCCGACGATCTGCGCCGGATGCAGCCGATGGCCGAAGGCGACGACATCGACGAGGATGGCGACGACGGGATAGATGAAGGACAGCGATCCCTGCAGATGCGTCGGCAGCTTCTGGATGGCGCCGTACATGAGGATGTACATCAGACCGGTATGGACGATGCCGAGTGTCGCCAGCATGACCCAGCTCCGCGCATCGACGGGAAGGTGGGTGAGATTGGCGAAGGGTGCCAGCATGAGAACGCCGACGCAGACCTGGATCAGGGCGATCAGGTGCGGCGGCGTGCCTTTGAGCTTCTTGGTGACGATAGCCGCAACGGCCCAGAAGAAAGCCGCGGCCAGCGCCATCGCAATGCCGGTAAAGTAATCCGTACCATGATCGCCTGCATCGGGCGCGGCCTGCACGATCAGCAGCATGCCGGCGAAGGCGATGCCGAGCCAGGTCAGCTTGGTCACCGTCAGCCGTTCGGAGAAGAAGAGCGCGCCAAAACCCACCAGCATAAAGGGCTGCGTGTTGTAAACGGCCGTGGCGATCGAGATCGACGCGCGGGAAAACGCGCTGAACAGCAACAGCCAGTTGATAACGATGGCAGCACCGCCGAGCGCCGCGATCGCGACAATGCGAAGCGACAGCCTGCCGCGCAGCAGCCCAAGCGCCGCGCAGATGATCAGGAGCGTTACCGCCCCGAAAGCACAGCGCCAGAACACCACGTCCATGATGGGTTGGCCGGAAAGCACGACGAACCAGCCGATCGTGCCGAGGATGCCATCGCCGCCGTCATTTCGATCGTGCCGCGTACCGTGTTGTCCATGGATGCTCCTGAAACCCGTTGAGATTTTATAATCCCACAGCGGATCGGGTCTTTCCATGACTTCTAGCTGGTGATATGCATGATGAACCTCATTAAATTAGGTAAACATCGGATTTTTCTTGGAATTGTAAAATGCTAGACGAGCTCGACAGAAAGCTCCTCGATATCCTGGTCAAGGATTCACGGACCTCGCTGAAGGAACTGGCGCTGCAGGTCGGGTTGTCGTCACCAAGCGTTTCGGAGCGGCTTCGGCGGCTAGAGGATCGCGGCGTCATCCGCGCGTTCACCATCGACATCGATCCGCAGGCGCTCGGCTACGCCTTGCAGGCGATCGTTCGCATCCGGCCATTGCCGGGCAAGCTGCACATCGTCCAGAAGCTGATCGAGGAAATCCCGGAATTCGGCGAATGCGACAAGGTGACGGGCGATGACTGCTTCGTTGCCCGGCTGTTCGTCCGCTCGATCGGCGAGCTCGACGGGATTCTCGACCGCATCGCCGACAAGGCCGAAACCAGCACCGCCATCATCAAGGCGCAGCCGATCCGGAGGCGCCCGCCGCCGCTCGACATGCCAAACATGTGACGGATTTCGGTGGCGTGGCCCACATATTTGCGGTCGCGGTCTGGCCATTTCTGGTTTATTCCAGAGATCACTTTCTCTCCAGCGTCCCTTCCCCATGTCAGGCCTGCTCGTCGATCCCTGGTTCTATGCCGCGGCCATTCCGGCCGTCATCCTCGTCGGCCTGTCGAAAGGCGGCTTCGGCGGCGCCGTCGGCTTTGTCGGCGTGCCATTGATGGCGCTGACCATGCCGCCGGTTCAGGCTGCCGCAATCCTTCTGCCAATTCTGTGCCTGATGGACATTGTCTCGGTATGGACGTGGTGGGGCATCTTCGACCGCAAGATGCTGGCCGACATGATGCCGGGCGCCGTGATCGGCATCGCCCTTGGCTGGCTGACGGCGGCACTTGTAACCGAAGAGATGGTGCGGCTGATCGTCGGCGCGGTTGCCTTGATCTTCGTGCTGCGCTGGCTCTATTTGCAACTCCGCCACGGTGCCGGCCACGCGGCGGAGCCCAACCGCGTCGCCGCCGGCTTCTGGGGTACCGTTGCCGGGTTCACCAGCTTCGTCGCCCATGTCGGCGGCCCGCCTTTTCAGGTCTATGCCTTGCCGATCAGGCTCGATCCGAAGGTGCTGTCCGGCACCGCGGCGATCTTTTTCGCCGTCACCAATGCGCTGAAGCTCATCCCTTATTTCGCGCTCGGCCAGTTCGACACCACCAATTTGACCGCGTCGGCGGTGCTGATGCCGCTGGCGCCGCTGTCGACAATCGCCGGCGCCTGGCTGGTGCGGCGGATGCGGCCGGAGCTGTTCTATCCCTTCACCTATGCGACCGTGGCGGTCGTCGCGGTCAAGCTTCTGTGGGACGGCATCGCCGGCCTCCTGTAAGACGGCGGCCCCATTCGGCCGCCGCCGGCTTCCTTACACCTCAGGCGGCACTCGGCAGCAGCTGCCGCGTCCTGCCAAGCGCCAGGGCAATGCCGGTTGCCAGTACGAACGCCATGCAGCCCAGAATGGTGATGTCGTGCAGCGTCGGCTTCAGCACCATGTCCGCGATGATCACCAGCATCACCGAATAGTCGAAGCGCGCGGCGCTGAGGACGCGCTGGCCCTGGGCAAGCACTGCCGGCGTCACGCCCTCCTTGGCGATCATGCCTGCCATGCGGTCGGCCGTCGGCTTGAAGACGAACATGCCGATGCAGAAGGTCGTCGCATAACCGGCAAGGCCGATCAGCACCCACAGATCGGAAAAGCCGACCCAGAAGCCGCACATGATGAGGCCGAAAAGCAATGTCAGCATCGACATCGGCGCGAAGAACCGGTTGCCGAGCTCGCCGGTGGCGCGCATCGCCTGCAGCATGCCTTCGACGTTCCCGGCGCGGTCGGCGCGTACCGCAAGCAGCATCAGCGTGAAGCCGCCGCCGACCCAGAGGATCGCCGAGACGATGTGCAGAAATTTAACGGCCGAGTACCAGTCCATTGTTCGCTCCTTGAGAGATTTGATGATTTGCCGGAGCGCAAGGTTTGCTCCGCCTCGTTGCGAGGAGCGGGCGTTTACCGCGGCGCCTGTTTCGGAACGATGTCGCGCGGCGAGCGGATCTGTTTCGATATGTCGGTCACGATCTGGAGGAAACATGGCGCAAGCGCGTCGCCCCGACTTTCCAGCCGGTAGTGGGAACGGGTGCCGTGGCCAGTCAGCTGTGCTGTTACGGCACAGATGCTGGGCGCTTGATCAAAAAACATGCCCCGCGTTAAGGGTTCGTTAAGCTTTACAGGCGTTTACTATGTCCATCCAGTGATCTGGATTCTTACCGAGTGGTTGGAGCCACTTTGTTTGACGCCTCCCTGTTAAACTCCTGAGAGCCGCCTTATCCGCGGCTCTTTTTTTGTCCGCCGGCATGGGCGTCCTTCCGGCTAAATGCGGCCGTTAACCGTTTGTTAAACATGTGCTTGCCTTCGCTGGCAGCGAAGCGCATTTTCAAGCTTCAGTCGTTTAGGCTGCCGGATATGGCGGCCAAGAGCCGAATCGGCCGGCTGTCAGGCAAGTGCAGGGGCGTAGCGATGAACGAGCCTTCGAAGGCGAGCGCGAAAACCATCAAGCTGGCGGAGCGCCGGGTTTTCTCCCAATCCTTCAAGCCGCTCTATCAGGAAGGCATGGGCCTGGTCGAGCAGGCCGCCGAATATCTCGACGGCAAGGGCCGCGCCGAGGCCAAGAAGCTGTCGAGGCTGGCGGCGACGCTTTATGCGGCCGAATCGATGCGGCTGACCACCAGGCTGATGCAGGTCGCCTCGTGGCTGCTTTTGCAGCGGGCGGCGAATTCCGGCGAGATGACCCGCGATCAGGTGGCCTCAGAAAAATCCAAGGTGCGTCTCGATACCGCCTCCGCGCATGAGGAGGCGCCCGGCTGGGCCGAGCTGCCGACGGATTTCATCGATCTCGTCAACCGCTCGCTGCGCCTGCAGGCGCTGGTGCGCCGCATGGACGAGGAGATCTATGGCGGCCTCGCCGAGGTGCCGCCGTCGAGCCGTCGCGTCAATCCGGTGTCGGACCAGATCACGCTGCTCAACACGGCTTTCGCCCGCGGCTGAGAGAACGTTGCATAATTCTACTCCGGCGGCCATCTAGACTAACCGCGAAGGGATGGGCTCGCGATCATCAGGCGGGGAGAATCACGCAGCAGCAGGCGCGATCCGACCTCCACGATAGACCTGATCGCTGGGAGCAGCTCCTGCCCCAATGACGTCAGCTCATACTCCACGGTCGGCGGCGATGTCGGCATCACGTGGCGTGCGAGGACGCCGCGCTCCTCGAGATCGCGCAACCTGCCGGTCAGCACCTTCGCCGAAATGGCTGGGATATCGCGGCGCAATTCGGAGAACCGGCGCGGGCCGTCGCTCAAGGACCAGAGCACCTCGGGTGTCCAGCACCCGCCAAGCAGCGCCATGCACCTCGACATGGGGCAGCCGGGAAGCGCCTTCACCTTCGTTCGCATCCTGAGGACCATCGCGCATCTTCCGTGGGGTTTCCAGTTGGTTACCGGAAAATGATGGTAACTACAAGATACGTGGTTTCCGAGGGTAACGAGAGCCGCTATCTGAGGCTCTCAATCCATCCAACCACGAAATGGACAGAACGATGTACGCAATAACTGGAGCAACAGGACAGCTTGGCCGTCTCGTGATCGACGCACTGCTGAAGACAGTTCCGGCCAGCCGGATCGTTGCGGCGGTTCGTGATCCGGCAAAGGCCCGCGATCTTGTCCAACGCGGCGTAGTCGTGCGGGAGGCGGACTATAATCGTCCCGACACGCTCCCGATGGCGCTGGCCGGCGTCGATAGACTGCTGCTGATTTCCTCGACCGAAGTCAGCGGCCGCTTGCCGCAGCATCGGTCAGTGATCAAGGCCGCCCAACGGGTGGGGGTTTCGCTGATCGCTTACACAAGCATGCTGCATGCGGACACGTCTCCCGCGAGGCTCGCGGTCGAACATCGGCAGACGGAGGAGGTCATCGCGGCCTCCGGCCTACCCGCCGTCATCCTGCGCAACGGCTGGTACACCGAGAACCATCTGATGGCGCTCCCGGCGGCTCTGGAGCACGGCGCCTTCATCGGCGCCGCAAATGAGGGGCGCTTCTCGTCCGCGGCGCGGCAGGATTATGCCGAGGCCGCGGCCGTGGTGCTGACGAGCGAGGATCAAGCAGGGAGGACTTACGAGCTCGCCGCGGACCAAGCCTTCACGCTCGCCGAGCTTGCGGCGAAGGTCTCGCGGCAATCGGGCAAGGCGATCGCCTACAACTATCTTGCCGGGGCGGCCTATGAGGGTGTGTTGACAGGCGCCGGGCTGCCCGCCGATCTCGCCGCTATCCTGGCCGATGCCGACATTGCAGCCTCACGCGGAGCGTTGTTCGATGACGGCGGCGCCATGAGCCGGCTGATCGGTCGACCGACAACGCCACTGGAGAGCGTCGTTGCGGCAGCATTGCGCGGTTGAAACCGAGATGGCTGTCACATCCGCCAAAGGATCAGAGGACCGTCTGTCGCTCGCGCCAACAGTTATTCAAACGACTAGACTAGCGCAGCCTTCTGCGCTTCCGGTGCTCGCGTACTTATGTACGCTCCGCTCCGGTTCTCGAAAACCACGCTATCTGTCTCGCCAGAGCGAATTCTCAAACATTCTCTAAACCAGACTCGGTTGCTGTTTCTGGTTTGTTCACATTTCGCTGGCATCGCTGCTCGCCGGGGTTAAAGTTGACGGATGGGGGAAGCGATTCGCATCATCGGCATCGATCCAGGGCTGAGGCGCACCGGCTGGGGCATAGTCGAAAGCCTCGGCAATTCGCTGCGCTTCGTCGCTTCCGGCACGGTGCGGTCCGACGACAAGGCCGCGCTGGCGGTGCGTCTTTGCCAGTTGCATGACGGGCTCGCCGAGATCCTGCATGCCGCGATGCCGCACGAGGCGGCGGTCGAGCAAACTTTCGTCAACAAGGACGCGGCGGCGACGCTGAAACTCGGCCAGGCACGCGGCATCGCCATGCTGGTGCCGGCGCGTGCCGGCCTTGTCGTTGCCGAATATGCGCCAAACGCCGTCAAAAAGGCGGTGATCGGCGTCGGCCATGGCGACAAGAAGCAGATCCACATGATGGTCAAGGTGCTGATGCCGAAGGCGACTTTCGACAGCGACGACGCCGCCGATGCACTGGCTATCGCCATCTGTCACGCGCATCACCGGCAGAGCATCGCCTACAGGATGGCGGCGCTGGCCGGATAAGTATGTTCTTGACTTGTTCTCCATTGGGCAATAAGTAATACCAACGAGGTATTACCATGCGCGTTACCACCAAGGGCCAAGTGACCATCCCGAAGGAAATACGGGATCATCTGGGTATCGGCCCGGGCTCGGAGGTGGAGTTCGTCCCCACCGAGGACGGCGCTCGTGTTATTGCGGTCGACGAAAACATATCGGAGGAGGAAGCCTCGCGCAGATTCAGCCAGATGCTCGATCGTATGGCCGGTACGCTGGATCTGCGAGGCTTGACGGCGGATGAATATGTGGAATGGCTGAGGGGGCCCACGTGAAGATCTCGACATTGATTGACACAAATGTCTTGATCGACGTTTGGGGTCCTGCCGGACGGGAGACGAAATGGTCGGCATCCGCGATTGCCGCATGCCGGCGCGACGGCGCACTCGTAATCAATGCAATCGTCTGGTCCGAGCTCGCGCCGTTGATTGCGACCGAACAGGCCCTTCGGCAAGCAGCCGACATGCTCAAGATGGATCGCGAATTCCTGCCGTGGGAAGCAGCCTTCCTCGCTGGTGTCACGCATTCCCGCTATCGCCGCGCCGGCGGCATTGGCGAACGAACGCTGCCGGATTTCTTTATTGGAGCCCATGCGGTTGTCGCCGGGCATCGCCTGCTGACGCGCGATGCTGCGCGCTATCGCGGCTATTTCCCGGACCTCGATATCATCTCTCCGGAAACCCACCCGGCATGATCGGCAAGCTCAAATGATCGGCAAGCTAAAAGGCTCGCTGGACGAGATCGACGAGGATTTCTGCATCGTCGACGTGCATGGCGTCGGCTACGTCGCCTATTGCTCGGCGCGCACGCTCGCGGCATTGCCGCCGCCCGGCGAGGCGGTCGTGCTGTTCATCGAGACCTATGTGCGCGAGGACATGCTGCGGCTCTATGGGTTCCAGTCGGTGCTGGAGCGCGAGTGGTTCCGGCTGCTGATGAACAATGTGCAGGGCGTCGGCGCCAAGGTGGCGCTGGCGATCCTGTCGACGCTGGCGCCGGCCGATCTCGCCAACGCGATCGCGTTGCGCGACATCGCCATGGTCAGCCGTGCGCCGGGTGTCGGCAAGAAGGTGGCGGAGCGCATCGTCACCGAATTGAAGAACAAGGCGCCGGCCTATGCGGGCACTGCCTCGGGCACCATCAGCCTGAAGCAGGAGCTCGGCGAGGGCGTCGCCTCGGCGCCGATCACCGACGCCGTCTCGGCGCTGGTCAATCTCGGCTATTCGCGCGACACCGCCGCCAATGCGGTGGCGGCGGCGCTGAAGACGGCAGGCGAAGAGGCGGACGCGTCGAAGCTGATCCGCTTCGGGCTGAAGGAGCTGGCACGCTGAGACGTTGCTGGAAAGTGAAATTCCAACTACTATCTGATCGGTAAGAATTTTTTGCAGGAGTAAGAATAATGGGCGCATATGCCAGTCTGACCTCCAAGGGACAGCTCACGATTCCAAAGGACGTCCGCGACGCCTTGTCGCTCAAGACGGGCGACACGATCGCCTGGACGGTGATGGATGGCTATTTGGTCGGGACGCCGCGCAATCTCGACTTCGCCGACCTAGCCGGATTTCTCGGCGATCCACCCGGCGGTCCCGCTTCCCTGGAAGAGATCGATGCGGCTGTGAGGGAGGCCGTAGGCCAGCACGTTGTTGGTGACAAGCCACAGGGCGGAAAAGAGGGCGACGCGTGACGTCGATAGGTATCGATACTAACGTTCTGCTTCGAATGGTGCTGAACGATGATGCCGAGCAACAGGCCAAGGCTCTCGCCTTCGGTAAGAGCCTCAGCGGCGACAAGCTCGGCTTTGTGAGTTTGATTGTGCTGGTGGAATTCAGTTGGTCACTGCTTTCGCGTTACCGGCAGCCAAAGGAGCAAATACTGGCCGCGATCCAGAGATTGCTCAAGATCAAGACGCTGGTGTTTGAGGATTTCGATGCCATCGTGATCGCGCTCGAACGATCGAATTCGAGCCAAGTCGACTTTGCTGATGCGCTGATAGCCGAGCACAATCGAAATTTTGGTTGCTCGCATACGGTCACGTTCGACCAGCGGGCTGCAAGGTCCATTGCCGGTATGGAACTGCTCGCATGAGCCTTTCGCCACGCCTCATTGCTCCCGACAGACGCGGCGAGGACGCCGAGCAGACCTTGCGGCCGCAGACGCTTGGCGACTTCGTCGGCCAGGCGGCGGTGCGGGCCAATCTCAAAGTGTTCATCGAGGCCGCCAAGGGGCGCAGCGAAGCGCTCGACCATGTGCTGTTCGTCGGCCCGCCCGGCCTCGGCAAGACGACGCTGGCGCAAATCATGGCGCGCGAGCTCGGCGTGAATTTCCGCTCGACCTCGGGTCCGGTCATCGCCAAGGCCGGTGATCTGGCGGCGCTGCTCACCAACCTCGAAGACCGCGACGTGCTGTTCATCGATGAGATCCACCGGCTCAACCCGGCGGTCGAGGAAATCCTCTATCCGGCGATGGAGGATTTCCAGCTCGACCTGATCATCGGCGAGGGGCCGGCGGCGCGCTCGGTCAAGATCGACCTGGCCCGCTTCACGCTTGTCGCCGCCACCACCCGGCTCGGCCTGTTGACCAACCCGCTGCGCGACCGCTTCGGCATTCCGGTGCGGCTCAATTTCTACTCGGTCGAGGAACTCGAGCAGATCGTGCGGCGTGGCGCCCGCATCCTTGCCATGCCGCTCGGCGACGACGGTGCTTTGGAGATCGCCCGGAGGGCGCGCGGCACGCCGCGCATCGCCGGCCGGCTGTTGCGCCGGGTGCGCGACTTCGCCAGCGTTGCCGGCGACGGCCATGTCGACCGCAAGGTCGCCGACGAGGCGCTGACGCGGCTGGAGGTCGACGGGCTCGGCCTCGACGCGCTCGACCGCCGTTATCTATCGATGATCGCACGGAATTTCGGCGGCGGGCCGGTCGGCATCGAGACCATCGCGGCCGGGCTTTCCGAGCCACGCGATGCCATCGAGGACATCATCGAACCCTTTCTGATCCAGCAAGGCTTCATCATGCGTACCCCGCGCGGCCGCGTGCTGGCGGCCAATGCCTGGCGGCATCTCGGCCTCGACGCGCCAAAGGACCTGGCGCAGCAGCAGATCAGCCTGTTCCAGGAAGAACCCTAAGTTCCGCTACTTATGGCTCGGTGCTGGCAGTTCCCCGGCCCAGCCCTCCAGGTCTTGATCATCGCCGGTCTATGCGCAAAACAGGTGTTGCTTGAAACAGGGCCTGTCGGGCCAAAAGGACAGCGCAATGGACGATCACGGTGAATCGGCATTGTCCGCCGGACTTTCCGGCGCGCTGACGGAATTCGGCCATCGACTGATGGCGCGGGTCTATTATGCAGACACCGATTTTTCCGGCGTCGTCTACCACGCGCGCTATCTCGAATTCTTCGAGCGCGGCCGGTCCGACTATCTGCGGCTGGCCGGCGTCCACCACACCGAGCTTGCCGACGGCAAGCATGGCGAGAAAATAGTCTGGGTGGTGCGGCGCATGGAGATCGATTTCCGCGGTTCGGCCCGCATGGATGACATCCTGACCATCGATACGCGCACCGACGAGATTTCCGGCGCCCGCATCGTCATGGCGCAGCAATTGAAGCGCGGCAGCGAAGTGCTGGTCGAGGCGCGTGTCGAAGCGGCGATCGTCGGCGAGAACGGGCGGCCGCGGCGCTTTCCCAAGGACTGGATCGCAGCCTTCATGCCCAGAACGCGCAAATAAAGGTTCAGAGGCGGACGATCCCGGAGCTCCCGGTCCAGGCCAGAATCGCGAGGCGGCCTATCAGGGCGCGGCAATGCGCCGCGCTGTACGTCCTAACCCATCCTTAACCATAACGGTCCATGAAGGGATTGGTTAAGATTGGGAGAATCCAAGCGCCTTCCTTTCACCAATATTTGCCCCGAAAAGGCCGCCAACGGTGCATTTGGGGTTATTCCGCAAGCCTAACGCGAACGGACCACAAGGGATGCCCATGGGCCAGCCGCCAGCCACGCCCGGAAAATCTTTAAGGACGTAACATGGAAAACATCGCTCTCGCCGAACCGGGCGCGCATTTATCGATTTGGGCCTTGTTCATGCAGGCCGGTTGGGTGGTCAAGCTGGTCATGATCGGGCTGCTTGGTGCCTCGATCTGGACCTGGGCGATCATCGTCGACAAGCTCGTCGCCTATGCCCGCATGCGGCTGGCGCTCAACCGCTTCGAACAGGTGTTCTGGTCGGGGCAGTCGCTGGAAGAGCTTTACCGCACGCTCGCCGACCGCAAGACGACCGGCATGAGCGCGATCTTCGTCGCCGCCATGCGCGAATGGAAGAAGAGCTTCGAGAAAGGCGCGAAATCGCCACTCGGCCTGCAGACCCGCATCGACAAAGCGATGGATCTGGCGCTGACCCGCGAGATGGAAAAGCTTGAAGGGCGGCTCGGCTTTCTCGCCACCACCGGCTCGGCGGCGCCCTTCATCGGCCTGTTTGGCACGGTTATCGGCATCATGACCTCGTTCCAGGCGATCGCCGCCTCGAAGAACACCAGCCTATCGGTGGTCGCGCCCGGCATCGCCGAAGCGCTGCTGGCGACGGCCATCGGCCTGCTCGCCGCAATCCCGGCCGTCATCGCCTACAACAAGCTGTCGTCCGACGCGAGCAAGATCGCGGTGCGCATGGAAGGGTTCGCGGATGAGTTCTCCGCCATACTCTCGCGCCAAATCGATGAAAAAGTCGCGCAGAAGGCTTGAGGAACGATCATGGGAATGTCTGTAGGCGCGGGTGGCGGAGGGCGCGGTGGTCGAGGCCACAGGCGGCGCGGCCGCCATCACGCGATGATATCGGAAATCAATGTCACGCCGATGGTCGACGTGATGCTGGTGCTGCTGATCATCTTCATGGTCGCCGCACCCATGTTGACGGTCGGCGTGCCGGTCACCCTGCCGGAGACGAAGGCCAAGGCGATGAACGCCGATACCCAGCCGATTACGATTACGATCGACGGCACAGGCAAGATCTTCGTGCAGGAGACCGAAATCCCGCAGGAGGAGCTGATCGCCAAGCTGAAGGCGATTTCTAAGACCGGCTACGAAGAGCGCATTTACGTCAAGGGCGACAAGACCACCAATTATGGCGACGCGATGGTGGTGATGGGTCTCATCCAGGACGCAGGCTACAAGAACCTCGGCCTGATTACACTGCCGAAACAGGATCAATAAACGCGAGATGAGGACCGGCCTCACCACATCGGTGATTTTGCATACGGTGGCGATCGCCTTTGGGCTGTTCACCCTGTCGGCGCCGGCTGCGCTTCCGTCGTCCGATGTCGAGTCGGTCGCAGTGGACATTGTGCCGATGGAGGCCGTCTCGCAGGTTTTGCAGGGCGACAAGAAAGCCGTGATGCACGAAAGGCCGGCGCCGCTGCCGACACAGCGTCCCGACATCGTTCCCGATGCCCAGAAAGTCGGAGAAAACAGCGTCGATACCGACAAGCCGCCGACGCCTGAGGCCAAGCCCAAGCCGGTCGACATGACGGCGGCTCCGCCACCTGCGCCGACGCCGGTCGAAAAGCCCAAGCCCGAGGACGTGCCGAAGCCGCCGGAAAAGCCGAAGCCTATTCCCGCAACGGAGGTAGCGCCGGTGCCGCAGCCGAAGGAAGAGGTCAAGCCCGAACCGGTCAAGCAGACCGAACCCAAGCCGACGCCGGCCAAGGAGCCGACGCCCACGCCGCCGCAGGACAAGACCGCCGCAATCGATCCGCAGCCCGAGGTCAAGCCGGATGCCGTCGCCGAGGCGATTGCCAAGCAACCGCCGACCGAGGAGGCGCAGCTTCCGGACTCGGCGCCTGCGCCTGAGGCTCGGCCGAAGCCGCAGCCGGCCCAGGCTGAAAGCGCGAAGGCGCCGGAGCGCAAGGACGCCGACAAGCCGGTCAAGGAAGCCTCGTCCAAGCCGAAATCGGACGACAAGCAATTCAATGCCGACGAGATCTCGGCTCTGCTCGACAAGCGCAAGCCGTCCGGCGGCGGCGCCAAGCGCTCGACCCAGCAGGCATCGCTCGGCGGCGAGAAGGACCAGGGCCAGAAGCTTTCGAAATCGGAGCAGGGGGCATTGGAGGCCCAGCTTGGTGGTTGCTGGACGCTTCCGGCAGGGCTCGAGGGTTCGGAGAATTTCGTCGTCGTGGTCCGGTTTAATCTGGACGCCTCCGGCAAGCTGGATGGCCGGCCGAGCGTTGAAAAGTCGAGCGGAAACCGCCCGTTTGACGAAAGTGCAGTGCGCGCGGTTCAGAAATGCGATGTGGCCGGCTTGCAGGTTCCGGCGGGCAAGCAAGACATCTGGTCCGACGTTCGGGTCACTTTTGACCCCAGGGAGATGCTCGGTCTTTAGGCCCGGCGCTCACAGAATCAGCGAAAGAAGCGAGAAGACATGAAATCCATCCTCAAGCCGCTCCTGACGATCGCAGCGATGGCGCTGGGTAT
Source organism: Mesorhizobium sp. M0598 (assembly GCF_040320865.1). Classification (NCBI taxonomy): domain Bacteria; kingdom Pseudomonadati; phylum Pseudomonadota; class Alphaproteobacteria; order Hyphomicrobiales; family Phyllobacteriaceae; genus Mesorhizobium; species Mesorhizobium sp. M0598. The sequence goes on along the minus strand of NZ_JAMYQL010000005.1, from coordinate 272,979 downwards.
GACTGTTGCTGTCACCCTGCCGGCGCGGGCGCTCGTGGAGCTCAACGTCAATAAGGGCAATGTCGAGCCGTTGCCGATCGCCATCACGGACTTCCAGGGCGGCGATGCGCTCGGCGCCGAGATTTCCGGCATCGTCAGTGCCGACCTGAAACGCTCCGGCCTGTTCGCGCCGATCGACAAAAGCGCTTTCATTGAAAAGATCTCGAACCCGGATGCCACGCCGCGCTTCGAAGACTGGAAGGTGATCAATGCGCAGGCGCTGGTCACCGGCAGTGTCGGCAAGGAGGCTGACGGCCGCATTCGCGCCCAGTACCGGTTGTGGGACACGTTTGCCGGCCAGCAGATGTCGGGCGAGCAGTTCTTCGCCAACGATGCCAATACCAGGCGCGTCGCCCATATCATCGCCGATGCGATCTACGAGCGGCTGACCGGCGAGAAGGGCTATTTCGACACGCGCGTTGTCTTCATCGACGAGTCCGGTGCCAAGAATGCGCGCAAGAAGCGGCTTGCCATCATGGACCAGGACGGCGCCAACGTCCGCTATCTCTCGAACGGCAAATCGATCGTGCTGACGCCGCGCTTCTCGCCGAACCGGCAGGAAATCACCTACATGTCCTATGAAAGCGGCCAACCGCGGGTGTATCTTTTGCAGATCGAGACGGGGCAGCGCGAGCTGGTCGGCAATTTCCCCGGCATGACGTTTGCGCCGCGCTTTTCGCCGGACGGCCAGAAGGTAATCATGAGCCTGCTGCGCGATGACGGCAATTCCAACATCTTCGCCATGGATCTGAGAAGCCGCTCGACGACCAGGCTCACCAACTCGACCGCCATCGACACCTCACCGTCCTATTCGCCTGACGGCAGCAAGGTGGTGTTCACCTCGGATCGCGGCGGCCGCGCGCAGATCTATGTGATGGGCGCCGACGGCTCGGGCCAGACCCGCATCTCGTTCGGCGACGGCGTCTATTCGACGCCGGTGTGGTCGCCGCGCGGCGATCTCATCGCCTTCACCAAGCAGACCGGCGGTGAATTCCAGATCGGCGTCATGCGCACCGACGGTTCGGGTGAGCGCATCCTGTCCACCGGCTTTCAGCAGGAAGGGCCGACCTGGGCGCCCAACGGCCGGGTGCTGATGTTCTTCCGCGATTCCAATGGCGGACCAAAACTTGTTTCGGTCGATCTCACCGGCCGCAACGAACAGTCGATCCCGACGGCGAACTTCGCCTCGGATCCGGCCTGGTCGCCGCTGCTGGAGTGATGGAAGAAGAACTGAGGAATTGAAGAACTGACGAACTGACGAGTTGAAGAACTGAAGAGTTGAAGAACTGAAGAATGGAGAAGGCAGGGGTCTACATCGAGCACGCGAGGGATTTAGAAGTCTATAAGCGTGCCTATGCGGTTTCCCTTGGGGTACACAGAGCCACGCTTGCTTTTCCGAAAATGGAGCAATACGCGCTCGCCGATCAACTACGTCGTTCCAGCAAGGCGATCTGCGCCAATTTGGCCGAAGGCTTTGCCAAACAGACTCACTCCAAGCCCGAATTCGCACGCTTCATTTCGATGGCCATAGGATCATGCAGTGAGGTGGAGACCTGGATTTCGTATGCGTTCGACCTCGAGTACATCACACAGGCGCAACGCGACGATTGGTTGCAATCCTATGCCCGCATCTACGGAATGCTTCTTCAGTTCCTCAATTCCCTCTTTTTCATGTTTTGGCCGTATTTCCGCCTACGGTCCGCGCTCATTGTCGCCCCTCGGCAGAACGGTTGCGGACGGCAGCCGAAACCAAATTTTAACCGTGTTTCTTGAGCGCCGGTTAACCCAAACGTGGTTACTGGAGGATCAATGAAATCACTCGAATTGCGAAGGAGAGGCGGCATGGGCCGTATCGCAGCACTTACCACAAACCCGGTCATGATCGCTCTGGTCGCTATGCTCGCGATCACCGGTTGCGCCTCGAAGAAGACGCCGAACAGCGCCGCCGATCTCGGCCTCAACGGCGCCGGCGCGGCAACGCCCGGGTCGGCCCAGGACTTTACCGTCAATATCGGCGACCGCATCTTCTTCGACACCGATTCGTCCTCGATCCGCGCCGATGCGCAGACGACGCTGTCGCGCCAGGCGCAGTGGCTGAACCAGTACAAGCAGTATGCCATCGTCATCGAAGGCCATGCCGACGAGCGCGGCACGCGCGAATACAATCTGGCGCTCGGCGCCCGCCGTGCTGCCGCCACACGCGACTTCCTGGTCGCCAAGGGCGTTTCGGCGCAGCGCCTGAAGACCATTTCCTACGGCAAGGAGCGTCCGGTCGCGGTTTGCGACGACATCTCCTGCTGGTCGCAGAACCGCCGCGCCGTAACCACGCTGGGCGGCGCCGGTTCTTGATCGGCATAAATGCAACACTTGGTGCGAAAGGCGGCCAAAAGGCCGCCTTTTTCATATCTGCCCGCTCCAAACAAAATTTGGCCGAAGTCTCACGTCCTGTTAAGAGCCGAGAGCGTCTGGCTAGTCCCCAGTTGACTGGTCTACTTCGAATGAGAGGCGCGCAACAATGGTTTCACGGCGAGAGGCACATGCATTTCAGATCGGTCTTGAGCGGCACGCTTGCGCTGCTGCTCGTATCAAGTATCGCGGCACTTGCTGACGGGGCAAACGGCACCGGGCAGTCATCGGAAAGCGGTTTTTCCTTCCACCTGCCGACGATCAAACTGCCCGGCATTTTCGGCGAAAAGAAAAAGCCGGATCAGATTCAATTCGCGCAACAGGATGGCACCGGGACTCCGGCGCTGGAGGAACAGCTCCGGCAGATGAATGGCAAGATCGAGGAACTCAATTTCCAGGTCCTGCAGATGCAGGAGCAGATCCGCAAGCAGCAGGAAGACAACGAATTCCGCTTCCAGCAGTTGGAAGGCGGTCCGCAAGGCGCGCAGCAGCCGGCCGAGCAGAAGAAGTCCGAGGCCGCGCCCAGCAGCGACAGCCCCAACGGCGACGGTAACGTGGCGGAGGCGCCGGCAACGCCGGCTCCAGCCGCTGCGGACGCGCCGCCAGCCGGCGACAAGAGCGTCGAGGACGTCATCGTCGAATCGCCCAACGGCGATCCCGGCAAGCTGATCCCCGGCGCGCCGCCCAAGACGTTCGGCACCATCACCGTCGACAAAAACGGCAATGTCGTCGAAGCCGACGGCAATGCGCAAGCGAATGCGCCGCAGCAGAATACGGCCCCAGCCGACGGCGCCAGTGCAGCCGGCAACAAGGCCGGTAAATCCGATGATACGGTGGTCGCGGCACTCCCGTCGACCAACGATCCGGAAGAGCTTTACCGCAATTCTTACCAGTTCATCCTGTCGGGCGACTACAGCACCGCCGAACAGGGCTTCCGCGACCATATCGCCCGTTTTCCCAGAGACGCCAAGGCGGCGGACGCGCATTACTGGCTTGGTGAATCGCTGCTCGGCCAGCAGAAATACCGCGATGCGGCCGAGACTTTCCTCGCTGCCAGCAAGGACTATCCCAAGGCCAAGAAAGCGCCAGACATGCTGCTGAAGCTCGGCGTTTCACTTGTCGGGCTGAAGCAGCGCGACGTGGCCTGTGCCACCTTCAGCGAGATCGGCAAGCGCTACCCCGATATTTCCGGCGCGCTCAAGGAGCGGGTCAAGCAGGAAAGGGCGCTCGCGGCGTGCTAGTTTTTCTGTCGCATGTCGTAGCCCCAAAACCGGGTCCACTTTTGGACGACATGCATGACGCTCGACACCGAGCCTGACCTTTCGGATTTTTCGCGGATCGACTTTTCCAACGGCGCTGTTGCGGCCGTGTCCGGCGGCAGCGACTCGACCGCCCTTCTCCTCCTCCTCAAAGCCCATTTCGACCGTAATGCTCCGGCAACGAAATTGCTGGCGGTAACGATCGATCATCAATTGCGGCCGCAAGCGGCAGCGGAAGCGCAAGCCGTGGCCAGGCTGTGCGCGGCGCGCGGCATTGCCCATCGCGTCCTCGCCTGGTCGGGGCACAAACCATCGACCGGCCTGCCCGCCGCCGCGCGCGAAGCCCGATACCGGCTGCTCGCCGAGGCCGCCGACGCGGCAGGCATCGGCCTGATCCTGACCGGTCACACCGCCGACGACCAGGCCGAGACCGTGCTGATGCGGCAAGCACGTGACGACGGGCCAGGTGAGGAGAGGCCGCGCGAGGAAGGGCGGGGCCTTGCCGGCATGGCGCCGGCAACCCTTTACGAGTGGCGGCACTGGATCGTGCGGCCGCTGCTCGGCATAAGGCGTGCTGAGCTGCGCGAATTCCTGCGACGCGAACAGGTCGCCTGGATCGAAGATCCGACCAATGCCGACACCGCTTTCGAGCGGCCGCGCGTCCGCGCAGCACTTGCCGAAGGCGATGGTGCGCCTCGCGTGGCTGAAGCGATACCGCTGGCCAGAAAGGCGGCGGCCGAGCGTGAGCAGCTGGGACATCGCGCGGCCATGCTGATCCGCAGCTTGGCCTCCAGGCCGGCCGCCGGCCTCGTCCGCCTCGATCGGGATTTTGCGACGGCCGCCGACAGCCGGGCGGCCATTTATGCGCTGCGCATCCTGCTGGCGGCGACCGGCGGCACCGCCTTCCTTCCCGACCAGGCCCGCAGCGAAGCCCTTTTCGGCCGGTTCCGCACCGGGCCGCTTTGTGCCACATTGTCGCGGACCGTGATCGATGCCCGGCGTACCGGCATCTTTCTGCACCGCGAATTGCGGGATCTGCCGCCCGCTGTTGCGCTTTCCGGCAATGCCCTTTGGGACTGCCGCAGACGGATCACATTGGGCGACAGTTCAGGTGCATTGTTGATCGCGCCGCTGTTGGTAGCACCGCTCGGGGCGGCTCTTGCCGCAAAGCGGGCAATTGAAGGGCATGGCACGCCGGCAAGCCTTGTACGTGCCGCCTTGGCCGCCGAGCCGGCGCTATGGCAGGATGGCGAATGCCTTGGTTTGCTCGGGGAAGGCCCGGGTTTGCCCGGGGAAGGCCCGGGTTTGCCCGGGGAAGGCCCGATGCCGGCGGCTGTCGCCGCATATCCGGCAGTCGCGCCCTTCGCCCGTTTCCTGCCGTCCTTCGATCTGGCGCCGGCCGATGCCGTCGCCGCGTTGCTTGGCGCGGCGCCCGTTCCAGCGGTGCCATTCGGCGGCCACAGTGCCGGCCTACCACGGGCGAAAGCTTAACCGAGACCTGCTGTTATGCTTGGCAATGGGAGACGCTCTCCCTATGTTAGGGCCAAGTTTCCTCTCACGACGCGTGTCCGCCCAGCGGCGCCAACGGGACAATTGATGAATCCGAATTATCGCAACCTCGCGCTCTGGGCGATCATAGCGGTCCTGCTCATCGCTCTCTTCAATCTTTTCCAGACGCCGCAGACGCGTGGAGCCTCGAGCGATGTTCCCTATTCGCAGTTCCTGCAGGAAGTCGCGGCGGGACGGATCAAGTCGGTGACCATCGCCGGCGCCCGTATCTCCGGCAACTACACGGACAGTTCCAACGGCTTCCAGACCTATTCGCCTGGGGACCCGTCGCTGGTTTCGCGGCTGCAGGACAAGAACGTCACCATCAATGCGCGTCCTGAATCCGACGGCTCCAATTCGCTGTTCGGCACCCTGATCTCCTGGCTGCCGATGATCCTCATCCTCGGCGTCTGGATATTCTTCATGCGCCAGATGCAGTCCGGTTCCGGCCGCGCCATGGGCTTCGGCAAGTCGAAGGCCAAGCTTTTGACCGAAGCACATGGCCGCGTCACCTTCCAGGACGTCGCCGGCGTCGACGAAGCCAAGGAAGATCTGGAAGAGATCGTCGAGTTCCTGCGCGACCCGCAGAAATTCCAGCGGCTCGGCGGCAAGATCCCACGCGGCGTGCTGCTCGTCGGTCCTCCCGGAACCGGCAAGACGCTGCTCGCCCGCTCGGTCGCGGGTGAAGCCAACGTGCCGTTCTTCACCATTTCGGGCTCGGACTTCGTCGAGATGTTCGTCGGCGTCGGCGCAAGCCGCGTCCGCGACATGTTCGACCAGGCCAAGAAGAACGCGCCTTGCATCATCTTCATCGACGAAATCGACGCGGTCGGCCGCCATCGCGGCGCCGGCCTCGGCGGCGGCAATGATGAACGCGAGCAGACGCTGAACCAGCTGCTGGTCGAGATGGATGGCTTCGAATCCAACGAAAGCATCATCCTGATCGCCGCCACCAACCGGCCAGACGTGCTCGATCCGGCGCTGCTGAGGCCGGGCCGCTTCGACCGCCAGGTGGTGGTGCCGAACCCCGACATCGTCGGCCGCGAGAAGATCCTGAAAGTGCATGTGCGCAACGTGCCGCTGGCGCCCAATGTCGACCTCAAGGTGATCGCCCGCGGCACGCCGGGCTTTTCCGGCGCCGATCTGATGAACCTGGTCAACGAATCCGCCCTGATGGCGGCGCGGCGCAACAAGCGCCTCGTCACCATGGCCGAATTCGAGGACGCCAAGGACAAGATCATGATGGGCGCCGAGCGCCGCTCGTCGGCGATGACGCAGGCCGAGAAGGAGCTGACCGCCTATCATGAGGCCGGCCATGCCATCCTGGCGCTCAACGTGCCGTCGGCCGATCCGCTGCACAAGGCGACCATCATCCCGCGCGGCCGGGCACTCGGCATGGTCATGCAGCTGCCGGAAGGCGACCGCTATTCGATGAGCTACAAATACATGATCTCGCGCCTCGCCATCATGATGGGCGGTCGTGTCGCCGAGGAGTTCAAGTTCGGCAAAGAGAACATCACCTCCGGCGCCTCCTCCGATATCGAGCAGGCGACCAAGCTGGCGCGCGCCATGGTGACGCGCTGGGGCTTCTCCGACAAGCTCGGCCATGTCGCCTATGGCGACAACCAGGAGGAGGTGTTCCTCGGCCATTCGGTGGCGCGCACGCAGAACATCTCGGAAGAGACGGCGCAGATCATCGACGCCGAAGTGCGCCGGCTGATCGACGAGGCCTATTCGACGGCAAGGTCCATCCTGACCAAGAAAAAGAAGGAATGGATCGCGCTGGCGCAGGGCCTGCTCGAATACGAGACGCTGTCCGGCGAGGAGATCAAGCAGCTGATCGCCGGCAATAAGCCCGCGCGCGACCTTGGCGACGACACGCCGCCGAGCCGCGGCTCGGCCGTGCCGAAGTCCGGCCGCCGCAAGAAGGGCCCCGAGCCCGAAGGCGGCATGGAACCCCAGCCATCAAGCTAGGCTCCGGCCCAGGACAGATCGACTTCGAAACGCCGCGGCTCTAACCGCGGCGTTTTCTCTTGGGGAATGCGACCCTTCCTGCATCGCTGGAAATTGGCGAAAGTGACGATGACGGCCAATCTCCCGCCTCGTGGGGGAGATGTCGGCAGGACAGAGAGGGGCGCGAAGGAATGGGGCCTTCTATCGTCCTCGTTGACGATTTCGGGAAGATCGACAAAGCGCGCCGGAGAATGAAGCTCGCATTTTTTTTGCCGGCGGCGCCACATTTTGTTCTGGCTTTGTGCCGGCAGGTATGCTACTAGTTTGAGTGTGGTGCCAATTGGCGCCGCCGACCCGCCCACGGAGGCGGGTTTTCTGCTTCTGGCTGTGAAAGTTCCGGTGGTGCCGAGATCGATGTCGGCCGGACAGAGCGAAGAAACGCGATCTGACTGTTGGTTCGACCTCGGAAGGCCCTCTCACTTGTTCGGCAGCAACAAAAAAGCCCGCGAACCTTGGGGCTCGCGGGCTCATGTCGTCGGATGGTGGCGCCGGTCAGCTCTTCAGCTTGGCGTTGCAGAGGCTGTAGAAGCCGCCGCCCTTCTGGATCCACCTGAGGCCGCCCAGCGTGTTGGCGTCCTTGTTGGCGTAGTAGAGGTCGAGGCAGGTGTGCATGCGGCCCTTGGCCGGGGTCTCGGTTGCATACTTCTTGGAGATCGTCGTCGGGAATTTCACGCCCTGGGGGGCGGTGATGGTCGGCGGTTGCGGATCGCCGGTGTACTTGGCGTCGGGAGCCGGCAGGGTGTCGTCGTCGGCTGCGCCGGCGCCGCATTGGCTCTTGCGGAAGTCGTTCCACTTCATGCCATTCAGCGTGTTGCCGGCCTTGGCAGCCTGATATTTGGCGCTGCAATCCGCCATGCTGAGGCCTTTGCCGGTATCGGTCGCGGCGGCTGTCGTCGCCTTGGCAGGTGCCGCGGCAGGCTGTGCGGCTGCAGTTCCGCCGGCGGCGCATTCACTCTTGCGGAAGTCGTTCCATTTCATGCCGTTGAGCGTGCCGGCAGCCTTGGCGGCCTGGTATTTGGTGCTGCACTCCTTGGCCGTCAGCCCAGGCGCCGCGTCATCGCTGCTGGCCGCCGCTGCTTTGGTCGTGGCGGCGGGTTGTGCGGCTGCCGTCGCGCCGGCGGCGCACTGGGTCTTGCGGAAGTCGTTCCACTTCATGCCGTTGAGCGTGCCGGCAGCCTTGGCGGCCTGGTATTTGGTGCTGCACTCCTTCGCCGTCAGGCCCGGCGCCGCATCGTCGGCGGCGGCTGCCTTGGTCGTGTCGGCGGCCTTGGCCGTGGCTTTGGCTGGCGCGGGTTCGGTTGTAGCGGCGGTGGCATCGGTGCCGCATTGGGCCTTGCGGAACTGGTTCCAGTTCTGCCCGCCAAGCGTTCCCGCATCCTTAGCCGCGTTATACTTGGTGCTGCACTCGGCCATGGTCAGCGCGTTGGCAGGCGCCGCCAGGAATAAGGTCGCGACGGCAAGACCCGTCAAAGTGGCAAGTCGGTGGATGAGCATGCGTTTTCTCCCTACGGCGGTTCATGATATGTCCCAGTGCAGCAATAGCGCTCAACGGCTGGTTGCGCCAGATGCTAAGTAGCGTAGAGACAAATTTAGAAGTGCATTCTTTTCTTTAAGGTGATGAATTCGTTGCCGGGACTGTCTCCCGGCCAAGTTCGTCCGGGTTTATTGCACGGAGAGCGCGCATATGGCTGGTTCCCAGCGAGGACAATGCGTCGCATGACAGCCAGTCAAATCGGCGGGTGCGGCGGACCTGAGCCTACCACTGTCTGGAGCAGCACGATGCGGATTCGGGTTCAAGGCCACACTGCCACAGACCAAAGGATCCAGATGAGGTTTGAGTTGACGTTTCTGATGTTGCTGCCGCAACAAGGGCTCGGAACTTGAAAATCAACACACTAGCGTGACGCAAAACACACAAAACAATAATTTTCTAAGGATTGGTCGTCCATAATCATACAATGTGATGACGGGGCTTGGGCCATTTTATGGCATGAGATGCTCGGAAAGAACCATCGGGAAGCTGGCGAACATGGCAGGACATTATTTCGGTACGGACGGCATTCGTGGGCGAGCCAACAAGTTTCCAATGACGGCGGAGGTCGCCATGCGGGTCGGCATGGCCGCCGGCCTCTCGTTCCAGCGCGGCAGCCACCGCCACCGCGTCGTGCTCGGCAAGGATACCAGGCTTTCCGGCTACATGATCGAGAACGCGATGGTATCCGGCCTGTGCGCCGCCGGCATGGATGTCTTCCTGCTCGGCCCGATTCCGACGCCGGCTGTTGCCATGCTGGTGCGCTCGCTGCGCGCCGATATCGGCGTGATGATCTCTGCCTCGCACAACCCCTATTACGACAACGGCATCAAGCTGTTCGGTCCCGACGGCTACAAGCTGTCCGATGAGATCGAGGAGCGTATCGAGGGGATGCTCGACAAGGATATCGAACTGGCGCTCGCCGATTCCGATGGGCTCGGCCGCGCCAAACGCGTCGACGGCGTGCATGACCGCTATATCGAATTCGCCAAGCGCACGCTGCCGCGCTCGATGTCGCTGTCGGGCCTGCGCATCGTCGTCGATTGCGCCAATGGCGCCGCCTACAAGGTGGCGCCCGACGCGCTGTGGGAACTCGGCGCCGAGGTCGTTGCCATCAATGTCGAGCCCAACGGCTTCAACATCAACAAGGAATGCGGCTCGACTCATCCGGCCGGCCTGCAAAAGAAGGTGCACGAGGTGCGCGCCGATATCGGCATTGCGCTCGACGGCGATGCCGACCGCGTCGTTATCGTCGATGAAAACGGCGCGATCGTCGATGGCGACCAGATCATGGCACTGATCGCCGAATCCTGGCACCAGAGCGGACGGCTGGCCGGCGGCGGCGTCGTCTCGACGGTGATGTCCAATCTCGGCCTCGAACGCTTCCTCGGCGACATGAACCTGCAGTTGCATCGCACCAAGGTCGGTGACCGCTATGTCGTCGAGCACATGCGTGCCCATGGGCTCAATGTCGGCGGCGAACAGTCGGGCCACATCGTGCTGTCCGATTTCTCGACTACCGGCGACGGGCTCGTCTCGGCGCTCCAGGTGCTCGCCTGCATCAAGCGCCATAACCGGCCGGTCAGCGAACTGTCGAAGAAATTCGAGCCGGTGCCGCAGCTTTTGAAGAATGTGCATATTTCCGGCGGCAAGCCGCTGGAGGAGGCGCCGGTCAAGGCGGCGATCGAAGATGCGCGCAATCGCCTCGGCAAGGCCGGGCGCCTGGTCATCCGGCCATCCGGCACGGAGCCGCTCATCCGCGTCATGGCGGAGGGCGACGACCCGCAGCTTGTCGAGTCCGTGGTCAACGACATCGTCGAGGTCATTTCGGAAACGCGCAGCGCCGCCTGATCTCCCTCCAACATCGGTTCAAAAGCCCGCCTTGCCGGCGGGCATTTTATTGAGTCGCGGCCAGCTCCGCCTGCAGCAACGGCCGCCAGATTGCTCCACTTTTAGTGATTCGTGGTTAATCAATACGGTTAAACGCCTTTTAACCTTTCCGATTCATTATCCACAACTGAGGTCAATCACATTTCGGGCGCGTTCGCCGTTCGAGGGTTCTCAGGGGTGATAAAGCATGTTCAACACAGCAAGAATGGCTCTCCTGGCCGCGCTGTTTGCCGGCGCCGGGCCGGCATTCGCCGCCGATTTCGTCGAGCCGCCCGTCGTCGAGGAGGCGCCGCCACCGATCGCCTACGAGCAGCCGGCCGACTTTGGCGGCTGGTATATCCGTGGCGACATCGACTATCACTGGTCGAAGTTTCGCGGCGCCGACTATATCACCTACGGACCGCCTCCCGGAACCGGCACTTTTGACAGCGGCAAGCTGAAGAGTGCTTTCTCGGCCGGTGCCGGCGTTGGCTATCAAATCGACCGGCACTTCCGCACCGACTTGACCGCGGACTGGATGAGCAAATCCACCTTCCGCGGCTCGACCAGCGGCATCTGCCTTGATGGAGATCCGTGTACTTCGGTCGACACCTCGTCCTATACCGCGCTGCTGCTGCTCGCCAACGCCTATGTCGATATCGGCACATGGCACGGTATCACGCCCTATGTCGGCGCCGGCATCGGCGGCGCCTGGGTTAAGTGGGATACACTCCACAACAGCGATGAAGACGGTGAATTCTTCCACCACGGCGGCAAGGGCTGGCGTTTTGCCTATGCTGCCATGGTTGGCGCATCCTACTGTTTGACCGATCGCGTCAAACTCGACGTCGGCTACCGCTACAGCCATATAAACGGTGGGAAGATGTTCGACTTCGGCAGCGGCGTCGGCCCCGGCTATGACAATGGCATCAATGTTCATGAGGTGCGCGGCGGCCTGCGCTACCAGTTCGGCAGATCGGACTGCGTTGAACCGGAACCTTATGTTCCGGAACCCGAGCCCGTCTACACCAAGTAGTCGCTTCGAAATCGAGGAATTCGTTGACCGCCCGGCTGATGCCGGGCGGTTTCGTTTGGCTGCCTAAACATGCTGCGGCGCTCTGTAACACCGTCCGGCTCGAGGAGCGAAGGCGGATCAAATCAATTGCTAACGCCTTGTTATCCTTAACCCGCACTTAACCACTATGGTTAACAATGCTGTCTGAAACGGCGCGCGATCGCGAATGCGCCAAGTTCGGGAGCCGAGGACCATGACATTCAAATCGCCTGTAGCACTGGCGCTTGCAGCAGTCGTCCTGGTGCCGCTGACGCCGGCGCTTGGCGCCGATTACGAACCGCCGGTCTATGTCGACCAGGCGCCCGACTATGTACCGGTCGAGGTTGGCTCGGGATGGTATCTGCGTGGCGATGTCTCCTATCTGGTGCAGAAGAGCTTCAAGGATGAGCATTTCGCCTTTACACCCGCGAGCTTCGACGAAAAGGAAGATCCCATCTTCGCCAGCATCGGCTTCGGCTACCATTTCAACGACTATTTGCGCGCCGATCTCAATGTCGGCTATCTTCCCGGCAACAAGATCGACGTCGGCTATAACGACGGAACGACCGTGGCATCGGCGACCCTGAAGAACTATGCCTTCTCAGGCATACTCAATGGCTATGTCGATCTTGGGACCTATGTCGGAATCACACCTTATCTCGGCGCTGGTGTCGGTATCCTGCAGAGCAAGCGTCGCCTCTCGGCGAGCTACTTCACCGACAACGCCGACCCCACCGACGATTTCGTCCTGCGTGACAACAAGACCCAATACTCCTTCGCCTACACGCTGAATGCCGGCCTTGCCTACCAAGTGTCCAAGAACGTCTCAGTCGATCTGGGCTATCAGTATTTTTCCGCGCCAGACGCCGAATATGTGACTGCCGAGAGTCTGACTTCTTTTCCGATCCGCAAAGGGATCAACAATCATCAAGTCAAAGTCGGACTACGCTACGATCTCTGGTAGGCTCGATCGAAGCCGAGGCGTTGACAATGGCGGGTCGCAGGCCCGCCGTTTGCGTTTCGCCCTCGGCAATATCCCGGCAGCGACAAAAACTTTCCCCTTGACGCCGAAAGCCTGAACGCATATCGCCATCCGTGGGCCACCCCTCCCCAACGAGGGGCCACTATCTGGAAGGATAGACCACGATGTCCACGCATACCAAGCCCGGATTCCGTCCGGCAAATCCCAATTTTTCCTCAGGTCCCTGTGCAAAACGCCCCGGCTGGTCGGTCGAGGCGCTCAAAAATGCCGCGCTCGGGCGCTCGCACCGTGCCAAGATCGGCAAGACCAAGCTCGAACAAGCGATCGAGCTGACGCGGGAAATCCTCCAGGTTCCGGCGGATTACCGCATCGGCATCGTGCCGGCCTCGGATACCGGCGCGGTCGAAATGGCGCTGTGGTCGCTGCTCGGCGAGCGCGGCGTCGACATGGTGGCCTGGGAGAGCTTCGGCTCCGGCTGGGTCACCGATGTGGTCAAGCAGCTGAGGCTCGCCGATGTGCGCAGGTTAGAGGCTGACTACGGCGCACTGCCCGACCTGACCAAAATCGACTTCGACCGCGACGTGGTCTTCACCTGGAACGGCACGACGTCGGGCGTGCGCGTGCCGAACGGCGACTTCATCCCGGCCACACGCAAGGGCCTGACCATCTGCGACGCTACTTCGGCGGCCTTTGCGCAACAGCTCGATTTTCAGAAACTCGACGTTGTCACCTTCTCCTGGCAGAAGGTGCTGGGCGGTGAGGGCGCGCACGGAATGCTGATCCTCAGCCCGCGCGCCGTGGAACGCCTGGAAAGCTACAAACCGGCCTGGCCGCTGCCGAAGATCTTCCGTCTCACCTCGGGGGGCAAGCTGATCGAAGGCATATTCAAGGGCGAGACCATCAACACGCCGTCGATGCTGTGCGTCGAGGACTATCTCGACGCGCTGCGTTGGGCGAAGTCGATCGGCGGCCTTGACGCGCTGGTCACCAGAGCGGATGCCAATGCCGCCGTTCTCGATCGCTTTGTCGGAAAATCTTCCTGGCTCGGCCATCTTGCCGTAGACCCGGCGACGCGTTCGAACACATCGGTCTGCCTTTCCTTCACCGACCGGCAAGTCGCTGCACTCGACGCCGATGGACAGGCTGCGTTCGCCAAGGCAATTGTCTCGGTGCTCGACAAGGAAGGCGTCGCCTACGACATCGGCGCCTACCGCGATGCACCGCCCGGCCTGCGCATCTGGTGCGGCGCGACAGTCGAGACCTCCGATCTCGAAGCGCTGCTGCCCTGGCTCGACTGGGCCTTTGCGGCGCAAAAGGCGTCGCTCAAAGCGGCGGCCTGACTCCCTCCCCCTCGAGGGGAGGGTGGCCCGAAGGGCCAGGTGGGGTCGCCTCCACCCGCTCAACGATCCGCCATCCAGAAAGAAAAAGATTTGGCCGCATCCGGCCGCAACGACCCCACCCCGGCGCTTCGCGCCGACCCTCCCCTCAAGGGGGAGGGACGCCAATCGCAAAGGACCAAGCCAATGCCCCGCGTTCTCGTCTCAGACAAACTTTCCACCACCGCCGTGCAGATCTTCAGGGATCGCGGCATCGAGGTCGACTATTTGCCGGATCTCGGCAAGGACAAGGAAAAACTGCTCGAAGTGATCGGCCAGTATGATGGGCTGGCCATCCGCTCGGCGACAAAGGTCACGGAGAAGCTGATCAATGCCGCGACCAGGCTGAAGGTCGTGGGCCGCGCCGGCATCGGCGTCGACAATGTCGACATCCCGGCGGCGAGCCGCAAGGGCATCATCGTGATGAACACGCCCTTCGGCAATTCGATCACCACCGCCGAGCATGCCGTCGCCATGATCTTCGCGCTGGCCCGCCAGATACCGGAGGCCAACGCCTCGACCCACGCAGGCAAATGGGAAAAGAACCGCTTCATGGGTGTCGAGATCACCGGCAAGACGCTGGGCATCATCGGCTGCGGCAATATCGGTTCGATCGTCGCTACGCGCGGCGTCGGCCTGAAGATGCATGTCATCGCCTTCGATCCATTCCTGTCGGACAGCCGCGCCGAGGAGCTCGGCGTCGAAAAGGTCGAGCTCGACGAGCTGTTCGCCCGCGCCGACTTCATCACGCTGCACACGCCGCTTACCGACAAGACGCGCAACATCATCGACGCCGCGGCGATCGCCAAGATGAAGACCGGCGTGCGTATCATCAACTGCGCCCGTGGCGGGCTGATCGTCGAGGCCGACCTGATCGCGGCGCTGAAGAGCGGCAAGGTGGCCGGCGCCGGCATCGACGTGTTCGAGGTCGAACCGGCGGACAACAACGCACTGTTCGGCATGGAGAATGTCGTGGCGACGCCGCATCTCGGCGCGTCGACCACCGAAGCGCAGGAGAATGTCGCCCTGCATGTCGCCGAGCAGATGTCCGACTATTTGATCAAGGGCGCCGTTTCCAACGCCATCAACATGCCGTCGATCACCGCCGAAGAGGCGCCGCGGCTGAAACCTTTCGTCAAGCTTGCCGAAGTGCTCGGCGCCTTTGTCGGACAGGTCACCGAGGATCCGATCAAGGAGGTCGAGATACTGTTCGACGGCTCGACCGCGACGATGAACACGCGCGCGCTGATCAGTGCCACCCTTGCCGGGCTGATCCGGCCGCAGGTCTCCGACGTCAACATGGTGTCGGCGCCGATCATGGTGAAGGAGCGCGGCATTATCGTCGCCGAGGTCAAGCGTGACAAGTCGGGCGTGTTCGACGGCTATATCAAGCTGACGGTCAAGACCGAGCACAGGACGCGCTCGATCGCCGGCACCTGTTTTTCGGACGGCAAGCCGCGCTTCATCCAGATCAAGGGCATCAATCTCGACGCAGAGGTCGGCCAGCACATGCTCTACACGACCAATGCCGACGCGCCCGGCATCATCGGCCTGCTCGGCACGGTGTGCGGCGAGAACGGCGTCAACATCGCCAACTTCCAGCTCGGCCGCAACCGGCCGGGCGGCGATGCCATCGCATTGCTCTATCTCGATGCGCCGTTCCCGGAAAACGTGTTGGCGCAGGTGCGCTCGCACAAATCGATCGACTCCGCCAAGCGGCTGCATTTCGATGTGGGGATAGCCTGAAATTCGGCCGCCCCGTGTGCAGCAGCACGCGGGGCGGCGGAACGTCGCGGCAAGCGACTTCATTCAGCAGCGGATGCCGCCATCTTCCGTCCGCTGTATTCGGCGAGGCTGATGCCACCGAGCACCAGCGCGAGAGCCAGCGCCTGATAGAGCTGGAATGTCTCACCGACAATCAGCACCGATAGCAGCGTACCGAAGATCGGCACCAGATTGATGAACAGGCCGGCCCGGTTGGCGCCGATCAGCTCGTTGCCCCTGATATAGAAGATCTGCGAGATGACCGAAGCACCGATGGCGGTATAGAACGCGACCGCCCAGCCGCGGGCATCGGGGACGATGACCTTGCCGGCGGCAATCTCCCACAGGAAGAAAGGCAGCGATGTGACGAGTGCGGCAACCGACAGCGCCAGCATCAGGCTCTGCCAGCGGATGACCGGCTTCAGCCGCAACCCCACCGAATAGAAGGAGTAGCAAAGCACGGCGACCAGCATGATCGCGTCGCCAAAGTTGAGATCCAGCTTGAGAAGCTGGCGCAGGTCGCCATGGCTCGCCGTCACCGCGACGCCAATGATGGTCAGCACGACGCCAGCCATCTGCACCCGGTTCACCCGCAGACGAAACAGCACGAAATTGGCGATGATGATCACGATCGGTATCGCCGCCTGCTCGATCGAGACGTTGATCGCCGTCGTGTAGTTGAGCGCCGTGTAGAAGATCGCATTGAAAAAGGCGAAGCCGCAAGCGCCGAGCCCGCCAAGCAGCAACCAGTGCCTGCGCACCACCGACCAGTCTTGGCGTAGCGTTCCCCAGCCGATCGGCAGCAGGATCAGAACCGCCAGCAGCCAACGCAGGAAGACCAGCGTCATCGGCGAGATATGACCGACCGCCAGCTTTCCCGCCACGGAGTTGCCGCCCCACAGCAAGGTGGTGCACAGCAGGAACAGATAGGCGGCTCGATGCATCGTGAACTCCCGGCCAGGCAGAGGGAATTTGACGGTCGGTGTGGGCCTATTGCGACCGCCAGCCCAAGTAAATGATGTCAAAGACGAAAATTGTTGTGCCTCGGAGCGTTTTGGGCGGCAAAGAGTGGTCGCGCTCGCCGGGTCTTGACGCTATAGAGCGACGTGCGTGCAATTGGACGCTACAAAGTACGCGTCGGAAGGCTTTAATCTCGCGTCGTGCTTTTCCGAAAATCGATTCCGATTTTGGGGGCCGATGCGATAGAGGCCTATCGTTTCGAATTGTTTCAAGCTGCTCGTGCGGCGTCTCAAGGGAAAAGAAATATGGCCAATGTGGTGGTCGTCGGCTCGCAATGGGGCGATGAGGGCAAAGGCAAGATCGTAGACTGGCTGTCGGAGCGCGCCGATGTTGTCGTGCGCTTCCAGGGCGGCCACAATGCCGGCCACACGCTGGTCGTCGACGGCAAGGTCTACAAGCTGTCGCTGCTGCCGTCCGGCGTGGTGCGGCAAGGCAAGCTTTCCATCATCGGCAATGGCGTCGTCTTCGATCCGCACGCTTTCGTCGCGGAGGTTGCGAAATTGAAGGCGCAGGGCATCGAGGTGACGCCAGACCGCCTGAAAATAGCCGAAAACACCGCGCTTATCCTGTCCTTGCACCGGGAGCTGGACGGATTTCGCGAGGACGCCGCTTCCAATTCCGGAACGAAGATCGGCACGACCCGTCGCGGCATCGGTCCCGCCTATGAAGACAAGGTGGGCCGGCGCGCGGTCAGGGTGATGGATTTGGCGGATTTGGAAACGCTGCCCTTGAAGGTCGACAGGCTGCTGACGCACCACAATGCGCTGCGGCGCGGGCTCGGCCATGCCGAGGTCACGCATGAGGCGATCATGAGCGAGCTGATCTCGGTGGCCGACGAGATCCTGCCCTATATGGACCGCGTCTGGAAAATCCTCGACGACAAGCGCCGCGCCGGCGAGCGCATCCTGTTCGAGGGCGCGCAAGGCACGTTGCTCGACATCGACCACGGCACCTATCCGTTCGTCACCTCGTCCAATACGGTTGCCGGTCAGGCCGCCGCCGGGTCGGGTGTCGGGCCGGGCGCCATCGGCTATGTGCTCGGCATCACCAAGGCCTATACGACGCGCGTAGGCGAAGGCCCGTTTCCAACCGAACAGAAGAACGAGATCGGCGAGTTCCTGGGCACGCGCGGCCATGAATTCGGCGTCGTCACCGGCCGCAAGCGGCGCTGCGGCTGGTTCGATGCCGTGCTGGTCCGCCAGGCCGTCGCCGTCAACGGCATCAAGGGCATTGCGCTGACCAAGCTCGATGTGCTCGATGGGCTGGACGAGATCAAGGTCTGTACCGGCTACCGACTCGACGGCGAGGCGATCGATTACCTGCCGGCCAGCCAGGGTGCGCAGGCCCGCGTCGAACCGGTCTACGAGACGCTGGAGGGGTGGAAAGGCACCACTGCCGGCGCGCGCAGCTGGAACGACCTGCCGGCCCAGGCGGTGAAGTACGTCCGCTACATCGAAGAGCTGATCGGCGCGCCGGTCGCACTCCTTTCCACCAGCCCTGAACGGGACGACACGATACTTGTGACCGATCCGTTTCAAGACTAGTTTCTCAGCCTTCCGGGCATTGCGGCTGATTTGCGGGGGCCGGCCCAGAAACAAATGCAGGTCGACTGACGTATGGTAGATTTTGTTCCTATTCTGAAAAAGGCGCTCGATAAACTCGGTGAGCCGTCGGCGGAAGTGCGCGCCAGGGTCTATGACAGGGCCCGTTCGTCAATCGCGAAACAACTGGCAGAGAAGGCCACGATGACGCCTTCCGATGTCGACCGGCAGATGCGTGCACTGGAAGACGCCATCGCCAAAGTCGAGCGGGACTATGCCAAGCCTGCGCCGCCACCCGACCCGCTGGCGGAACTGGAGGACATCTTCTCCTCCATCGACCGCAACAAGAACCAGTCCAGCCATATCCGACAGCCAGCAAAGACGGAGCCGGCATGGCAGCCGGCCAAGGCCGAGCCGGCAAAGACCGGGCCAGCCTGGCAGCCCACGCCCGCCAAGCCGGCGCCGAACTGGCAAAAGCCGCAGCCCGTCGCTCTTTCTCAGGAGCGCGCTGGTCCGCCGCCGTCCGATATGGATCTTCCGACGGCTGACGGCCAAGACGGCGTTTTTCGGGGCGACGACTTTTCCAACGACGGCGGCCCCGCGGAGGACACGTTCCAGCGGCTCCATCCTGCCGAGCGCAGGCGCAGCTATGGCGGTCTGATCGCCGCCGCCATTGCCTTGCTTGTCATTGCCGGTGGTGGCTATGGCATCTGGCTGAACAAGGATGCGTTCGGCAGCATGCTCGGCCTCGACTCGACCAAAGCCGTCGCCACCGAACCGCTGGTAAAACCAGCCCCGGCCAAGCCGGAGGCCGATGCGGCCGTACCGGCCGCCGCGCCTCCCACGGAGGCCGGCGAGGGCGCGAAGTTCACGCAGCGCCTGACGCCCGAGGGCCACGAAGTCGATCCCGGCCCCGCGGCCGGGCAGGCGGGCATCGGCGAAGGCGAATCCGTCGCCGCACTGACCACGCCGCCATCGGCCGCACAGGCGCCGACCACCCCGGCACCCGCCGCGCCGGCACCGGCCGCACCCGCCGACAAGCAAGCCACGGCCAATGCTCCAGCAGTCGATGGGTCCGCTGCACCAACTCCCGCGACGCCGCCCGCCAACGGGGCAGCAGCGCCGGCCGATGCTGCAGCGGCCGCCCCGCCGCCCGCACCGGCAGCGGCACCAACGGCAGTTCCGCCGCAAGCCACGTTGGCCGTCGGCCAGAAGGCGATCTTCTACGAGGAGCGCACCAGCACCGCTCAAGGCTCGGCCGAGCCCGGCAACATCGTCTGGTCGCTAGTGCAGGAATCGCCCGGCGGCGACTTGCCGCCCGAGCCGGCGATCCGCGCCGAGGCGACCATTCCAGGCAAGGATATCCAGTTGCGCATGACGATCCGTCGCAACACCGACCAGACGCTGCCGGCCAGCCATATCATCGAGATGATCTTCCTGACGCCTGACGGCTTCGAGGGCGGCGGCGTCGACAACATCCTGCGTGTCGCCATGAAGGGCTCCGAGCAGGATGCCGGAAGCCCGCTGATCGGCATCCCGGCCAAGATCGCCGACGGTTTCTTCCTGGTTGCGCTCAACGATACCAAGGCGGATGAAGACGCCAATCTGACCTTGCTCAGAGGCCAGGACTGGATCGACGTGCCGGTCGTCTACAAGACCGGGCGGCGGGCGCTGCTCACCATGGAAAAGGGCATTCCAGGCGAGAAGGTGTTCGACGAGGCGCTGAAGGCCTGGCAGACTAAGACGGCGGGGTGAAGACGGTCCGCCACCCCGAAGCTCCCCAGCAGTTCAGAAGCCCTGGAACAGCATATCGAGCGCGGCCACGATCTCGTCGTGATGCCTCGTCAGATTCAGTCGGCTCTCGCCCAGTTCCGTCGCCGCAACCGTGGCGATCAAATGGGTGGCCATGACCAATTTCCGACCATTGATCTCGAAAATCGGGTGGAGCTTTCGCATTGGTGATGGCGCCATCGCAGCCGGCAGAAGCGGGACGACCACCCGGGTCTTGAAATGGTCTAGCAGATCGGCCTGGACGTCGAGGAGATAGCCGCCTTCGATGCTACCCGCGAAGACGTCGTAGCGCGCCATCAGAATTGCCGATGTTCTGCCAGCGGAATACCGTGTTTTTCGACATATTCGTTCCACGCATCTATCGTCGCGCGGTTCTCAAGCTTCCACAGCCGCGTCTTTTCGGCGGCCACGGCCTCGGCGATGCCGGCTTCAGCGGCGCGCGAGACATTCACATCGAGCCCCTTGGCTTCCTTCATGAGCTTTGAGTCGATCGACAGATTTGCCGGCTGGCGAACCGCATTCACAGCAATTTTGCGCATGATCACCTCCACAGTATGCGCATAACATATGCGCATTCCTCTCTAGTCGCAATGACAAGGTGCTTGAACTCGCGAATTACCCCTCCATCTCCTCGCGCAGCATTTCCAGTTCCAGCCATTCCTCCTCGAGCGCTGCCAGTGTGACGCGCTCCTTGTCGAGCGCGGCAATCGTCTTCTGGAACGAGGCCGGGTCACGCTCGTAATAGGCCGGATCGGCGATGTTGTTCTCCAGCCGCGAGATCGAGGCCGACACCGCCTCGATCTTCTTGGGCAGCGATTCCAGCGCGAATTTCTGCTTGAACGACAGTTTCTTGGCCGGGCCCTTCGGTGCGGCCGCTTCGTTCCTGCTTGCCGCCGTCGCTTCACCGGCTTCTGCCTTTGGCCGTGCCCTGTGGTCGTCCAGCCTGGTGCCGCCGCGCTGCGCCAGCATGTCGGAATAGCCGCCGGCATATTCGATCCAGCGGCCGTCACCATCCGGCGCGATGATGCTGGTCACGGTGCGGTCGAGGAAATCGCGATCGTGGCTGACCAGGATCACCGTGCCGGCAAAGCCGGCGACCAATTCCTGCAGCAGCTCCAGCGTCTCCATATCGAGGTCGTTGGTCGGCTCGTCGAGCACAAGCAGGTTTGCCGGCCGCGCCAAAACGCGTGCGAGAATCAGCCGTGCCCGCTCGCCGCCCGAAAGCTCGCGCACCGGCGTGCGCGCCTGTTCCGGCTTGAACAGGAAGTCTTTCATGTAAGAGACGACGTGGCGCTGCTCGCCATTGATGACGAGGTTCTCGCCGCGCCCGTCGGTCAGATACTGCGCCAGTGTCTCCTGCGGGTCGACGGCTTCGCGCTTCTGGTCGAGCGTGGCGATCTCCAGATTTGTGCCGAGCCGCACCGTGCCTGCGTCCGGCTTCAATTCGCCGGTCAGCATCTTCAACAGCGTCGTCTTGCCGGCGCCGTTCGGCCCGACCAGACCGACGCGATCGCCGCGCTGGATGCGGGTCGAGAATCCCTTGACCACGGTCAGATCGCCAAAGCTCTTCTCGATGTTCCTGGCTTCGATCACCAGCTTGCCGGATTCGGCGGCGTCGCTGGCTGTCATCGTCGCCGCACCCTCGGCGCCGCGATGACCACGAAAGCGCTGGCGCATGGTCTGCAACTCACCGAGCCGGCGCATGTTGCGCTTGCGCCGCGCTGTCACGCCATAGCGCAGCCAGTGCTCCTCGCGGACGATCTGGCGACCGAGCTTGTGCTGCTCGCGCTCTTCCTCCTCCAGCACCGTGTCGCGCCATTCCTCGAAATAGCCAAAGCCCTTGTCGAGACGGCGGGTCTGGCCGCGGTCGAGCCAGATTGTGGCGCGTGACACGCGCTCGAGAAAACGGCGGTCATGCGAGATGACGACCAGTGCCGAGGAGGTGCGGGCAAGCTCCTCCTCCAGCCATTCGATAACCGAAAGGTCAAGGTGATTGGTCGGCTCATCGAGGAGGAGAATGTCGGGCTCCGGCGCCATGACGCGGGCGAGGGCGGCGCGCCGCGCCTCGCCGCCGGAGAGGTCGTTCGGCCGTTCCTCGCCGGTCAGGCCGAGATGCTCCATCAGATAGGTGGCGCGGTAGGGATCGTCGGCGGGCCCGAGCCCCGCCTCGACATAGGCGCGGACGGTCGCAAAACCGTCCATGTCGGGCATTTGCGGCAAGTAGCGCACGGTTGCCGAGGGCTGGCGGAAGACTTCGCCATCCTGCGGTTCGATCAGCCCGGCGGCGATCTTGAGGAGCGTCGACTTGCCAGAGCCGTTGCGGCCGACCAGGGCGATCTTGTCGCCAGCCGAGGCCGTCAGGGCGGCACCGTCGAGCAGCGGCGTGCCGCCAAAGGTCAGCTTTATCCCGTCGAGATTGAGAAGTGGCGGCGCCATATCAGCTTTCTGGGCTCAGCTTTCCGGAAGAGGGTAGGGATGCGCGAGCAGCAGCGCGCGGCCGCTGGCCAGCGCGATTTCCAGCCGGCCCCTGACCTCGTTGGAAATGGTCAGCGACGAGCCGAACGCAACCTCGACATGGTCGAGCGGCCATTTGGCGCCGGTGACTGTCAGGCCGGCGAGATCCGAAAAGCCGAGCACCGAAAACAGCGTGCCGTCGGCATAGTCGAAGTCAGTCTTTCCCGGCAGCAAGGGAATGCCTTCCTGTGCGCCGCTGGTCAAAAGCACTTCCGTCCCGCCTTCCGCCAGCCGGACGCTCAGCGCCAGATGCAGGAAGATGTGGTCGGTACGTTTGCCGCCGAAGGCGCCTGCGAGCACAAGGCTGGTCGCACCGCGTTCGAGCGCGGCGGCGATAGCGAGTTCACCGTCGGTCTTGTCCTTTTCGGCGGGAAACACCTGCCGTGGCACGGCGGCCAGATCCTCCGGCAACTCGGCAGGCACCGAATCGAAATCGCCGACCCAGAGTTCCGGCCTCAGGCCCAGCATACGGGCATGTCCGATGCCGGCGTCGGCGGCGATGACGCGCGAGCCTTCGACTTGGCGGTCGAGCAGCGGCGTGCGGATGAGATCGCCGCCAAGCAGGATGGTGAATGTGCTCATATCTCGTGGCCCTTACCAGCCCTGCCCCGGAAACGGAAGATGAAACGGCAGACGAAACGGAAGGCTGGGCTTTGGATGCCCGGCAAACTTCCGCTTGCGCAGCACTTCGGCCGGGCCTATGTGTCGCAACGCTCTAACGGGGTGCCGGACGCGATCTTCGCGGACCGGCTGAGAGGCAAGACTGCCAACCCGCTGAACCTGATCCGGTTTGTACCGGCGGAGGGATTAGACGTTTCGGACAGCCCGACGCCTCAATTCCTTTCAACGCGAACGAAGGAGGCGCCGATGCGCAGTTTTTTCCACTCTCTTGTCTCAATTGTCCTGCTTGCGGCATCCGCGCTCGCCCTGCCAGGGCAGGCATCGGCACAGGATAGACTGACGGTCTATACCTATGAAAGCTTCACCGCCGATTGGGGTCCGGGACCGGCGGTGAAGAAGGCCTTCGAGGCCGAATGCAGTTGCGTCGTCGAATTCGTCTCGGTCGCCGACGGCGTGGCGCTGCTCAACCGTGTGAAGCTGGAAGGCGCCGCGACCAAGGCCGATATCGTACTTGGCCTCGATACCAACTTAACCGCCGACGCCAAGGCAACCGGCCTGTTTTCGCCGCACGGCGCCGTCTCGGGCGTCAATGTGCCGGGCGGCTGGAGCGACGATATTTTCGTGCCGTTCGACTATGGCTATTTCGCCGTCGTCTACGATACCGAAAAACTGAAGAGCCCGCCGAAGAGCCTCAGGGAATTGGTCGAGGGCGATGCCGGAGAGAAGATCGTCATCCAGGATCCGCGCACCTCGACGCCGGGCCTTGGCCTGCTGCTGTGGGTCAAGTCGGTCTATGGCGACAAGGCGCCGGAAGCCTGGGCCAAACTCAAGGCGAAGGTGCTGACGGTAACGCCGGGCTGGAGCGAGGCCTACGGCCTGTTCACCAAGGGCGAGGCGCCGATGGTGCTGTCCTACACCACCTCGCCGGCCTACCACATGGTCGCCGAAAACACCGAGCGCTACCAGGCGGCGTCCTTCGAGGAGGGCGAATATCTGCAGATCGAGGTTGCGGGGATCACCACCAAGGGTGCGAAGAACCCGCTGGCAGAAAAGTTCATTGCCTTCATGACCGGACCGAAATTCCAGGATGTCATTCCCGAAACCAACTGGATGTTCCCGGCCGGCAAAACCGACAAGCCGCTCAACCCGGCGTTCGATAAGCTGGTCAAGCCGACCAAGACCTTGCTGTTCAGCCCGGAAGACGTCGCCGCCAACCGCAAGGCCTGGGTCGACGAGTGGCTGGCGGTGATGAGCAAGTAGGGCTCAAGCCTCGTCGGATGTTTGCGCCAAGCCACCCCCCTCTGGCCTGCCGGCCATCTCCCCCTCAAGGGGGGAGATCGGCAGCTTTGTCGCCTCTCCTCGTCCTGCCACTTGTGACATTGGCGAAGGCGGCTGAGTGCGCAATCTCCCCCCTTGAGGGGGAGATGGCCGGCAGGCCAGAGAGGGGTGGGCTCGGCCATTGTCAGGTATTTCCTTCGATCAACACCTGTCGTAGTGTCGGGTAGCGCAACATGCGTACGCGTCATCCGGCCGATCCCCGCGTCACTGCCGGCATCGTCGCGCTCGCCGCCATCGCGCTGCTGATCGGCGGTGCATTCGCCGGGCTCGTCGTCGAAGCCACACGCGACCTGTCCGGCGCCGCCGCCGCTTTCGATTCCTATCTCCTGCGTGTCGCCCGCTTCACGCTCTGGCAGGCTCTGTTGTCGACCCTGCTCTCCGTTGCACCGGCGCTGTTCGTCGCGCGCGCCCTGTCGCGGCATCCACGTTTTTTCGGGCGAGGCTTTATCCTGCAGCTTTTCGCCGTGCCGCTGGCGCTGCCGGCCATTGTTGCCGCACTCGGCGTCTTGGCACTCTATGGCCGCGCCGGCTATTTCGCCGGCACGCTCGGCGCGATTGGCGGGCAGAGCTGGCCCGGCATCTATGGCCTGTCGGGCATTCTCGTCGCCCATGTCTTCTTCAACCTGCCGCTGGCGACGCGGCTGTTCCTGGAGGCGTTGCAGACCGTGCCGGCCGACCAATGGCGGCTGGCGAGCCAGCTTGGCATGGGTGCTGCGCCGGCCTTCCGGCTGATCGAATGGCCGCCGCTGCGTGCGGCCTTGCCGGGCGTTGCCGGGCTCGTTTTCATGCTGTGCATCACCTCCTTCACCATCGTGCTTACGCTCGGCGGCGGACCCAGCGCGACGACGCTCGAGGTTGCCATCTACCAGGCGCTGCGTTTCGACTTCGACCCGGCGCGGGCTGTGACGCTGACCCTGCTGCAGATTGCCCTGACCTTCGTCGTCGTGCTGGCCTTGACGCGGCTCGGCGCCAATATGGTCGGGGATGCCAATCTGCCGGTGGCGCCGCGCCGGTATTTTTCAGCCGGTGCGGCCGAGACCGTGCTGAACGCATTGGCGATCGGGCTCGCACTCCTGTTTGTCGCCGGGCCGATGGCGGCCACGTTGGCAGCCGGGCTTGGCGCCGATCTCGGCCGCCTGGCCGGCGAGGGCGCGGTGCGGCAAGCGACGGCGACCAGTGCCGTGCTCTCTCTCCTATCGGCGCTGCTCTCTGTGGCGTTGTCGCTGTCGCTGGTCATGGCGCGCCGGGCGCTGGCGCTCACCCGGCGGCAGGGCCGGCGGACACTGCTCGAACATCTGGCCGACACCGGTGCGGGGTTCGTCCTGGTGGTGCCGCCCATCGTCATCGGCGCCGGCTGGTTCCTGCTCTTGCGCACCGTCAGCGATGTCTTTGCGATCGCCCCTGTCATGGTCGTTGCGGTCAATGCGGTGATGGCGATGCCGTTCGCCATCCGCGCCATCCGCCCTGCCTATGACGCGGCGAGCGAACGCCACGAACGGCTCTGTGCACAGCTTGGCATCTCGGGCTGGAACCGGTTGCGGCTGGTCGACTGGCTGTCGCTGCGGCGGCCGCTCGCCACCGGCTTCGCTTTCGCCATGGCGCTGTCGCTCGGCGATCTCGGCGTCATTGCGCTATTCGGCAGCGATTCCGTGCAGACCTTGCCCTATCTGCTGCTGGCGCGCATGGGCAGTTACCGCACCGAGGATGCGGCCGGGCTGGCGCTGCTGCTCGGCCTTGTCTGCCTGGCGCTGGTGCTGGCCGCGGACTGGCTGGGAAGGAGGGAGAAATCATGATGCCGACCAGCCCGGAACGGTCCATTTCGGTGGAAAAAGGCGCGGCCGTGCGGCTCGATAATGTCTCGTTCAGCTATGGTGAAACGCCGCTTATATTCGATGTCGATTTCCCGGCGTCGGAAATCACCGCGATCATGGGGCCGAGCGGTTCGGGAAAGTCGACGCTGCTCAATCTGGTGGCCGGCTTCGAGACGCCGCGGTCGGGCCGCGTGCTGATCGGCGGCGCCGACCTCAGCACTGCGCCGCCATCAGCGCGGCCGGTATCGATGGTGTTCCAGGAAAACAACCTGTTTGCCCATCTTTCCCTCGAGCAGAATGTCGGGCTCGGCCGCTCGCCTTCGCTCAGGCTGAGCGAGGCTGACCGCGCCGCAATCGCCGCAGCGCTGAAGCGCGTCGGCCTTGCCGGCAAGGAAAGCCGGCTGCCGCGCGAACTCTCCGGCGGCGAGCGGCAGCGCGTCGCGCTCGCCCGTGTCCTGGTGCGCGACCGGCCGGTGTTGTTGCTCGACGAGCCGTTCGCTTCGCTCGGACCGGCACTGCGCGACGACATGCTCGACCTGGTGGCCGACGTCCATTCGGAGCAGTGCATGACGGTGCTATTCGTCACGCACCAGCCGGACGATGCGCGCCGTATCGGCCAAAACATGGTTTTCCTGGATGGTGGCACGGTTGCCGCGACGGGCACCGCGGCCGATTTTTTCGTCGGGGCTGGACCGGAGGCATTCCGACGCTATATCGGCTCGGGTCCGTTTGCGGTTGGATCACGAGATGTTGCCCGGAAGCGGACATAATTTATGGTCAAACCGGCGGAAGGCGAAGCGGCGCTTGCTTGCCATGGTCGAGGTAGTGTGGCTAGGTCCGCCAGGAGCTGGTCCGGCCTAGACCGTGATTTGCCCTTGCTGCCTCGCATCTGTCGGACGCACGAAGGACGCCGTAGCACTTGATTTGCGCGTGATGCTTTCCGGAAATCGCGCCCGATTTTCGCGGTCACGTGCCAGGACTTGAAAGGAAGCCGATCTGCCGACCGGCATCGACAATCGGAGGGTGAAACCGCTGGCGCGCTTTCTGGCGCTGGCCGGTCTCGCCGTGGCGCTGGCAAGCTGCCAGATGTTCACGCCTCCCGACGTGCAGGAATCAGGCTTTCAGCCCTCAGACAAGCCGATCACGGTCGACAATGTCGCCGCCAACGGCAAGCTCGCTCAACTGGCGAAGGCGCAGCACCCGCGCATCCTCGCCACCTATGGCGGCGAATATTCCGACCCCAAGCTCGAGCGCATGGTGGCCAAGATCGTCGGCAGACTGACCGTGGTGTCGGCCAACCCAACCCAGACCTACCGCATCACCATCCTCAACTCGCCCAACGTCAATGCCTTCGCGCTGCCGGGCGGTTATCTCTACATCACCCGCGGCCTGCTTGCGCTGGCCAACGATTCGGCCGAGCTTGCCGCCGTCATTGCGCATGAGATGGGCCACGTTACGGCCAACCACGGCCTGCAGCGCCAGCAACTGGAAGCCGAGGAGGGGTTGGCGACCAAGGTCGTTTCGGATGTGCTCGGCGACAACCCGACGGCCAAGGCGGCACTGATCCGCGGCAAGCTGAGGCTGGCCCAGTTCTCGCGCAATCAGGAGCTGGAGGCCGACGCAATCGGCATCAAGTCGATCGGCGAAGCCGGTTTCGATCCCTACGCCGCCGGCCGCTTCCTGCAGTCGATGTCGGCCTATACCGATTTCCGCTCGATCAGCGGCGCTACCGACGCCAGCCTCGACTTCCTGGCGACGCACCCCAACACGCCGCAGCGTATCGATCTCGCGCAGCGCCACGCCCGCCAGTTCGGCGCGCCCGGTGTCGGGTCGCGCGACCGCGATTCATTTCTTGCCGGCGTAGACGGGCTGCTTTACGGCGACACGCCGGAGGAAGGCTATGTGCGCGGCGAAACCTTCCTGCATCCTGGCCTCGGCGTGTCGTTCTCGGTGCCCAACGGCTTCATCATCGACAATTCGGCGGCGGCGGTGACGGCGACCGGCCCGGGCGACATGGCGATCCGCTTCGACGGCGTTTCGATCGACAAGAACCGCTCGCTGACCGACTACATCCGCAGCGGTTGGGTTGCCGGCCTCGACGACAGCAGCGTGCGCCAGGAGACGATCAACGGCAACGAAGCGGCAACCGCGCATGCCGGCGCCGATGGCTGGCAATTCGATATTGCGGTGATCCGCGCCGGCGGCCAGGTCTACCGCTTGCTGACCGCGGCACCTTCGGCCAGCACCTCGCTGAGCACGGTGGCGCGCTCGGTCAGCGGCTCGTTCCGCATCCTGAGTGCTGCCGAGAAGGCGGCGTTGAAGCCGCTGCGTATCCGCATCGTCACGGTGCAGCCCGGCCAGACAATGGGCTCCCTGGCCGCACAGATGGTCGGCGTCGACCGCAAGCTGGATTTGTTCAGGGTGCTCAACGCGCTGTCGCCGGGTGCCGCGGTTTCGGCCGGCGACAAGGTCAAGATCGTCACCGACAAATAGCAGCCGACGCGATTCAGGCTGCGAGAAATTCCGGGTTCTGCTTCACCAGCGCCGCCTTGAGCTTTTCCATGGCGCGCGCCTCGATCTGGCGGACACGTTCCTTGGAGATGCCGAGCGTCTCGCCGAGCGCTTCGAGCGTCGCGCCCTCGTCGCTCAGCCGGCGCTCCTCGATAATCCTGAGTTCTCGCGCATTGAGCGCGCCGAGCGCCGTCTTCAGCCAGACCGAACGGCGTTCGACGTCGATCGTATCGCCGACGACCTCATCGGGCAGCGGGTCATCCGAAACCAGGAACTCCATCCGCTCGGTTGCGCCCGCATCGTCGGCTAGCGGCGTGTTGAGCGAGCTGTCCGGCGCCGAAAGGCGGGAATCCATCATCGCCACATCGGCCTCCGATACCCCGAGAGCCGCCGACACTTCGCGGTAGAGCGTGGCATTCGACATCTGCTCGGCGCCGTTTGCCAGGCGGGCGCGCAGACGCCGCAGGTTGAAGAACAGCGCCTTTTGCGCCGAGCTAGTGCCGCCGCGCACGATCGACCAGTTGCGCAGGATATAGTCCTGCATCGAGGCGCGAATCCACCAAGTCGCGTAGGTCGAGAACCGCACCTCGCGCTCGGGCTCGAAACGGGCCGCTGCCTCCAGCAGCCCGACATGGCCTTCCTGGATCAGGTCGCCCAGCGGAAGGCCGTAGTGGCGAAACCGCGACGCCATGGAAATGACCAACCGCATATGCGCGACGGTGATGCGGTGCAGCGCGTGCTGGTCATTGTTTTCCTTCCAGCGCAGCGCCAGGAGATGCTCTTCGTCACGTTCCAGATAAGGGGCTTTCATCGCCGCGCGAACCATGGTCCGTCCTGCACTGTCTTCCATCATGCCGCGCTCCTGCTCCAGGCGTTGCGGTGCAATCGAATCGTGAGTTGGCGCCGATGGTTGAAATGGCGGCGCCGCGCCCTACAACAGCGAAGAACGTGCCATGCGGGGGAATGTTCCCCCGGACTGTCATGTCGATTGTGCTGTTCCAGGCGATTCGCCACCGGCCTTGACTCAGCCGGATGGCGCCGGGAGATGCTGGTTGAGAATTGGATTTCAAGGGCGCGAGATTTTTGAAATTTAGTTTCTTATTCTGGCATCGCGCATCTGTCATTTTCCGGCACTCGCAATGACGCCGGACATCGGCCAAGGACGGGATCACAGAAAAATGAAATGGCTCAAATCGCTCATTATCGCCGGAACGCTGCAGGTTCTGGCCGTCGCCGCCAGTCATGCCGGCGCCAATCTCGACCAGATCAAGCAGGCCGGCGTCTTCAAGGTCGGCACGGAAGGAACCTATGCGCCCTTCACCTATCATGATGCTTCCGGCGCGCTGGTCGGCTTCGACGTCGAGATCGCGCGGGCCATCGCCGAGCGCCTCGGCGTCAAGGCCCAGTTCCTCGAAGGCAAATGGGACGGGCTGATCGCCGGTCTCGACGCCAACCGCTACGATGCCGTCATCAACGAGGTCGGCATCACCGAGGCGCGCAAGGCTAAATATGATTTCTCCGATCCTTACATCGCCTCCAAGGCAGTGCTGATCGTGCGCGGCGACAACACCGACATCAAGGCTTTCGCCGATCTCAAGGGCAAGAAGGCGGCGCAGTCGTTGACTTCGAACTTCGGCAAGCTGGCTGAAACCAACGGCGCCGAACTCGTCGGCACCGACGGCTTCGACCAGTCGATCCAGCTGCTTCTTACCGGCCGCGCCGACGCCACCATCAACGACAGCCTGTCCTTCCTCGACTTCAAGAAGCACAAGCCCGACGCCAATGTGAAGATTGCCGCCCAGGAAGAAAACGCCGACTATTCCGGCGTCATCGTGCGCAAGGGCGATCCGGAACTGGTGGCCGCCATCAATAAGGCGCTGGCCGACATCAAGGCCGACGGCACCTACAAGAAAATCGCCGACACCTATTTCGGCCAGGACGTTTCGAAGTAAAACGGCTTTCTCGTGTGGGCCGAATGCCGGCCCGCGTCGTTCGTATCGCGGCGAGCTGTCTTTCGACGGCCCGCCGCTTTCGCGTGATATGAGCGACGGCAATCTGGCAAGGAGGAGCCTTCGTGCCGCACTGGCTGCAATTGATGCTGGAATCCCTGCCTACGCTGCTGTGGGCTGCACTGATCTTCACCGTGCCGTTGACGCTGCTGTCGTTTGCATTCGGTCTTGTCCTAGGCCTGGTTGTAGCGCTTGTCCGGCTGTTCGGTCCCAAACCGCTGGTCGCCGTGGTCCGCTTCTACGTCTGGATATTCCGCGGCACGCCGCTTCTCGTGCAACTGTTCCTTATCTTCTACGGCCTGCCATCGGTCGGCATCCTGCTCGACGCCTTTCCAGCAGCACTGATCGGCTTCACCTTGAACATCGGTGCTTATTCGTCGGAAATCATCCGCGCCGTCATCGGTTCGGTGCCCAAGGGCCAGTGGGAAGCGGCCTATTCGATCGGCATGACCTGGGCCCAGGCAATGCGGCGCACCATTCTTCCACAGGCGGGCCGCGTCGCCGTGCCGCCGCTGTCCAACACCTTCATCTCGCTGGTCAAGGACACTTCGCTCGCCGCCGCCATCACTGTGCCGGAGATGTTCCAGGCAGCGCAGCGCATCGTCGCCACCACCTATGAGCCGCTGATCCTCTATGTCGAGGCAGCGGCCCTCTATCTGGTCATGAGCTCCGTGCTGTCGGCCTTGCAGGCGCGGCTGGAAACGCGGCTCAACCGTTATGGCGGCTTCCTGGAGGCGCGCGCATGATCGGCCTCACCAACATCGAAAAGCGTTTCGGCGACAATTTGGTGCTGAAGGGCGTCACCGTCACGATCGAGGAAGGCAGCGTTACGGCGCTTGTCGGGCCGTCGGGCGGAGGGAAGAGCACGCTTTTGCGCTGCATCAACCTGCTCGAGCTGCCGACTTCAGGCACGGTACGGATCGGCGACGATGCACTCGAATTCCATCCCGGCGGCAGGGTCTCGACCAGGGATATCCAGCGGCTGCGGCTGCAGACCGGCATGGTGTTCCAGAATTTCCAGCTGTTTCCGCATCGCACTGCGATCGAGAACATCATGGAGGGGCTGGTGACGGTGCTGAAATGGCCCAAGGAGAGGGCGCGCGAACGGGCGCTGGCCCTGCTCGAAAAAGTCGGCATGGCGCACAAGGCCGATGCCTGGCCGGCGACCCTGTCGGGCGGCCAGCAGCAGCGCGTGGCGATTGCCCGGGCGCTGGCGCCTTCGCCGAA
The DNA here is from genome assembly GCF_040320865.1 of Mesorhizobium sp. M0598. Classification (NCBI taxonomy): domain Bacteria; kingdom Pseudomonadati; phylum Pseudomonadota; class Alphaproteobacteria; order Hyphomicrobiales; family Phyllobacteriaceae; genus Mesorhizobium; species Mesorhizobium sp. M0598. Next base: position 240,755 of record NZ_JAMYQL010000005.1, on the reverse strand, counting down.
GGTCCTGCTCTGCGACGAGCCGACCTCGGCACTCGATCCGGAACTGGCGCAGGAGGTGGTTGACGTGCTCGGCAAGCTCGCCAGCGAGGGCACGACCATGGTGATGGCGACGCATGACCTGCGGCTCGCCTCCAAGATCGCGCGGGAAGTGGTGTTCCTCGATGCCGGCAACATCGTCGAACAAGGCCCGGCCGCGGTGCTGTTCAGCAACCCGGAACGCCAGCGGACCAAGCGGTTCATCGCCACGCTGAAGCACGAGGCGGAAAGGGAGGGCGGCGAAGGTTAGATATGCCCGTCGCCGGTCAGCTAAGACAAAAAAACCCGGCGCGAGGCCGGGTTTTCCATGTTTCCTGGGCGAAAAGGCTCAGGCAGCTTCTTCCTGCTCGGCTTCCTCGTTGTCGGCCTTGGCGCCGCGCTTCGGGCCCTTGTTGAGGTTCACCTCGATGAGGCGGACCGCTTCGGTCTCCGACATGCGGTTGACGGCCGCGATCTCGCGGGCCATGCGGTCGAGGGCCGCCTCGTAGAGTTGGCGCTCGGAATAGGACTGCTCCGGCTGGTTATCGGCGCGGTAAAGGTCGCGCACCACTTCCGAGATCGAGATCAGATCGCCGGAGTTGATCTTGGCATCATATTCCTGGGCACGGCGTGACCACATGGTGCGCTTGACGCGGGCGCGGCCCTGCACGACCTTCAGCGCGCGCTCGACATAATCCTCTTCCGACAGCTTGCGCATGCCGATCGAGGTCGCCTTGGCGACCGGCACCTTGAGGCGCATCTTGTCCTTCTGGAAGTCGATGACGAACAGCTCCAGCTTGTGGCCCGCGACTTCCTGCTCGTCGATCGAGACGATCTGGCCGACACCATGCGCCGGATAAACGATGTACTCGCCGGTCTTGAAACCGTGGCGCGCTGCGGTGGACTTCTTCTGCGGGGTGATCGTTGCCATTACGCCCTGAACTCCTTGTTGTGGTACCGGCATCGTGCCGGCCCGAACTCGTGCGACCGGGGTGACCGGTCCTCAGCCACACAACGATGAACTCACCGGAAAGGCCAGGACCGGCAAATCGCAACATTGCGACCGCCTGCCCCAGATCGCTCTGGTCCGGATTGAGAAATTCACCTTTCAGTGATTTGGGGCGTTTGCGCCATAAATCGACGTTGTGTCACCGGCATGTTTGGTTGATATAACACAAAAAGTCGGAAGAATCAAGGTTTTGCTGCACGCGCGAAGGCCACGCGCCGTCGCCGCCTGTCAAGGCGGTTAATGTATCACGGCTGTTACGCGGCGTCAGGCCGCCGCAGCCGGCAGGCTCGTCAGTCGCCTTCGCCGGGCTCGGGGGAGAAATATTTCTCGAACTTGCCAGTTTCGCCATCGAAATTCTTAGCGTCGGCCGGCGGCTCCTTCTTGGCGGTGATGTTGGGCCATTTGTCGGCATATTCGGTGTTGATCTGCAGCCATTTGTCGAGGCCCGACTCGGTGTCGGGCTTGATCGCGTCGGCCGGGCATTCCGGTTCGCAGACACCGCAATCGATGCACTCGTCCGGGTGGATGACGAGCATGTTCTCACCTTCGTAGAAGCAGTCGACCGGACAGACCTCGATGCAGTCCATGTATTTGCATTTTATGCAATTGTCGGTCACGACGTAGGTCATTGGTCGGCTCCGGGACGTCCCATTTTGTTGGGCTTTTTTGGTGAGGTAACGCCTTTGTCCGCCGGTGGCAAGGGCGGCCCCTGCCAGCGGTGCCGCGGTTTCCGGAATGGAATTCCGGAAGGCCGGCAAAGCGGGCGTTCGACCTTGCTCAATCGTCGCCGAGCAGGTGGTCGGTCTGGCGGCGTTCCTTCTTCGTCGGGCGACCGCTGCCGGCCTCGCGCAACGGCGGCACCGCATCCGGAAGCGCCTCGCCCTTGGGCGCGGGGGGCGGCGACATGTCCTCGTAGAGCAGGCGGGCCTCTTCGGCCGGGCCACGCCGTACGCCGGTGCCAAGGACTTTCCAGACGAAGATCCGCCGCTCCAGCGTGATGGTCAAAACGTCGCCCGGCCGGACCGTATCGGAGGCCTGCGCTGCTTTGTCGCGATTGATGCGGACGCGTCCGGCGACGACCAGCTTGGCTGCCAGCGTGCGCGATTTTACCGCGCGCGAGAAGAACAGCCACTTGTCGATGCGCTGGCGGGCATCAGTGACCATTGGACGAGCAGCTTACTTCTTCAGCTGGTCGCGCAACGCGGCGAGCTTGGCGAAGGGCGAGTCCGGATCGAAGCGGACCGGGCGTTCCTCACGCGGCTTTGGCTGGAACGCCGGCTTTGCGCCTTGGGCGCCGCCTTTGCCGTCCTGCCGGCCAGCCTTCCAGTCGGGCCGGTTTTCGCGCCGGTCCGGGCGTTCACCTTGCGGCTTGCCGGCGCGCTGATCTGCCGCGTCGCCTTGCGGCCTGGGCTTGAACTTGCTGCGATCGAAGCGCGGCTTGCCGGCGCCGTCGCGCTGGTCGTGGCGCCCCTGACGGGCGGGCCGGTCGCCCGGCGTCGGTTGCCCGCCGGCATCTACCGGCGCATCGCTGCGGCTGTCCGGCGCAGCTTGACCATTGCGCGCGCGATTGTCCCGATGATTGTCCCGGGGGCGGTTGTCATGCTGGCGATGACGCGGGCGCTGGTCGAAACGACCCTGCCGCCATAACAGGATGGGTTTTGGCTCCTCGGCTTCTGGAGCAGCTTCGCCGGCGACGGCTCCTGCCGTCGCTGCAGGTTCGGCCGGCGATGCTTCCGTAGTGTCGGAAACCGGCGGTTCTGCCGGTGCCGCAGCCTCAGTTTCCGCCCCAGGTTCCGCCGTTGGCTCGGCCGCCGGTTCCGCAGGCGCTTCAGCAGTCGCCTCCGCGGCGGGCCGGGTCTCTTGCGTGACTTCTGCCGCAGCTTCAGGGGCTGGAGCTTCCGCGACAGGCTCTGCCGTCGCTTCGGTCACAGCTTCGGCCGCCGCCTCCGCAACAGGAGCCGCATCCGACACAGGTTCCGAAGCCTCCGCCGGCGGCTCTGCCGCGGCAGATGCTTCCGCCATCCTCGCCTGCTCGACTCGCGCAGCCTCTTCCGCCGCCTGCTTTGCAGCGGCCGCGTCACGCGCGGCATTATCCTGTGCTTCGAGCCGCGCCTTGACCTCGGCCGCCGGTTTGGCATCGGCGCGATAGCCGAGTCCCTTCAGGATTTCTTCCATGTCGTCGGCGGTGGCGCCGAGAATCGACATCATCGGCGGCGTCACCATGAAGGACTGGCCGTCATAGGCGCCGTCGGGGCGAGGACCGAGGCCCGGCTTCCAGTTGGTCGCCGGCCGGATCAGGTCGGCCAGCCGTTCGAGAATATCGACGCGTACAGCACGCCGGCCAAGATTGCGGTAGCCGGCAAGCTTGTAGAAGGTCTTGTCGAAGGTCGGATCGATGACCACCGAGGTGCGGCCGGAGGCCAGTGCGTGAACGACATCGCCGAAACCGGGCTTGTCCTTGCCGTCGTTTCTCAGCGCCCACAGCAGCGTTATCAGCCCGGCCGGCGCCGGTTTGATCAGCGCCGGCACGAAGACATGGTAGGCGCCGAAGCGCACTCCGAGACGGCGAAGCGCCGCGCGGCCTTCCTGGTCGAGCGACTTCATCTCGTCGGCGATGTCGCGACGGTTGATGAGGCCGAAATGCTCGACAAGCTGGAAAGCGATGCCGCGGCCGATGCCGGTGATCTGCTCGGCATTCTTGAGATCGACCAGCGGCTTCAGCAGGGATTCGATCTGGAAATTGACGAAGCGCTCGGCGCGCGCCGCAACCTTGTCGCGGGCCGGGCCGGTGAGTTGCTCGTCGGCCAGCAGAACCAGACGCGGCTTCAAAGCGTCTTCGCCGGCGACCAGCGTGCCGATCGGGGCGCCGATCCAGCGCAGCGTGCCATCCGAACCCAGCGCGATGTCGCCATTGGCCGAGGCGCCGAAGCGCTCGGCCCGCGCCTCGAACTCGGCGGCAAGCGCCTTCTGCGCCGCCGCCCGCACCGCCTTGGCGTCTTCGCCGCCGGCGCTCTGGTCGGCGGTGAAGCGGAAACCTTGCAACTCGCCGACGTGATGGCCTTCGACGAGGACGGTTCCGGTTGGGCTGATTTCGGCTTCAGGCATCGTGTTTTCTCTAAGGCGCCGCATGAGGACGGAAGTCCTGCGGTCTACAAAACGTTTCGTCAACCGCTCATGCAGCGCATCGGACAATCTGTCTTCGATTTCGCGCGTCTTTTCCTGCCAATGTGCCCGATCGGCCAGCCAGCCGGGCCTGTTGGAAACGAAGGTCCATGTGCGGATCTGGGCAATCCTGTGCGATAACGTGTCGATGTCGCCTTCGGTGGTGTCGGCACGGCGCACCTGCTCGGCCATGTAGTTCTCGTCGACATGGCCATGCCTGGCAAGGTCCATGTAAATGGAGGCAATCAAGTCGGCGTGCTGGGCCGGCGCGATCTTCCTGTAGTCGGGCAGCGCGCAGGCTTCCCACAGCAGCGCCACGCGCCTGGCATCGGTGGTGAGTGCCCGGACGTCCTCGTCGCGCGACAGATGCTCGAGCGCCTGTGCGTCTACTGCCGGCAGCGCGCGCGTCAGGCCTTCGACCGGGGCGTTGGTCTCAATCGACCGCTTCAGCGCATCGAGGTTGGCGAAATCGAAATGCGCGGTGCGCCACTGCAGTACTTTCACCGGGTCGAAATCATGCGCCTCGATTTTGTTGACCAGTTCATCATCCAGCGGATCGACCTGGCCGGTGACGCCGAAGGTGCCGTCGCGCAGATGCCGGCCAGCGCGGCCGGCAATCTGGCCGAGCTCGGCCGCCGTCAGGTTGCGGTACTGGTAGCCGTCGAATTTGCGGTTCTGGGCGAAGGCGACGTGGTCGAGGTCGAGGTTGAGGCCCATGCCGATGGCGTCGGTGGCGACGAGGTAGTCGACGTCGCCCGACTGGAACAGCGCCACCTGGGCGTTGCGGGTGCGCGGGCTGAGCGCGCCGAGCACGACGGCGGCACCGCCCTGCTGGCGGCGGATCAGCTCGGCGATGGCATAGACCTCGTCGGCCGAGAAGGCGACGATCGCGGTGCGCCGCGGCAGGCGGGTCAGCTTCTTCGAGCCGGCATAGGCAAGATGCGATAGGCGTGGCCGGGTCACCACCGACACGCCCCGCAGCAGGCGCTGCAGGATGCCGTGCATGGTGGCCGCGCCCAGCAGCAGCGTCTCCTGCCGGCCGCGCAGATGCAGGATGCGATCGGTGAAGATGTGTCCGCGTTCGAGATCGCCGGCGAGCTGGACCTCGTCGATGGCAACGAAGGCGGCGTCGGTCTCGCGCGGCATCGCTTCCACGGTGCAGACCGAGTATTTCGCGCCCGCCGGCTGGATCTTTTCCTCGCCGGTGATGAGCGCCACCTTATGGGCGCCGACCTTCTCGCAGACGCGCGTATAGACTTCGCGGGCAAGCAGCCTGAGCGGCAGGCCGATGACGCCGCTTTCATGCGCCACCATGCGTTCGATGGCGAGATGGGTCTTGCCGGTGTTGGTCGGGCCGAGCACGGCCGTCACGTCTCGACCCGACAGGATCAGCGGTTCAGTGTGTTTCGGATGGATGTTCATCGGCCTGGAAATAAGGCTCTCTGCCTCGCATTGTCGGGAGCGCGCCCATATTGGCCGCGTATGACAGGCGACACATAGGGATTTCGGGCGCGAAGCGAAAGCGGAATATGCCGAGGGCAGGCCGATTGGTTGGTTCGAAGCCAGAAAATCTGTTCCCGATTAACAGTTGGAACGAGTCTGGAACGAATCAGCGACGAATCACTGACTCGCGCTGATTCAGGGTTTGTTCACGGCTACATCTGGGTTTTCTGTCGGCGTACTCACCACATGCTGAATCGCGGAAACTGGCCCGATTTATGCAAGCGGCATCCAAGCGAGCACTGCGGTTAACCTTTGCCGGTGAATGGTCGTGGCCGGCCAATCTGCTTCGCACAACATTATGAAATTATTGATGTTTCCTAACGCGCTTTAATCATTTCGAGGGTGTTTTCAGCTCTCGCCGTTAACGTTCCGCTCAAAGCCGGAACGAATCGGCGACGAATCAGCGATAGCCGAAGTTTCTTGGTTTGTTCACTGCAACATGTTGTGTCGTGAACAGCTTTTCCACCGAAAACCCACAGGCTGCCGGACGGCTTTTGCACAGGCTGCGAGTTTGCCGTTAACCTTTGCGTGCCGGATTGGGGCAGCGTGCTGCATCGAGATCTTGCAACGGGAAGACCGCTATAGAAACGGGCCGTTTTGCAGGCCCGTTCGTCCAAGCGCGTATCTGTCTCAACGCAAAGATAAACGATCAGGCGATGTACTGGCCGCCATTGGCTGATATGGTCGAGCCGGTGATGAAACCGGCATCGTCGGAAGCGAGGAAGACGACGCAGCGCGCGATCTCCTCCGGCTCGCCGAGACGGCCGACCGGGATGTGCGGGATGACGCGCTCGTTGAGGACCTTCTCGTCCATTGCCTTGACCATCTCGGTGGCGATGTAGCCGGGGCAAATGACGTTGACGGTGATGCCGGCGCGTGCGCCTTCCTGGGCCAGTGCCTTGGTGAAGCCGATATCGCCGGCCTTCGAGGCCGAATAATTGACCTGGCCGACCTGGCCTTTCTGGCCGTTGATCGAGGAGATGGTGATGATGCGACCGAACTTGCGGTCGCGCATGCCGCCCCACAATGGATGCGTCATGTTGAAGACGCCGGAAAGGTTGGTGTCGAGGACCTCCTTCCATTGCTCGCGCGTCATCTTGTGGAACATCGCGTCGCGAGTGATGCCGGCATTGTTGACCAGCACCGAGACGGGACCGAGATCGGCTTCGATCTGTTTGATGCCGGCGGCGCAGGCCTCGTAGTCGGCGACGGACCATTTATAGACCGGGATGCCGGTCGCGGCCTTGAACTTTGCCGCCGCTTCTTCATTGCCGGCGTAGTTTGCGGCGACCGAATAGCCGGCGCTTTTCAAGGCGACCGATATCGCCGCGCCGATGCCGCGCGACCCGCCTGTGACGATTGCAACCTTTGTCATATGTCCTCCCGGGAAATGCAGATGACTGAGCGTTGAAGCGGTAGGGTTTGCCCTCTATTCCCTACTCGCTTTGCGCCAGCATCCTATTCGTATGCCTTATCTCATCACAATGCTTCCACGCACATGGCAACACCCATGCCGCCGCCGATGCACAGCGTGGCAAGGCCTTTCTTGGCACTTCTGCGGCGCATCTCGTAGACCAGCGTGTTGAAGATGCGGGCGCCCGAGGCGCCGACCGGATGGCCGATGGCGATGGCGCCGCCATTGACGTTGACGATGGCCGGATCCCAGCCCATGTCCTTGTTGACGGCGCAGGCCTGCGCGGCAAAGGCCTCGTTGGCTTCGACCAGATCGAGGTCGCCAACCGACCAGCCGGCCTTGGCCAGCGCCTTGCGCGAGGAGGGGATCGGTCCCGTCCCCATGATCTGCGGGTCGACACCGGCGGTCGCCCAGGAAACGATACGCACCAGCGGTGTGATGCCGCGCCTTGCGGCTTCCGCTTCGGTCATCAGCACCACGGCGGCAGCGCCGTCGTTGATGCCGGAAGCATTGGCAGCAGTCACCGTGCCTTCCTTGTCGAAGGCGGGCTTGAGCTTGGTCATGGCATCGATTGTCGCGCCGTGGCGGATGTATTCATCCTGGTCGACTACGGTGTCGCCCTTCCTGCCCTTGACTGTAAAGGCAACGATCTCGTCCTTGAATTTCCCGGCTTTCTGCGCGGCCTCGGCCTTGTTCTGGGAAGCCAGTGCGAACTGGTCCTGGTCGTCGCGGGTGATCTGGAACTGGCGAGCGACGTTCTCCGCGGTGTTGCCCATATGATAGCCGTAGAAGGCATCGGTCAGGCCGTCCTTTATCATGGTGTCGATCAGCTTGAAGTCGCCCATCTTGACGCCACCGCGCAGATGTTGCGCATGCGGAGCCATCGACATCGATTCCTGGCCGCCGGCAACGATGATCCTCGCGTCGCCCTGGGCTATCTGCTGCATGCCGAGCGCGATGGCGCGCAAGCCGGAGCCGCAGAGCTGGTTCAGGCCCCAGGACGTCGCCTCCTGCGGTACGCCGGCAGCCATTGCCGCCTGCCGCGCCGGGTTCTGCCCTTGAGCCGCGGTCAGGATCTGGCCGAGGATGACCTCGTCCACCTCCTTGCCGTCGACGCCGGCACGGACAAGCGCTTCCCTGACGGCGACGGCACCCAATTCATGGGCTGGCGTGTTGGCGAAGGCGCCGTTGAAGGAGCCGACAGGCGTGCGCGCCGCACTGGCGACAACGATGGCGTTGGAAGCGGACATGTTCTTCTCCAGGCTTTCGGGGAACGATTTCGGGTGCCGTCGGGGACTTTTCTTGCCCTTTCCACAACCCGAGTCAAACCCGAAATGCGCATGGCGTCCCACTGCCGCAAGCATGCCGCCCGTCGCTGCAACGGCGGCCCGTCCGTGCTGCGCAGCATAAAATGTTCCCGCACTGCACAAACTGCTTGGATTCATGACGCTTTTGCGCATATCCTTTAAAAAGGCGCAATCGTTACCGGCGGCTTACTTAAGCTGCCCGGTGTCCGGGGAGGATGCAGATGGCCGCAAAAGACGAACCTATTGTTATCAAGAAATATGCCAATCGCCGTCTCTACAATACGGGCACCAGCACCTATGTGACGCTCGAGGATCTCGCTGAAATGGTCAAAAGAGGCGAGGACTTTACTGTCCAGGACGCCAAGACCGGTGACGACATCACGCATCCGGTACTGACCCAGATCATCTTCGAGCTGGAGAACAAGGACGGGCAGAACATGCTGCCGATCCCGTTCCTGCGTCAGCTCATCGCCTATTACGGCGACCAGATGCAGATGATCGTGCCGAGCTTTCTCGAGCAGTCGATGCTGGCCTTCTCTAAGGAGCAGGAACGCTTTCGCGAGCAGATGAAAGACGCCCTCGGCAAGTCCCCGATGGACATGATGAAAATCACCACGCCGATCAAGGTGCTGGAGGAGCAGACGCGGCGCAACATGGAAATGTTCCAGAACGCCATGCGGCTGTTCACGCCGTTCCCGCCCGCGGGCTCGGCGCCGGCAGCAGCGCCGGCCGAACCGGCCAGGAAGGAAACGCCGGAAAAACCCGACGACCTTCAGGAGCTGAAGGAGCAGATCGCCGCGATGCAGCGCAAGCTCGACACGATGTCCTGACTGCCGGCTGGCGAAGTGCAGCGTCGGACCTTCCTTCAGGTGCTGCTGAGACTTCGCAAGCAGCGCGGCTAGAGCTGCTCCGGCAGCGGTCCCTGGTAGCGGGCGCGTGGCCGGATCAGGCCGTTGCTCGTCACCTGCTCCACGGCATGCGCGGCCCAGCCGACGCTGCGGCCGAGTGCGAACAGGCGGAACGGCGCATCGGACGGCAAACGGAGGCCGCGCGTCAGCGCGGCCAAGGCGAAATCGACGTTCGGGCGCATGCCCGTTGCCGCAAAGGCCGCATCGCAAAGCCGTAACAGCCCATCATCGACATCTATCGCGGCCAGCAACGGTTCCGCACGCGGATCGCCGTCGGGATAAAGCGGATGGCCAAATCCGGGCAGCGGCCTGTCGTGACCGAGCCAGCGTCCGACAGCCGCATCCGGCCCCAATCTCTGCGCATCCTCCGCCAGCATCATGACCGCCTCCGCGGCGCCGCCATGACGCGGCCCGGAGAGCGTGGCGAGGCCGGCAAGCAGGCAGGCCGAAACAGGTGCGCCGGTGGACGCGGCGACCCGTGCGGCGAAGGTCGATGCGTTCAATTCGTGATCGGCCAACAGCACGAGCGAGCGGCGGATCAAGTCTGCGCCGGCCGCATCGAGCGACCATCCCCGCGCCAGCCTTTCGTGCACGGCACCAGTTCCGGGAATCGCGCCGAGCGCCTGGGCCAAAGCGGCGATGGCGCCGGCCGCATCGTGGTTGAGCGAAGCCGATCTTCGGCCGAGCGAAGGCCGGCCGTTGGCCGCCAACGCGGCCAATTCCGCGAAGGCAGCCGGCCGGCCAGTTGCGCCGTTGCCATGGCGGCTCGCCGAGACGAACGACACTGGTGCGCCAGATGCCCAAAGCAGGTTTGCCGTCTGCTCCAGCGTGGCAGCCTCGCAGAGAGCAACCGCATCCTGGCCGCGATAGACAAGGCGGCCATGCAAAACGGTCGAGATCGTGGTGGCGATCGCCGGCTCACCCCAGGCAATTGCACTTTCGGCGATTGCCTGGGGATTTCGGCCACGAGCCCGGCGGCTCGCCAGCGCCGCGATATCGTCGGCGCGATACTGGCTGCGGCGTGGATCCGCCCGGTCCGGCCGCACGCCGATGCGTCCGCGGCTGACATAGGCATAGAGGGTCTGGGCCCGCACCTTGAGACGCTCCAGGGCTTCGTCCCGCGTCAGCCACTCCGTCATGTCAGCCTTGTCATGTTGATTCCGTTGATCAAGATTGATGGTCCAGTCACCAACCCTTATCTTCCACCCGGAAAGGGTCAAGGAGAAAACCAATGGCGAATGGGCTCGATGATGTGGTGGCGGCGGAAACGGTGCTCTCCGATGTTGACGGTCTTGGTGGCCGCCTGACCATCCGGGGCCATTCGTTGCCCGAACTGGCAGGCCGCTGGAAATACGCCGAGGTGGTTCATCTGCTGCTCGACGGCTTTTTCGACGATCTTCCCGGCGACAAGGAGCTGGCGAACGCGATCGGTCGGGCGCGCAGCGAAGTGTTCGAGCAGATCAAACCCTTGCTGCCGTTTCTCGCATCCCTCGATATCTACAGCGCAATGCGCGCCGGCATTGCCCTGCTGCCGGACGGCGACAAATTGCCGGACGCGCTCCGGCTGGTTGCGGCACCTGCCGTGCTGACGCCGGCCTTGCTGCGCCTGCAGCGCGACGACAGCCCGATTGCGCCCGATAGCAAGGCCGATCATGCCGCCGACATGCTGCGGATGCTGACCGGCATTGCGGCCTCGCCTAAATTGGCGAAGGCGCTCGATGCCTATCTCGTGACGGTTTGCGACCATGGCCTCAACGCATCGACCTTCGCCGCGCGCGTGGTCGCTTCGACGCAGGCCGGGCTTACTTCGGCGGTGCTGGCCGGGCTCGGAGCGCTCAAGGGGCCGCTGCATGGCGGCGCGCCAGGTCCGGTGATCGAGATGCTGGATGCGATCGAGGCGCATGGCGATGCCGCTGGTTGGCTGCGTGGCGAGATCGCGCGCGGCCGCCGCATCATGGGCTTCGGGCATCGCATCTACCGTGTGCGCGATCCGCGTGCCGACGTGCTGAAAGCGGTGGTGCGGCAACTCGGCGCCAAGGGCGAAGCCGGCCACCGGCTGGCCTTTGCCGAAAGCGTGGAGCAAGCGGCGCTCGAAGTGCTCCGCATCGCCAAGCCGTCGCGCTCGCTCCAGACCAATGTCGAGTTCTTCACAGCGCTCCTGCTGGAAGCGGCGGGCTTTCCGGAAGAGGCGTTCACCAACGTCTTTGCTGCCGGGCGCGTCGCCGGCTGGATTGCCCATGCGCGCGAGCAGCAGACGAGCGGACGGCTGATCCGGCCGCAGTCGCGCTATATCGGGCCGGTCCCAGACCTCGTCGCCTGAGGATTTTCCCCGCATGCCTTGCGGAAACCGGCCCGCCACAGCCGGTGCCGGACACTCTCTCGTCAAGATGAGACAGGAGCCCTCATAACAAAAATTTCATGTCATTGCTCCACACATCCGCTGTTCTTGGGTGACAGAGAGCCTATATGCTGCAGTGCAGCATGGTTCCATGGGAGCCCGCCTCGAAAGGAATAGCCAGCCTTGACCGCCAGAAAAACCGCCATCGTCACGGGTTCCACCTCGGGCATCGGCCTGGCCATTGCCCACGCGCTCGCGGCCGAAGGCTGCAACGTCGTCGTCAATTCCTTTTCCGACACCGCCGACGATCACGCCATCGCCGACGCGATCGCGAAGCACCACGAGGTGAAGACCGTCTACGTCAAGGCCGACATGTCGAAGCCGGCCGAGTGCCGGGCTTTGGTGGCGAAGGCAGCCGAGGCATTCGGCTCGGTCGACATCCTGGTCAACAACGCCGGCATCCAGCATGTCGCGCCGGTCGAAAGCTTCCCGATCGAGAAATGGGATGCGATCATCGCCATCAACCTGTCATCGGCCTTCCACACCATCGCAGCCGCCATCCCGTTGATGAAACAGGCCGGTGGCGGCCGGATCGTCAACGTCGCCTCGGCCCACGGCCTTGTCGCCTCGCCGTTCAAGTCGGCCTATGTCTCGGCCAAGCATGGCATTATGGGCTTGACCAAAACTGTCGCCCTGGAGCTGGCGCGCGACAAGATCACCTGCAATGCCATTTGTCCGGGCTATGTGTTGACGCCGCTGGTCGAGGCGCAGATCCCCGACCAGATGAAGGCCAACAAGATGGACCGCGAGACGGTGGTCCGTGAGGTCATGCTCGAAAAGCAGCCGACCAAGGAGTTCGTCACCGTCGAGCAGGTTGCGGCGGCCGCGGTGTTCCTATGCTCGGATGCGGCGGCGCAGATCAACGGCGCGCACATCTCTGTCGATGGCGGCTGGACCACTCAGTGAGGCTTCCAGCGGTCAAGGGCCACGCCATGCCGAAAAATGGCAAGGCGGAAGAGCCAAAGAAGATCAATGTCGCGCTGCAAGGCGGCGGTTCGCACGGGGCGTTTTCCTGGGGCGTGCTCGATCGGCTGCTTGAGGACGGGCGCCTCGACATAACGGCGGTTTCGGGCACCAGCGCCGGCGCCATGAATGCCGTGGCGCTGGCCGACGGCTTTGTCCGCGGCGGTGTCGAGGGCGCGCGGCGGAAGCTCGACGATTTCTGGCGTGTGGTGGCGGCAAAGGGCCGCTTCAGCCCGGTACAGCGCATGCCTTGGGACGTCGCCTGGGGCAATTGGTCGATCGAGAACACGCCCGGCTATTTCCTGTTCGATACGATGTCTCGGGTATTTTCGCCCTATGTCGCCAATCCGCTCGCCATCAATCCGCTGCGCGACGTGGTCGAACGTGAGATCGATTTCGACAATGTGCGCGCCTGCAAGTCGATGGAACTGTTCATTTCCGCTACCAATGTCGAGACCGGCCAGTTGCGGGTCTTCTCGGACGGCGAGATCGACCTCGACACGGTGATGGCGTCGGCCTGCTTGCCGCAATTGTTCCGTGCCGTCGAGATCAAGGGGGTGCCCTATTGGGATGGCGGTTATGGCGGCAACCCGGCACTGTTCCCGTTCTTCAAGACGGCGGCCACCGAGGACGTGCTTTTGGTGCAGATCAATCCGGTGGTCCGCGAGGGGACGCCGAAGAGCGCCAATGAGATCCAGAACCGCATCGACGAGATCACCTTCAATGCCGGGCTGTTGCGCGAATTCCGCTCGATCGCCTTCGTCAAGGAACTGATCGCCGCCGGCCGATTGCCGCACGGCGAATATCGCGACATCCGCATGCACCGCATCGATGCCGACGAAGCGTTCAAGGATCTGTCGGCATCGTCCAAGGTCAATGCCGAATGGGCGTTCCTTGCCTATCTGCGCGACCTTGGCCGCACCGCAGCCAGTGATTGGCTGGAAGAAAATTATGACGCCGTCGGCAAGCGGCCGACGATCGATCTGTCCGGCGAACTCGACGACGGCTTGAAGCCGGTGCGCGGGCCGGCGCCGGGCCGGCGGGTCAAGGAATTTCTTGCGGCGCGCAAGCAGCCCGAGGCCGCCCGCCGTCCGGCCTAGCTGCTTCGCAAGCAGATGGCATTCGCAATCTGTCCAATCATCCTGACACTTGCTGCCATACTGCTGTTTTGGCGATCAACAGCCGATGCTGCAGCCGCATCTTTGCGGACAAAGCAACAACCCATCAACTTTTCTGACTATATTGCGCCGCAACTTTGAGGTAGAAGCGCGCTTCGCCGATCACGGCAATTTGAATACGGCCTCGCGCGCACCCATATCGGCGACGCGCCCCAAGTAGAAGATGCGGCTTGGCCGAACCCCGCGCACTGGAACAATAACGATGCCGAAATTCAGGTTTCACAAGCTTGCAGCCATTGTTGTGCTCATCGGGTTCGCCGGTTGGATGGCGACAGGCGAATTCTCGTCCGTCGGCAGCGCGTCCGCCGACAACAAGCCCAAGGCAGGAGAGGTCGAGCAGCCCAAGGCAGCCGACGCAGGCAAGCCCCAAACTGGCAAACAGGGGGCTGCCAAGCCGGGGACTGCCGAGGCGGAACAGCCCAAGGCGCCGTTACGCACGGTCGCGGTAATAACCCCGCCGCGGCGCACCTATGCACGCGCTATCCGCATTTCCGGACTGACCGAAGCCGATAAGCGCGCCGTCCTGGCGACACGCGTCGCCGGCGTCATCGACAAACTGCCGGTCAAGCAGGGCCAGCACGTCAAGACCGGCGACCTCATCCTGATGCTTGCCGCCGAGGAAAAAATCTCGGCGGTCGACAACGCCAAGCAGCTTGTCGTGCAACGTGAGGCCGAGCTGGCTGCGGCCCTGCGGCTGATGAAAACCGGCAATCTGCCCAAGCTGCAGCTCGATACGGCCCGTTCCAACCTGACGCTGGCCAAGTCGCAACTGGACGCAGCGCAAGCCGAGCTCGACCGCAATGAGGTGAAGGCGCCCTTCGACGGCGTCATCGACCGGGTGCCGGTGGAGCTTGGCAGTTCCGTCATGCAGGGCGGCGAGGTGGCGACCATTCTCAAGCTCGATCCGGTGATCGCCCGCGGCGAAGTCAGCGAACGCGATCTCGGCTATCTGAAGATCGGTGACGAAGCCAATGTGCGCCTGGTCAGTGGCCAGACCGTCAAGGGTACGGTGCGCTACATCAGCCGGGATGCATCTTCGGCAACCCGTACGTTCCGCGTCGAAGTCGCTATCCCCAATGCCGATGGGTCCGTACCGGCCGGCATGACGGCAGAAATTGCGCTCAGCGCCCAGCCGACCGACGCCGTGATGCTGCCGCGATCGGTGGTGACGCTCGGCGACAAGGGCGACCTCGGCATCCGTGCCGTCGACAAGGACGACAAGGTCGTGTTCTTCCCGATCGATCTGGTCGACGACACGCCAACCGGCCTGGTGCTCGGCGGCATTGCGGTCGACGCCCGCATTATCGTCGCCGGCCAGGAGCTGGTGAAGGAAGGCGAGGTGGTCAAGCCGGTCGCAGCCGACCAGGCGACCATTCAAAAGCTGTTGGGCGAAGCGACGGCCGGGACGCAGTAATCATGGACATCGTCAAACTTGCTATCAGCAATGCCCGGCTGACCATTGCGGTCCTGGTCTTTCTCATCCTGGCAGGTGCGGTCGCCTACCAGTCGACGCCGAAGGAAGCGGAACCCGACGTTCCGATTCCGATGATGTATGTCAGCCTGATCTACCAGGGCATCTCGCCGGAAGACTCCGAACGGCTCCTGCTGCGGCCGATGGAAGCCAAGCTGAAGAGCCTGAAGGGCCTGAAAGAGATGCGGTCGGCCGCCTTCCAGGGCGGCGGTTATGTGCTCGTCGAATTCCAGCCACAGACGGACCTCGCCACCGCGCTGCAGGACACACGCAGCAAGGTGCAGGACGGCAAGGCCGACCTGCCGCAAGCGGCTGAGGAGCCCGTGGTCTCCGAGGTCAACATCTCCGAGTTCCCCGTCCTGGTCGTGACGCTGTCGGGCGAGGTGCCCGAGCGCGTGCTGACGGCGGCGGCGCGCGAGCTGCGCGACCGCATCGAGGAAGTGCCTGGCGTGCTCGAGGGCTCGCTGCAGGGTGCGCGCGACGACCTCGTCGAAGTGGTCATCGATCCGATGAAGCTGTCTTCCTACGGGCTGCAGCTCGATCAGTTGATCGGTGCGGTCGGCGCTTCCAACAGTCTTGTCGCCGCCGGCAATATCGAAGGATCCGAGGGCAAATACGCGGTCAAGGTGCCGTCGCTTATCGAGACGCCAGAGGATGTGGCGGCGCTTCCGGTCGTCGCCGGCCCCAATGCGGTGGTGCAGGCCAAGGACATTGCCACCATCCGCTCCACATTCAAGGACGCCGAGACGGTCACCCGCCTCGACGGCAAGCCGGCGATCGCCATCGAGGTGAAGAAGCGCATCGGCTCCAACCTGATCGATACGATTGGCAAGGTCAGGGAGGTGTCCGACGCCTTCATCAAGACGATGCCGGAGGGCATGCACGTCACCTACACGCAAGACAAGTCCGTCTTCGTGAACCAGTTGCTCGGCGACCTGCAGAACCACGTGATGATCGCCGTGATCCTGGTGTTCATCGTCATTCTCTACGCGCTGTCTGGCCGTGCCTCGCTGCTGATCGGATTGGCCATCCCCTCATCCTTCCTGATCGGCATCCTGTTGCTGGCAATGATGGGCTACACGATCAACATGATCGTGCTGTTCAGCCTCATCCTGGCGGTCGGCATGCTGGTCGACGACGCCATCATCGTCACCGAATTCGCCGAGCGCCGCATGAGCGAGGGCATGCCGAAGGAGCAAGCGTTCGCGCTTGCCGCCAAGCGCATGGCCGGCCCGGTCATCGCGGCGACGATGACGCGCATTGCCGCCTTCTCGCCGCTGTTGTTCTGGCCGGGCATTATCGGCGACTTCATGAAATACATGCCGATCACGCTGATCGTGACGCTCTCGGCCTCGATGCTCTATGCGCTGGTCTTCGCGCCGACGCTGGGCGCGATATTTGCCAAGGCGCCGGCCCATCACCCCGACGACAATCGCGACGGCTGGTACATGGCCGTGGTCAAGCAGGCGGTGCATTATCCCATCACCGTGCTTGTCCTCACCGTGGCGCTGTTGTTCGGCGTCGGCTACGCCTATTCGAAATTCGGTGCCGGCGTCGAATTCTTCCCGAATGTCGAGCCTGACTACGGCCTGCTCTATGTCCACGCCCGCGGCAATCTTTCGCTTGCCGAAATGGACGCGGCCACCAAGACCGCGGAAAATCGGCTGCTCGGTTGGCCGGGCGTGAAGTCTGTCTATACCCGTGTCGGCAAGACGCAGGGCGGCGGCCAGGATGTTCCGGAAGACGTGGTTGGCGTGATCCAGTACGAATTCGTCGATTGGCGCGAGCGTAAATCGGCGAACTCAATCCTGGACGAACTGCGGGGCGTTATGGCCGGCATTCCCGGTGTCGACGTCGAGGTTCGCGTGCCGGAAGCCGGCCCGCCTACCGGCAAGCCGATCCAGATCAGGCTTTCGGCCGTCGATCCGAAGGGCCTTGACGACAAGGCCCGCGCCGTCGCCGCGCGCATAGCCAAGGTGCCCGGCGTCATCGATATTTCCGACGGCCTGGCGCCGCCCGGCGTCGACTGGGCGCTCGAGGTCGATCGCGCCAAGGCGGCGCAGTACGGCATCAGCCCAACTGCGGTCGGAACGGTGGTGCAACTGGTGACCAACGGGCTGAAGCTCAGCGAATACCGGCCCGCTGGCGCCGACGATGCAGTCGACATCAGGCTGCGCCTGCCCGAGGATCGGCGCACGCTGTCGACGCTCGACGAACTGCGGGTGCAGACCGCGCAAGGCTCGGTGCCGATCTCGAACTTCGTCGTGCGCAAGCCAGAGCCGACGGTCGGTATCCTCAACCGCATCGACGGCGCGCGAACTGTGGTCGTCCAGGCCAACGTCGCTGCCGGCGCCCAGGTGGCTGCCGTCCAGCAGGAGGTCACCAAAGCTGTCGCCGACATGAACCTCGGCAGCGGCATTCGCTGGAAGCTTGCCGGTTCGAATGAGGACAGCGCGGAGGCTGGTGCCTTCCTCAGCAAAGCCTTCGGTGCGGCGATCTTCCTGATCTTCATCGTGCTTCTGGCGCAGTTCAACAAGTTCACCAGCGTCTGGCTGGTGCTGTCCTGCGTGGTCATGGCGACGATCGGCGTGTTCCTCGGGCTGCTGCTGACGGGAGAGGCATTCGGCATCGTCATGTCGGGCATCGGTGTCATCGCGCTGGCCGGTGTGGTGGTGAACAACAACATCGTGCTGATCGACACCTATGACCGGTTGCGCGAAGAGGGCTGGGACAAATACGAAGCCGTTCTGCAGACCTGCCGCGAACGTGCCCGTCCGGTGGTGCTGACGGCGGTGTCGGCGATCCTCGGCGTGCTGCCGATTGCTTTCGGCCTCGGCCTCGAAATCTTCCATCACGAGACGACGATCAACGCGCCGTCGACGCAATGGTGGATTTCGCTGTCTTCGGCGATCGTCTTCGGGCTGTCCTTCGCCACCGTGCTGACGCTGGTGGTGACGCCGTCGATGCTGATGGTGTTCACTCGCGCCAAGGTCAAACCCGGTGCGAGTCGTGGCTGGTTCAGTCGCCTGTTGGGGCGTCGAAAGGCCGAAATCCCGTCGAAAGGCCTGGACGCCGATCTGGGCGCCGAACCGGCGATCGCCTTCCCGAAGGCCGCCGAATAGAGTCCGGATCGCCGTCCTGATCAAGCAAAGGCCGCCCGGGAACAATGGGCGGCCTTCTGCATTGTTCCGTCATTGCAACCTCAAAGCGAGGATTTTCTGATGACGATCAGCACCATTCTCATCATTATCCTTATTCTTATTCTGATCGGCGCGGTTCCGGCGTGGCCGCATTCCCGGTCCTGGGGTTACGGACCATCCGGCATCGTCGGCGTCATCCTGATCGTTGTCCTGGTGCTGCTGTTGATGGGCCGGATCTGAGCGCAACCTTCCTCCCCGACCAGCGGCGGATGACCGTGAGGCCGTCCGCCTTTTTTTGGTTTGTTGTTAGGCAACTTTTTGCGTCGTCTTGATCGTGGCGATGCCGATATCCTCGAGCGCTTCCGACACTGCATTTTCCAGCGGCGTGTGCGGGATCGTACCGATAACGCTTTCCAGCCTGCCTGAAACCAGCCGGTGCGGCTCGAAGCGGAGATAGGACATCGAAACGATCTCGCGCCACATCGCCACGAACGGGCCGCCGGCACGCAGCACCCACCACGGCATCGACGTCAGTTTCAGCGAGCGCCCGAGCGCCTTCTCCGCGGCCGCCTTGATCTGCAGGTCGGTCACCGCATGGCCGGGAAAGTTCAGCGCCTCGTAGAAGCCGAGCTTGTCGAGATTGTCAGCCAGACCGACGAAGGTCTTGGCCAGGTCGGGCAAATAGGCCCATTCATGCACGAGATCGACCGGCCCGGGGGCGGTATAGACGCCCTTGGTCATCTTGGCGGCAACAACCAGATCGAACCACGATCCGCTGCCGGTGCCGCCGAAGAAATCACCAGCGCGCAGCAGGATCGTGCGCACCCGACCTGCATCAGCCTCGCGGCGAAACAGGTCCTCCATGGCGACGCGGATACGGCCCTTTTCCGTCGTCGGGCGAAACGGCGTGTCTTCGGCGATCACCGCCGGCATTTGCGAGCCGTAATTGTAGACGGTGCCCGGGAAGAGATGCAGCGCGCGGTTCGCCTGGCAGGCAGCCATCACATTCTCGGCCATCGGCAGGCATTTGCTCCAGTCGGTGTAGAGCGGGTTGAGGCCGTTGAAAATGATATCGACGCCTTCGGTCGCGCGGATCAGCGCAGCACGGTCGAGCGCGTCGCCGGCGATCGCCGCAGCGCCTTTGAGCTCGGCCGGCACCTTGCCGCTGCGGGTGATGGCACAGACATCGTAGCCGGCATCGAGGAAGGCCTTGGCGACCGTGCGGCCGAGGCGGCCATTGGCGCCGAGAATTGCGATCGTGGTCATTGTTCGTCTCCGTATTGCGTTAAGACGCCAATATTGTCTCTTCGCAAACGAATGAAAATTGACTACGATTGGCGATATGATATTCAATTTTGAATGGATATTGACTGGAACCTAATCAAGAGTTTCGTCACCGTGGCGGAGACCGGCAGCCTGTCGGCCGCCGCGCGAAAACTTGCCGCGAGCCAGCCGACGCTCGGCCGCCACATCACCGAGCTGGAACAGGCGCTCGGTGTCACGCTGTTCCGGCGCGGGCGGCGTGGCTACGCGCTCACGGAAGCGGGCAGCACGCTCTTTGAACGGGGCCGCGCGGTGAGCGAGCAGGCGAGCGCCTTTTCGCTGCTGGCGCTGGGATCGGTCGAGGCGATAGAGGGTACGGTGCGCATTGCCGCCAGCGAAGTGGTGGCGGCCTATGTGCTGCCGGAAATCACAGCGAGGCTTGGGTTCGAGGAGCCGGGCATCGAGGTCGAGATCGTCGCCTCGAACCAGGTCGAGAATCTGCTGCGTCGCGATGCCGATATCGCCATCCGCATGGTCAAGCCGGCGCAGAATGAACTGGTCGCGCGCAAGGTGACCGACATTCCGCTCCGCGCCTGCGCGGCAAAATCCTATCTGGACCGGCGTGGCCGTCCGCGCGAGGCCCGCGATCTTGCCGGCCATGATCTGGTCGGCTTCGACCGCAGCGATGAGATCATTCGCGGCTTTGCCCAGTTCGGCGTCGCGCTCGCCCGCAATGCCTTCCGCTTCAGGACCGATAATCAGATCGTGCTGTGGGAAGCGGTGCGGGCGGGAAACGGCATCGGCTTTGGCCAGGAGCCGCTCGCCGACCGCGATCCGCTGGTCGAGACAGTGCTGCCGGGTCTCCCGCTGCCGACGCTGCCGGTGTGGCTGGCCATGCACCGCGACGTGCGTACCAGCGTGCGCATCCGCCGCGTCGCGGATTTCCTCTACGAAGAGTTCAAGCGCTATTCAGCCGGTGCAGGCTCGGCAGCAAATTCAGCGCGGTGAGCGAGCCCGGCCATCACCAGCACGACGACCAGCAGCCCGGACAGAGCGACGAAGATCGGGCCGAAGCTCGAGTGCTCGGCGATGAAGCCGATCGCCGACGGCGCCACCAGAATGCCTGAGTAACCCATTGTGGTGACGACGCTCATGCCGGTGCCGGACGCCATGCCCTCCTGGTTGCCGCCGGCCGAAAAGATGATCGGCACCATGTTGGCAATGCCGAGGCCGCAAAAGGCAAAGGCGGCAATGGCCAGCCAAGGCGAGGGAGCCAGCCCGGCCACCAGCATGCCGGCAGCAGCGGCAAGGGCCGAGGCGCGCAACGTCGTAACGGCACCGAAACGGTTGCGGACGCCATCGCCGAGAAAGCGCATGATGGCCATGACTCCGGAAAAGGCGGCATAGGCCAGGCCTGCGATGGCAAGATCGGCGCCGAGCTCCTGCCTGAGATACAGCGCCGCCCAGTCGAGTACCGCACCTTCGGAGATCATTGTCAGCAGCGCCATCAGCCCAACCAGATAGACCAGCGGGTTTGCCGGCAGCGCGAATTTGTGGTGCTCGGCGACTGGGTGCTTGTCCTCGGCGATCAGGTAGCGGACCGCTACGGCGATGACGGCAAAGGCAAGAGCCGTCACCACCGTCGCATGGGCGAGGTGACCGTAGTTCTGGATGGCGAAACCGCCCAAAGCGCCGCCGGCGAAACCGCCAAGGCTCCAGAAGCCGTGCGAGGACGACATGATGGCACGGGACAGCCGCCGTTCGACTGCCACTGCGTTGGCATTCATGGCGACGTCCATGCCGCCGATCGAACCGCCGAAGATGAACATGGCGACGGCCGCAAGGGGCACGTTGGGGGCCAGAGCCACAACCAAAAGGCCGAAGCTGCCGGCAAGTCCGAACCAGCGCAGCACCGTGCGCGAGCCATGCTTCGAGATCAGATGACCGCACCAGGTCATGGCGGTGACGGCGCCGGCACCGAACAACAGAATCAGCAAGCCGAGCGTGAACTTCGAAATGTCGAGTCGCGTCAGGAACACCGGGATCTGCGGCGCCCAACTGCCGGTCAAGAAGCCGTTGGCGAGGAAGATGCCGGCCACTGCCCAGCGTCCACGAATCGCGATCTGCGTGATTTTCTGCGCGTCCATCGGGTAGAATCCGGTCCGGAAATGGCGTTGCGCGGCAAATTAGATCGATTCAATTCACAGTCAAGCGCTGATCGCCGAAAGTGCTTGGACCAGACGCTACGTCCTCTCGCGTCGGCCAACCACCTCGGCGGTCCACTCCGAAATCCCTACGGCTCGGGATAAGGCGCGCCATCCTTGTGCACAAACCGGCCGTCAGCGTTGGTGCTCATCATGTCGATGTCGGAGCAGGTGGCGACGTCGTCGGGCCAGCGCGAACCGACTTCGAGATAGATCGCCATCGCGCCCGATTTATTGATCATGTGATGGCCGTTGCCTGATCCTTTCGGAAAGGCCGCGCAATCACCGGCGCGCAGCACCGTCTCGCCGGCATCTTCGACGAGCGTCAGCTCGCCTTCAAGCACGTAGACGAATTCGTCTTCGTGCGAATGCCAGTGGCGCTGGCTCGACCAGTTGCCCGGCGGCAGGCGCATGAGATTGATGCCGAAGTCGGTGAGCCCGCCTGCGTTGCCTAGCCGCTGCCGCACGCGTTCGGCACAGGGTGCATCGAACGGCGGTGGATAGGATGAGCCCTTGCGTCCGGGCACGTCGGCAACGTCAATCTTAGGCACGGCGTCCTCCCCTAGTGATCCCTAGGGCGTCTTGCCTCGAACTCGGCCTTCTTGGCGTCGGAGGCTTCGACCTGGTTCAGTGCCTGCCACTCGGCATAGGGCATGCCGTAGATGATCTCGCGCGACCGGTCCTTGCTGAGTTCGACACCTTCGGCTTGCGCCGCATCGCGGTACCAGTTGGACAGGCAGTTGCGGCAGAAGCCGGCGAGGTTCATCAAGTCGATGTTCTGTACGTCGGAACGCTCGCGCAGATGCGCGACCACCCGGCGGAAGGCAGCGGCTTCGAAATCGCGCTTTTGTTCTTCGCTGAGTTCGGTCATGTCATGTTGGCCTCCCTTGGGCCTCATCATACCGGCCCGGTGCGCGAGCCGAATATTTTCACCGCATGTATATCGGCACGTCGATCTACCGCGTCAACGATCGGCGCCAGCCGTTCGGCCCAGGCAAGGGCACCCTTGCGGTCGGCGATCAGGTCCTGGCGGACCTCGAGCAGCGCATGGGCAAAGCCGTTGACGATGGCGTGCCTGAACATGGTATCGCCGCGCAGTGCGCCGTCATAGGGTTCGTTGTCGCCGACGATGAGGCTCTTGTCCTCGGCGAGCATGTCGATCAGCGGCCGCGCAACGCGGTCGTCCAGGTCCCACAATATGCCGACGTGCCACGGCCGCACGAATCCCTGCATGGTCGGTGTGAAGGAATGCACCGAAAAGATGAAGGGTGCCTGCGCGGATGCTCGCGCCACAGAGGCGATCATGGCGCCGACGGCATCATGATAGGGGCGGTAAAAGCGGTCCAGCCGCCTTTCGCGCTCCTCCGGCGCGATGGGGTAATTTCCCGGGATGACGGTGCCGTCATAGAGCTGGCGAATCAGCGTTGGATCGTCCTCGCCGCGATTGGGGTCGATCAGCAGTCGCGAAAAATTGGCAAGCACCGCCGGAACGCCGAGCAGACTTGCGAGTTCGCGGGTTACAGTCTCGACGCCGATGTCGTAGGCGATGTGGCGGTCGAACTCCGCCGCCGGCAGGCCGAGACTGCCATACTCCTCCGGCAGGTCGCGGCGGGCGTGATCGGCCAGAAGCACCATGCCGCGCTTGCGATCGCCTTCGACGATATCGAAAGGCGCGAAAACTGTGGATCGGGTCATTGGCGGGAAAGGTCTGTTCGCTGGCTTTCGGGGAGGTGGTATCGTCATTCCACGAAGAGAACGCTTGCGCAATGCCGTTGTTTGGCCACGGTTTCTGCCAAAAAACTGAGCAGGGGCGACCGCAAGCGCGCCAGAGCCTTCTAAATCGATTGGAATTGGACAGATCGGCGCGTTGACATGCGTACGGACTTTTCCGAAAAGGGGCGTTGAGAGATGCAAATGTGGTTCTTGAGGGGTTTCAGGATGGGTTTCGCCGGCAGGCTGCGTGTGCGCCATGCCTTGGCCATGCCGCTCCTGATACCGGCAATGGGCCTTTTCGCGGTGATCACGGCCTCGCCGGCACGGGCCGATTTCCGGGTCTGCAACGCCACGCAGAACCTGGTCGGCGTCGGCATCGGCTATCGCGCCAAGGCCGGCTGGATCACCGAAGGCTGGTGGCACATCGAAGGATCGAGCTGCAAGACGCTGATCGAGGGACCGTTGTCATCAAGGTTTTACTATCTTTATGCAGAAGACGCCGAGCGCGGCGGTCGCTGGGATGGCCCGATCAACATGTGCGTGGCCGAAAAAGAGTTCAAGATCGCCGGCGTTACCGATTGCGTCGCCCGGGGCTTTCAGCGCGCCGGATTCCAGGAATATGACACGGGCGAGCAGGCAAGCTGGATGGTCCAGCTGACTGACGAGCCCGCAACGGATGGCGCTCCAGCCGCCCCGGGAACAAACAGTCAATGAGACGCAGCCGCAAGGTCAAGATCCTCGCCACCATCGGTCCGGCCTCCTCGTCCGAGGAGATGCTGAAGAAGCTGTTCGAAGCCGGCGCCGACGTGTTCCGCATTAATATGAGCCACACCGACCATGAATTGATGCGTACGCTTGTCGGCCGCATTCGTGCCGTCGAGGAGGCGGTCGGCCGGCCGATCGGCGTTCTCGCCGACCTGCAAGGGCCAAAGCTGCGCGTCGGCAAGTTCGCCAACGGCAAAGAGGTGCTGACCGTCGGTCAGACCTTCACGCTCGACGACAATCCCGAGCCCGGCAATTCGACGAGGGTCTACCTGCCGCATCCCGAAATCCTGCGTTCGGTCGAGGCTGGTCATCGCCTGCTGATCGACGACGGCAAGCTCGAGCTCAAGGCGGTCAGCAGCAACGGCAAGGCGATCGTCTGCACCGTCGTCGCCGGCACCACCATTTCCGACAAGAAGGGCGTCAGCCTGCCCGACACCGACCTGCCGGTCGGCGCGCTGACGGAAAAGGACCGCCGGGATCTCGACGCGGTTCTGGCGACCGGCGTCGACTGGGTGGCGCTGTCCTTCGTGCAGCGGCCCGAGGACCTGGCCGAAGCGCGCAAGATCGCACGCGGCCGGGCGCTGATCATGGCCAAGATCGAAAAGCCGCAGGCCGTCGCCCGGCTGGCCGAGATCATCGAGCTTTCGGATGCGCTGATGGTCGCCCGTGGCGATCTCGGCGTCGAGATGCCTCTCGAAGCCGTGCCTGGCATTCAGAAGCAGATCACCCGCGCCGCGCGCCGTGCCGGCAAGCCGGTGGTGGTCGCCACGCAGATGCTGGAATCGATGATCACCGCGCCGGTGCCGACGCGGGCCGAGGTGTCGGACGTGTCGATCGCCGTGTTTGAAGGCGCCGACGCGATCATGCTTTCGGCGGAGTCCGCCGCCGGCGCCTATCCGGTCGAGGCGGTGGCGATGATGAACCGGATCGCCACCAAGGTCGAAACCGACCCGACCTATGCCGGCATCATCAACGCGCAGCGCTCGGAACCGGAAGCGACCGGCGCCGACGCCATTTCGCTTGCTGCCCGCGAGATCGCAGAGACGCTGAAGCTGTCGGCCATCATCACCTACACGGCCTCGGGTACAACCGGCCTGCGCGCCGCGCGTGAGCGGCCGCAAGTGCCGATCGTCGCACTGTCGCCGATCCTCAACACGGCGCGGCGGCTGTCGCTGTTGTGGGGCACGCATTGCGTCGTTTCTCCCGATGCCATCGACCTCGACGACATGGTCGATCGCGCCTGCCGCATCGCCTTCGATGAAGGTTTCGGCAAGCCGGGCGACCGCGTCATCATCACGGCCGGCGTGCCGCTGAGGACGCCGGGCTCGACCAACATGTTGCGCATCGCCTATGTCGGATCGGAAGTCGGCCGCTAATATCGGCCGCGGCTGCCGGATAGGCCGGCTGCATGGCGCGTCGTAAACACGGCGCCAGCCGGGCGCATCGACGGCAGTCGGGTTAGGATAGACGCCGAACTCCGCCAGCTTGCATCAGCCTGTGACCGGCCGTGAAGCGGTTCGAAGGCCCTATCCGACTTGAGCTGGAAGTCAGTTAAGGTAATCTATCCAGGGAGAAAGAGGAGGGTGATCCAATGTGGATGCGCACTGATCTTCTGGAACTCCTCGGCATTGAGCACCCGATAATCCAGGCGCCGATGAGCGGCATCACCACGCCGGAACTGGCGGCAGCAGTCAGCAATGCCGGGGCGCTTGGCTCGCTCGCATGCGGCATTCTGCCTGCGGCGGCTATCCGCGAGCAGCTCACGGCGACACAGCACGCCACCAATCGTCCGATCAACGTCAACTTCTTTGCGCACCCGGCGCCGATACACGATGATGCGGCAGCCCAAAGTATGCGAGACCGCCTTTGCGGCTGCTATGAGGAGGTCGGCCTCGGACCGGTGCCCGAGCCGGGCGAGCCCTTCCCCACCTTCGATCGTGAGCGTCTCGAAATTGTGCTCGAGCTGCGCCCCAAGGTGGTCAGCTTCCACTTCGGTCTACCCGACACCGCAATTGTGCAGCAGTTGAAGGCGGCCGGCTGTACTGTCTTGTGTTCGGCCACCACCGTCTCGGAAGCGCGCCAGCTTGAGGCAGGAGGGGTGGACGCCATTATCGCCCAGGGATACGAGGCGGGTGGGCATCGCGGCACATTCACTGGCGACCCTGCTATCGGCACAGCCGGCACTATGGCACTCGTACCGCAGATTGTTGATGCCGTGCGGGTGCCTGTAATTGCCGCTGGCGGTATCTTCGACGGTCGCGGCATTGCTGCCAGCTTTGCACTTGGTGCATCTGGTGTGCAGATCGGCACGGCTTTCCTGGCCTGTCCTGAAGCCAATGTGCAGCCAGTCTATCGCGCAGCATTGCGCTCGGCCAACGACGAGAGCACGTCGGTGACTCGCTGCTTCACTGGCCGCCCAGCGCGCGTGGTGCGCAACCGGTTTGTGATGGAAATGGCTGGTGAGGAAGATGCAGCGTTGGCGTTTCCGCTGCAGGCGAGTCTGGTCATGCCGCTTTCGATGGCAAAGGATGAAAGCAAGCGGGCTGACTTCTTGCCCACTTGGGCCGGGCAGGGCGTTGCGAAGCTGCGGGAGATGCCGGCCGCCGCCCTTGTGGAGAAACTCGTCACGGAAGCAAACGGCATAGATCGGGCCTATAGGGGAGTAGGGGAGTAGGGGAGTAGGGGAGTAGGGGAGTAGGGGAGTAGGGCGCATGTGTTCCGCAGTGCAATCTGCACCTCTCACATACTACCTTACTCCCCTATTCCCCTACTCCCTTACTGGTCTCAAATGCCTTCGCCGGCAAGCTCCTCGGAAAGTGCGGCGACCTGGTCC
Source organism: Mesorhizobium sp. M0598 (assembly GCF_040320865.1). Taxonomy (NCBI): domain Bacteria; kingdom Pseudomonadati; phylum Pseudomonadota; class Alphaproteobacteria; order Hyphomicrobiales; family Phyllobacteriaceae; genus Mesorhizobium; species Mesorhizobium sp. M0598. The sequence goes on along the minus strand of NZ_JAMYQL010000005.1, from coordinate 213,509 downwards.
TGGGCGCTGCGCATCATTGGGTAGATGCCGAGCACGCGCTGCCAAGCCTCAAGTGCCGACTGCTTGTGGCCGGTTTCGGCCATGATCTGAGCCAGGCCCGAAAGCGCGCCGAAATGGCGTGGTTCGAGCTGCAGGGTGCGGTCGATGTCCGCCATCGACTTCCCGTAGTTCTTCATCACGAAATGAACAGTGGCGCGCCGGTTCCAGCCTTCCGCATAGGTCGGCTGCAAAGTCACCACCTGATCGAGGAAATCGAGTGCAACATCGAATTTCTGGTTTTCGATCGCCTTCTGCGACCATTGCATCATCAGGTCGATAGAGGCGCTGCCCGACTGGGACCACTCGCTGCCGATCCGTCCGGCGATGCGCTCGGCCGCCTTTTCATTGCGTTCGCGCTTGAGATCGGCAAACAGCTGATCGAGCCGCGCCTGTTTCGTCTTGACGACCGGAGGTGCTGTCGGCGGAGTTGTGGTCGGATCTTCAGCCCACGCCGGCAGCGAGACAGCGCCGGAAACGAGGAAAGCCGTGAAAAATGCAAAAAGAATCCGCATCGCGGGAATCTAGCCCCCGACGCCGGATCGTCAAACTGAATTTAGCGTGAGAGTCTTATCATGCGAACGGAGGCGCGCAGCCTCCGTCGAAAACTCAACCCTGGCGCGCCTTGTAGCGCGGCGCGGTCTTGTTGATGATGTAGATGCGGCCCTTGCGACGAACCAGCTGGTTGTCGCGGTGACGCGCCTTCAACGCCTTGAGCGAATTCTTGATCTTCATGGTCTTGCCCGTCGGTCTGGGCCCGGTCACGGGCCGAATTATTAAGGCGCGCCCACAGACGCGCCTTTGAACTGTGCGTGGCTCATAGACGAGGAGCGTTGCCCGTGTCAACCGCAAGCGCGTTGCCTAAACGATACGGACCGTTTCGTATCATCAAATATCCGCCACTGGCGTCTTGCGGCGTTGCGCAGGCTTGAGACGGCTGGAATGATGCGGTTGCGAATTGGAGATCGTCATGCGCCGAATTCTTGTGTCCGCCTGTCTTGTCGTCCTCGCGGCAGGTTCTGTTGCCTATGCGCAGGAATGCGACCGCAACGACGACAGCCAGCAGATGATGAACATCTGCGCCGACGCGGACTACAAATCCGCCGACGCCAAGCTCAACAAGGCCTACCAGGATCTCATCGGCGGAAGTGACGCAAATGCCAGGAAGCTGTTGCAGACGGCGCAGCGCGCCTGGATCGCTTTTCGCGACGCGGAATGCAGCTATTCCGCCGCGGACAGCGAAGGCGGCTCGATCTATCCGATGCTGATATCGGAATGCCTGACGCGGCTGACCGACGATCGCACCAAGCAGCTCACCGCCGATTCGACCTGCGCGGAAGGCGATGTGAGCTGCGCCAGCCCCGACGAGGACGAGAGCGACGAAATCCAGTAAGCGTAGGTACTAACTTTGTGTTTGAGCATGATCTTTTCCGAAATCCGGATTCCACTTTTCGCTAGCGCGGACCTTCGGTTCGGGATCATGCTCTAGCTGCGGCGGCTCACGCGCGTAATATGGCCCATCTTGCGGCCGGGCCGCGCCTCGGCCTTGCCATAGAGGTGCAGCATCAGATCGGGCTCGGCGAGCAGCTCAGGAACGCGTCTGACATCGTCGCCGATCAGGTTTTCCATGACGCAGTCGAACTGCCGGGCGGGATTTCCCAGCGGCAGGCCGGCGACGGCGCGGATGTGCTGCTCGAATTGCGAGATGGTGCAGGCGGCCTCCGTCCAGTGGCCGGAATTGTGGACGCGCGGCGCTATCTCGTTGGCCAACAGCGAACCGTCGGCAAGGACAAAGAATTCGACGCCGATGACGCCGACATAGTCGAGCGCTGCAAGGATCTCTGCCGCCGCCGTTTGAGCCGCAGCCGCCGTCTCGGATTTTACTCCGGCCGGCAGCGTCGAGCTGTGAAGAATACCGTTGCGATGGACATTCCACGCTGGATCGTAGGCGGCGAGCGAGCCGTCGCTGCCGCGCGCGGCGATCACCGAAATCTCGCGCTCGAAGGTGACGAAGGATTCCAGGATCAACGGCACGTTGCCCATCGCCTCGCAAGTGCCGGCAAAGCCGCCTGTTTCCATGTTGCGGAAGACACGCTGGCCCTTGCCGTCATAGCCCATGCGGCGCGTCTTCAATATGCCGCTGCCGTTGAACTGTTTCAGCGCAGCCGTCAGTTCCTCGTCATTGTCGACGGGGCTGAAATCCGCGGTCGGTATGCCGATGCCGTTGAGGAATTTCTTTTCCGCCAGCCGGTCCTGCGCCACTTCCAGTGCGCGTGCCGGCGGATAGACCGGCACCGTAGAGGCAAGTGCCGCGGCGGCCGCGACCGGTACGTTCTCGAATTCATAAGTAACGACGGCACTGGCCGCAGCCAGCTCGCTAAGCGCGGCCGCGTCGTCATAGGCGGCGACGATCTGCCGGTTGGCGACCTGTGCCGCCGGGCAATCCGGCTGCGGCTCCAGCACGACGATGCGGTAGCCGAGGCGGGCCGCGGCCATCGCCAGCATGCGGCCAAGCTGGCCGCCGCCGATGATGCCGATGCTCGATCCCGCCGGCAGGCTCACGGCGCGTCCGTGGGCTCGGCGGCCACCTTGGCGGTCTGCGCGGCGCGCCAGCTATCCAGCCGGGCGGCGAGCTTTTCGTCGCTCAGCGCCAGCACCGCGGCGGCCAGAAGGGCAGCGTTGGCAGCGCCGGCCTTGCCGATGGCCAAAGTGCCGACCGGAATGCCGGCCGGCATCTGCACGATCGAAAGCAGCGAATCCTGGCCGGACAGCGTCTTCGATTCCACCGGCACGCCGAACACCGGTAGCGGCGTCATCGCCGCCGTCATGCCGGGCAGATGCGCCGCACCGCCGGCACCGGCGATGATCACCTTGTAGCCGGCCGCCTTGGCGCCCTTGGCGAAGTCATAGAGCCGGTCGGGCGTGCGGTGGGCCGAGACGATCAGGCGCTTGTGCGGAATTCCAAGCGCCTCAAGCGTTTCGGCGGCGTGGCGCATCGTCGCCCAGTCGGACTGGCTGCCCATGATGATGGCGACGTCGGCGCGGTGATCGTCCAAGCTTCTGCTCTCCGGCGGCAAAAGCGCGCATTAGCTGAAATCGAGGGGAGCCGCAAGGATGGCCGGAAACGGCAAAGCCGCTTGTGCCGTCTCCGTGGCTACGCAAATGGATAGGGGCGGTCTGTCACCGGGCGGCTGCCGCCCGGAAACGCGTGACGAAGTCGTCAAGTTCAGGCCGTTCGGTATCGGAAATCGCCCAGTAGGAAAAGGCGCTGTCGCTCCAGTGGACCAGCGAGAAGCCACCAGCAGAAAGATCGACCGGTCCGGCTGTCGAGCCGGTTTCCTCGGGCGCGGCGACGAGAGTGATCAGGTGCTCGCGGTGCCTGTAGACCAGTGCCGGCACTGGCTGGTCGGCGATCACCTCGACCCGGCCGCCGAGCAACGCGAAGCCGTCACTGGCAAGGTCAGGTGCCGGCGGCGACAGGCCAACCCTGCCATCCAGCCAGGGTTTTACCGTGTGCCGGTCCGACGAGACGACGTCCACCGGGCTGGCGGCCAGCAGGCTGCGGCGGTGGCCGCTGGCGACCGCCGTTGCAAAGCTGTCGGGCGCCCCGCTGAGCATCACCCATTGCGTCGCGCCGCTGGCCAGCACGGCGGTGACGAGGATCGATGCCGCCATTGCGCGCCAGTCGAACGCGCCGAAGCGGCCCGGCCGCGTTTGGGTTGGCCGCATGTGGGTTGGCACGGTTTGCGGCGGCCGCGTCGGCGCCGGCCGATCCTGTGCCTCGCCAGTCGCGCCGATCGCCGCGATGCGCGCACTGAGGGCGTCGCTGACCTGTGGCAGCGCCAGCCTGCCGACAGCGGACTGCAGCGCCACGATGCGGGCATGCTCGGCGGCGAGCGCCGGATCGGCCGCGATGCGTCGCTCGACAGCCAATGCTGCTGCTGCGTCGAGCTCGCCATCGACCAAGGCATGGATCATCAGCTCCACGCCCGCCGGGTCATCGGGCAGTCCATCGTTGTGCGCGCTCATGGCGCCCTCCCAAGTTGGGATATCAGCAGACCGCGCGCCCTCGCCAGCCGCGACATCACCGTGCCTAGCGGCACGCCAAGCAGCGTCGCGATCTCGCGATAGCTGAGGCCGTTGATGTCGCGTAGCACCACAGTCTCGCGAAATTGGTGCGGCAGCGCGGCGATCGCCGCCTCGAGTGCGGCCGTGTCGGCCTTGGCGATCAGGCTTGCCTCAGGACTATCCGTATCCGGCAGGCCGGCGCCATATGCAGCCGTCATGTCATCGAGGTCGCTCAGGTCGCCGACGGCGACGATACTGCGCGGCCGGTTGCGGGCCAGCCAGGAGTAAGAGGCGTTGCGCACGATCGCCAGCAGCCAGGCGCGCGCATTGCCGCCGGCATAGCCGGCGATGCCCGCATGCGCCTTCAAACAGGCCTCCTGCACCACATCCTCCGCGTCGGCGGCGTTGCCGGTCAGCCAGCGGGCAAGCGCAAGCGCATCCGCGAGATGGGGCAGAACCACCTCGCGAAAGCGCTCGGTCGCGGCCTCTTGGTTCAACACCGTCGCATCGCCCGGCATCCCGGGCAGAACCTTCCGAAAATCCTCACGGAGCGACGGCGATCCTGCCCTGCATGTGCGGGTGAAGCCCGCAGAAATAGGCATAGTCGCCCACTTTGGTGAAGGTGAAGGCATATGTGTCACCGGTGTCAAGCGCCTTGGAGCGAAACGAGGCATCGTTGGCGACCACCAGATGCGGGATGTCGTCGTCATTCTCGAAGGTCACGGTAGTGCCCTGCTTTACCGTCAGCACCGCCGGTGTGAAGGCAAAGTTCTCGATCTTGACCATTGGCTGGTCTGCTGCGTTCAGTGGCATGGCAACCATTATCAGGATCGCCGCCAAACCGAACGTGACAGGGGATACGACCAAGACGCGGGATGGGAAGCGGATCATCGCATTTCCCCTCAGGCCAGCGTGCTGTCGATGATGGCGAGGTCCTGCCCGCCTTGCTTGACTGTCACGCTGCTCGTGCCGAGCAGGCTGCGCAATTGGCCGGCAGGTACCGTCATCGGCCCGGGTGAGGCTGCGGTGCCCGGCGCCGGTTGCGGGAAAGCGGTCGAGCGCGCGGTATGAAAGGTAACGTTGCCTTCGACCTTCTGCATGATCTGGTGGATATGGCCGTTGAGTACGGTGACAGAGCCGAAGCGCTTGAGCAGGGCCAAGGCCTGCGCCGCGTCGTCGGTGCCCCAGCCCCATTCGGGATAAACAGCCCATAGCGGAATGTGGGCAAAGACGACGATTGGCGTCGAGGCGGTGACCGCCTTCAGATCATCGGCCAACCATGCCAACTGGTCGGCGCCGAGATTGCCCAGCCCGCCAGCCTTCAGGTTGACGACGTTGACCAGCCCGATGAAATGGACGCCGTTCTGGTCGAACGAATACCAGCCAGCGCCCTTGGTGCCCTTGCCGTAGCGGTCGAGATAGGCCTGGCCATTGCCGTCATCGATCAGGTCGTGCTCACCGGGCACATAATGCACGTCGAAGCCTGCGCCGCCGATGATCTGGGCAGCGTTGTCGAACTGCGCGGCTTTCGACAAATGGGTGATGTCGCCGGTGTGGATCATGAAAGCGGGCTTTTGCGGCAACGCCTGGATCTTGCCGATGGCCTCCTTCAGCGTGTCGATGGCGTGCGGGTTGGCAACCTTGTCGAAGCCGATGTGGCTGTCGGAGATCTGGAGGAAAGTGAAGCCGGTGGCCAAGGCCTCGGCGGCTTGCGACGCACCGAGCAGGCTGAGCGAAACCGGCACGCCGGCCGAAATTGTCCACAGCACTCCCGTGCCGGCCCAGATCATGCATTCCAGTGCATGACGGCGGCTGATGCCGTCAGCTTCATTGTCGTGGTGGTGGGTCATACCGGTCTCCTGCACGCCGGAAATGGCGTCTGTTTGGGAGACCAATGGGCGGAGTGGTTTATTCCGCCCGAAGACTAAAAGTTCATTCACACTGCCGTGATGGCGCACTGGCCCGATGCGAAGCCGGCGCTGGAAGGCACTGGCTCGACCACGCTCTGGCGATGTCTAGTCCGGCCAGCGCAGCGCTCCGGCGGACTGCTTGCGAGCGGGTTTCATCGCATCCGCGGGCCGATCGGCAGCACTCAACACCGCCCGCAGGCGTTCGGCAACGATCTCCGCCTCGCCGGGATGGAGATTGCACGGATCAAGGAAGAAGTGACCGCGCTCGACCTCGTGGTTGCGCACGATCACGGGCGGCGAACCCGCCGCAAGCGCCGAGGCGAGGCCGGCGGCGGTGAAGCGGCTTTCCGGCGCAACAAACACCTGCAGGCGGTCGAGAGGATTTCCGGTCGGATCTGGAATGATACGTGCCTCGATGCCAGGCAGGCCTTGCAATGCGTCTTTCCACAGATGCAGTGCGGTTTCTTCCCGCTGGCGAATGCCGGCATGGTCGCGCCGCTCCCAGGCTTCCAGGGCCGCCATAGCGCCGGCAATGCTCTCCTTGCCGACCTTCATGGCGCGCGCAACGCCGCGGTTCTGGAGATAGGCGGCCCGTACCAGATCCTTGCGGCCGGCAACGATGCCGCTTGTCGGCCCTGAGAGAAATTTGTGCCCGCTGTAGACAACAATGTCGGCGCCGCGCGCCAGAAAGCCACGCAAATCGTATTCCGAGGCGGCGTCGACGATCACCGGCACGCCCTTGGCGTGGCAAATCTCGCAGAACTCCTCAAGCGAGAGCATGCCGTATTGCACGGTGTGGTGCGCAACGACGTAGAGGGCTGCCGCCGTCCGGTCCCGGATCGCCTCGGCAACATGATAATCCTGGGTGACGCTGACCGTGCCGGCAGGCACTGCCTTGGCTCCGGCAAGCCGGATCGACTGGTCGATCGGCGCGCCATAATTGACGATGTGACCAAGCTGAACGATGACCTCCGATTTGAGGTCCTCGGTGTCGTCCGGCAGCCGCTCGATCGCAAGAAGGCTGGTCCCGGTCATCGCGCCGGCAATCGCCATTGTTATGCCGCTGGCGCAGCATGCGGTGATGAAGCCGGCCTCGCCGCCGGTAAGGCGTGCAATCACCCTACTTGCGGCGCGCTGCAGATCGTCCATCTCGACCCATTGCGAGGCCATTTCCGACATTGCGGCAATCGCTTCTGGCACGATGATCGAAGCACCGAGTGCCGTCATCGTGCCGGAGACATTGATGATTGGGCGAAGGCCAAGCCGTTCGCGGATTGTCGTGTTGGAACGGTCAGCGGCATAGGTCGTCATCTCTGTAGATCCTGTTTAAGATTTCAGGCGGCGATCTCGACGACCGCCTCGATTTCAACTGTGATGTTGCCCGGCAGCGAGCCGACACCGATCGCGGAACGGGCATGTCCGCCAAGCGTATCAAAGACGGCCGCGAAAAGATCGGAACAGCCGTTCACCACCTTGGGGTGCTCGCTGAATGTCGGCGTCGCATTGACAAAGCCAAGCAGCTTGACGACGCGCACGATGCGGCCGAGGTCGCCGGCCGCCGCATGCATGACGGCGAGCAGGTTCAGGCCGGTCAGACGCGCATGCCCGTAGGCCTCTTCAACGCTGACATCCTCTCCGACCTTGCCGGTGCAGAGCGCGCCATCGGCGCGCAACGGCCCCTGGCCGGAGAGGAAGATCAGCCGTCCGCTCTCGGCATAGGTGACGAAGTTGGCGATGGGCTTCGGCGGCTCGGGCAGTGTCAGGCCCAATTCCGCGAGCCGGATGTAAGGCGTCATAAAAGCTCCTTGCGACAGCTTTCGCCGTCCGATGTCAAAAATGCGAGGCGCGAAACCGCGCCAGGAAACTGCGAAGGCGTTCATTGTCGAACCCCGCCGCCAGAATCTCGGCGGGTGGTCCGACGGCACTGACGCCGCCATCCGCCATGAAAACGATGCGGCTCGATGCGTCGCGCGCAAAAGCCATTTCATGCGTGACCATCAGCATCGTCATGCCGTCTTCGGCGAGGCTGCGCACGACCTCGAGCACCTCGCCAACCAGTTCGGGGTCGAGCGCCGAGGTTATCTCGTCGAGAAGCAATATCTTCGGCTCCATCGCCACGGCGCGGGCGATGCCGACGCGCTGCTGCTGGCCGCCGGAAAGCTCGGCCGGCAGACTGTCGGCTTTGTGGGCGAGGCCCACGCGGCCGAGCCAGTGCTCGGCAATGGTGCGGGCCTCGGCATTGCTCTTGCCGCGCACCTTGCGCAGGCCAAGCATGATGTTGCCGGCCGCAGTCAAATGCGGAAACAGATTGAAGCTCTGGAACACCATTCCGGTCTCGGCTCGCATCGCCGCCAGGTCGCGCTCGCTGCGTCGCTGGCGTGTTCCCGTCTCGCGATAGCCGACTTCTTTGCCGTCGATACGGATCGAGCCGCTGTCGTAGCTGTCCAGGAAGTTGACGCAGCGCAGTAGCGTGGTCTTGCCGCTGCCGGAGGGGCCGATGATAGTCACGACCTCGCCGCGTGTCACTTGCAGGCTGACGGAGCGCAGGACCTCGACGGATCCAAAGGCTTTGGAAACCTCGGTGACATCGAGAAGTGCCGGATTCTGGTGCGACGCGTTGGACATCGTGCTATTCCCGGATGAAGGAGAAACGCCGCTCCAGGCGCCGGCTGGCCAAGGAGAGGGCGTAGTTGACGGCGAAGTAGACGAGCGCACCGAGAATGTAGAGTGGCATCGCCTCATAGGTGCGGCCGATGACCTGGTTGATTGCCTGCATGAGGTCGGTGATGCCGAGCAGCGAGACCAGCGCGCTGCCCTTCACCGCGTCGGTGACGCCATTGATCCAGGGTGGCAGGAAGCGCCTGAACGCCTGCGGAAAAATGACGTAGGCCAGCCGCTGGCGAAAGGTCAGTCCGATCGCCATCGCCGCCTCGGACTGACCCTTGGGAATCGAGCCGACGGCGCCCCTGAGATACTCGACGACTTGTGCGGTCTTGAAGAGGGTGAGGGCGAACACGGCCGCCCAAAAGGATTCCAGATGCAGCCCCACCGCGGGCAGGCCGTAATAGACGAAGAAGATCAGCACCAGGATCGGAATGCCGCGTATGGTGTCGCTGAAGATGCGCACCGCCCAGCGCAGCGGAAAAGGACCATAGACAAGGCCGACGCCCATCAGCACGCCGGCGATGAGCGATAACACCACGACCAGCAGCGACACCCACAAGGTTAAGGCAAAGCCTTCGGCGAGGAACGGCAAGGCGTAGATGATCTGGCTCAGCATGTCAGCGCGCCGCCTTGAACCGGCGCTCGACGAGCCGCAGCGCGAAAAGCAGCGTGTAGCCGGTCAACAGGTACATTGCCGTCACCACCAGATAGACTTCGACAATGCGGAACGTGTTGAAGTTGATCCACTGGGCGCCATAGGTGAGTTCGGGTACCGAGATGACCGACGCCACGGACGTATCCTTGAAGAGCGATATGAATGTGTTGGAAAGCGCCGGCAGGGTTATGCGCAGCATCGTCGGCAGGCGCACATCGAGCAGCCTTTGCCATGGCGTCAGGCCGATTGCCTTGCCGGCGTCGAGCTGACCGCGCGGCACCGCCTCGAGCCCCGAGCGAAACACCTCGACCAGGTAGGCGCCGCTGTAGAGCGACAGCGTGGCAATGAATGAGGTTTGCGCGCTGTAGGCAATGTCGACCACCGTCGGCAAGCCGTAGAAGACCAGATAGACGAGCAGGATCAGCGGCACGTTGCGGATGAACTCGACATACCCCGCGATGATGGTCCGCACCGCACGTCCGGCCGACACGTACCAGACCGCCAGAACGAGCCCGATGACGATGCCGATCGCGATCGAGATGACGGCCAGTTCGAGGCTTAGCAGCAGTCCGCCCCAGAGCTTGTCGAAATGCCGCCAGATAAGGTTGAAGTTGAGAGTATAACCCATGCGTCCTCGTCATGGAGGGCTGTGATGAGAGAAGGCGGAAGGACGTTGTCCTTCCGCCTGCTTGCATCAAATGACCGGGAAACCGGGATGGCGCGCCGGCGGCTCCTGTCCGAAATAATCCTTGAACGCAGCGTCGTAGAGTGCCGTTTCATGGCCGAACATGGCGATGGTGAAGGTCTGGTTGACGAAGGTCAGCCAGTCGAGGTCGCCCTGCCGCAGCGCGGCACCATAAAGCATCGAGAACCAGCTCTTGCCGGCATCGAAGTACTTATCCGGATTGCGCGAGGCGAGCCAGCGTACCGTTGACAGATCGACCGCGGCGGCGTCGACGCGCTTCGATTCCAAGGCCTGCAGCACGTTGGCCTGCGTGTCTATCTGCATCACCTGCGACTCCGGCAGGACGATATGCACGTTAGCCTCGGCATCGACATTTTGCAGGATGGAAATCCGCGTCGCCGAACCGCCGGCAAGCAGCTTGTCGAAGGTCTTGTTTTCGGCGTTCGGAAGGGTCAGCAAGGCGATGCCTTCGACGTAGTAGGGTCGGGAGAAGTGGATCAGCTGCGAGCGCTGGGCGGTCATGGTCATGAACTGGATGGTGATGTCGACCTTGTTGGTGGTCACGTTCGGAATGCGCTGAGCCGGATCCTGCATGACGAATTCCACTTTGGTCGGATCGTCGAAAAGCCCCTTGGCGAGAATGCGACCCATGGTGATGTCCATGCCTACCAGTTCGCCGGCGTCGTTCTCGAAATGCCAGGGCGCATTGGTACTGCCGGTGCCGACGATCACCTTGCCGCGCTCGAGGACGGTGCGCAGCAGGCTGTCCGGCGCTGCTTGGGCCGCCGCTTTCTGAACGTCGACCGCGGTAGCGGCGCTCATCACTCCGGCCGTTGCAAGCCCGGCCATTCCCAGTTTCAGAAATTCACGCCTTTTGGATGTGTCGTTCACGGCGACCTCCTTTCGTGTTGAGTTCCCCTTTGGACCAGCAGTACAGGCATCGGTTGCAACTGACGTCATTGTCCCTTACAAGAGACGCCTGTACTCTGTACAAGACAGATTAACATCAGGGATCGATAATGCAAGATGGCAATGCCTTGGCCGCTCGACCGGACATCGGTCTGGACGAAGACAAGAACTCGGGCTCTCGGGAGAAGGGTCTCAACCGGGTTCTCCAGATTTTGGAGTTTCTCCACACGACCCAGCGTGCGATCGGCATCGGCGACCTTGCCAAGGGGGTAAACGCGCCGCGTTCGACGACTTATACGCTTGTGCGCTCGCTGGTCGACGCAGGCCTGCTGGAGATGGCCGGAGACGGCAATCGGGTCTATTTCGGAAAGAAGCTTTATCTCTACGGAATGGACTATGTGCGGGGCAACGACCTGCTCAGGCGAGGGCGTCAGGAAGTCGACCATCTGTCACGCGAGACCGGCGAGACCTCGGAGTTGTGCATGCTGCAAAGCGGCCGCTACACCATCGTCCATTCAAGCCCGGGAACGAGGCCATTCCGGATCAGCTCGGCGACGGGTCTGCAAATACCGCTCCCCTGGACAGCTTCCGGGCGACTGCTCCTCGCCGGCTTCGACAGGGCGGCGATTGAGGATATGGTCTCCGAGGACGATCTCGTGCTGCCGGACGGCCGCAGATTGCAGCTCGACGATTTCATAGACGACATCGCCGTCGCCAAGTCGGCCGGCTACTGCGTCACCTCCGGCCTTGTCGATGCCTACACGAAATGCCTGGCCGCGCCGGTCTTTTCAGCGCCGGGCAGGGTCGAGGCGACGATGTGCCTGGTGGTTCCCATCGATACCTCGACCGAAAAGACCGATGACCTGATAGAGCTGTTGCTCAAGCGCGCCGCGCGGCTTTCGATCGCGGCATAGGCCGCCTTTCCAGCAGGCCAGCGCCGGCGTCCGTTCAAGCGATAATGTCTGGAATGATCTTGTCTTCCAGCGCCATCAGCCTGTCCTTAAGGAAGAGCTTCTTTTTCTTCATGCGCTGGATCTGCAGCGGGTCGCAATTCATCGCGATCATCGCATTGATGGCGGCGTCGAAATCGGCGTGTTCCTGCTTCAGCCGGGAATATTCGAGGCGGATATCTGCCTGTTCCTGATCGGACATTTTTACCGTCTGCACGTCTGCGGCGCCCAAACTATGGGCCTGATTGGGCGGGACCGGGTCTTCTTGCACCGGCGCGCAGCCCATATCACATTTCATATTGGCGTGGAATGCTACCACGCAGCATTCGACATCGGTGCGCGATGGTGGCACACTGTCATTATGCCGTCACAGAAGCGAGCCTGCGGTGGACGTGCCATGACGGCTGCAATCCGAGGAAACCATGAAAGGGAGAACCAATCATGTCTCTTGCATCCCATCTTGATGAGCTGCAGCGGAAACACGGCGACATCGAACGGGAAATCGACGATGCGATGACCCATCCATCGGTAGACGACCTCGAAATCGTGAATCTCAAGCGGCGCAAGCTGGCGCTCAAGGACGAGATTGAAAAACTGAAGGCGAAACCGACGACCCACTGAAGCCCTTCCAGGACTAGAAGCGCCGCCCGGCGCGCGATCTTTCCGGTGGCATCGCTATGCTGCCGGAAACGCTCGTGGATTTGCGGCAAGCTGCCGTCTTGTCATTTCCGATTTGCTGGGTCTGCGCGCCAGTCGCCATTGACAAGCCATCTTTGCTCCTCCACCTCATGCCCGGACCTTCAAGATTAAAGGCAGCCGGCATGACCGGATATTTTTCCTCACCCTTCCCACGCCGCAGGTCGGTCGGTGTCGACGTCGGCGGCGTGATGGTCGGCGGCGGCGCGCCGGTTGTCGTCCAGTCGATGACCAACACCGACACGGCCGATATCGACCAGACGGTCGCGCAAGTGGCGGCGCTGCATCGCGCCGGCTCCGAGATCGTGCGCATAACCGTCGATCGCGACGAAAGCGCTGCCGCCGTACCGGCCATCCGCGAGCGGCTGGAGCGGCTCGGCATCGACGTGCCGCTGGTCGGCGATTTCCATTATATCGGCCACAAGCTCCTGGCCGATCATCCGGCCTGCGCCGCGGCCTTGGCCAAGTACCGCATCAACCCCGGCAATGTCGGTTTCAAGGACAAGAAGGACCGGCAGTTCGCGGCAATCGTTGAGATGGCGATCCGATACGACAAGCCGGTGCGCATCGGCGTCAACTGGGGTTCGCTCGACCAGGAGCTGCTGACCCGGCTGATGGATGACAACCAGGCCCAAGGCTTTCCGCTGACCGCGCAGGAAGTGACGCGCGAGGCAATCGTGCAATCGGCGATCCTGTCGGCCGAAATGGCCGAAGAGATCGGCCTTGCGCGCGAGAAAATCATCCTGTCGGCCAAGGTCAGCGGCGTGCAGGATCTGATCGCCGTCTACACCGAGCTTGCCACCCGATCCGACCATGCGCTGCACCTCGGCCTGACAGAGGCCGGCATGGGCTCGAAAGGCATCGTCGCCTCGTCCGCTGCCATGGGCATCCTGCTCCAGCAAGGCATCGGCGACACCATCCGCATCTCGCTGACGCCGGAGCCGAACGGCGACCGCACGCGCGAGGTGCAGGTGTCGCAAGAACTGCTGCAAACCATGGGCTTCCGGCAGTTCGTGCCGATCGTCGCCGCCTGCCCGGGCTGCGGCCGCACGACCTCGACCGTGTTCCAGGAGCTTGCCCAGAATATCCAGGCCGACCTGCGCAAGAACATGCCGGTGTGGCGTGAACAATATCCCGGCGTCGAGAACCTCAAAGTCGCGGTGATGGGTTGCATCGTCAACGGTCCGGGCGAATCCAAACATGCCGATATCGGCATTTCGCTGCCCGGCACCGGCGAGATGCCGACCGCCCCGGTATTCGTCGACGGCAAGAAGGCGGCGACCCTGCGCGGCCCATCGATTGCCGCGGATTTCGAGAAGATGGTCGCCGACTATATCGAACGGCGGTTCGGGCAGCACGGCAAAGCCGCGGCGGAGTAGTTCGATGCGGCGTTTGCTGGGCGCGGCGCTGGTTGTCATTTGCGGGCTGATCTGGGCGACAGCCGTTCAGGCCGATCCACCACGGCTCGCCAAAAAGAAGCTGATCGACCAGGTTTGCAACCTGATCGAGACGCATGCCGACCAGAACGGCCTGCCCCGGGATTTCTTTGCCCGGCTGATCTGGAAGGAAAGCCGTTTCGATCCCAATGCGGTCAGCCCCGTCGGCGCTGAGGGTATCGCCCAATTCATGCCGGGCACCGCCAGGATGCGCGGGCTCGCCAATTCCTTCGACATCGAACAGGCGATCCCGGCCTCGGCAAAATACCTCGCCGAAATGAAATCCGGTTTCGGCAATCTCGGCCTCGCCGCCGCAGCCTACAATGCCGGCGAGAGCCGGGTGACGCGCTGGCTGAATTCCGGCGGCTTCTTGCCGATGGAGACCGAAAGCTACGTTCTGGACGTCATGGGCGAGCCGGCCGACAACTTCACCAATACCGCCTACGCCGGCGTCATCCGGCCGCTCGACAAGAAGGCGAGTTTCGCTGCCGCTTGCCGCGAGCTGCCGGTGATCATGTCCAGAACCGTGCCGATGTCGTCGATCAACATCAAGCCGTGGGGGGTGCAGGTGGCCGGGAATTTCCGTCGCGCCGCGGCGCTCAACCAGTGGCTGAGAGTGAAAAGCCGGTTCCCGGCACTGCTTGCCGGCCACGATCCGGTGGTCAGCCGGGTCCGTACCCCGATCGGCAGGCGCGGCATCTATGCCGTGCGGATCGGCGCTGATAGCAGAGCCAAGGCCGACACGATCTGCGACAAACTGCAAAGCGTCGGCGGCGCCTGCATCGTGGTACGCAACCGGTAAAGCCATATGTCGGTGCGTTTTGCGCCATTGCTGCCCATCTCGCTCCCCGTGGGCACTTCGTCCTCGATACGTGAATCATATTTTCGGTGAACCGTTAGGCAGGTCTTGCATCGTCGTCGATGCGGGGTAAGGTCCCCGCGATTTTTCGCGAAAGGGATCAGCATGGCCGGCTTCAAGACACTGGACGACATCGGCAATATCAGCGGCAAGCGTGTGCTGGTGCGTGTCGACCTCAACGTTCCCGTCACCGAGGGCAAGGTCACCGACGCCACCCGCATCGAGCGCATTGCGCCGACCATTGCCGAGCTCTCCGGCAAGGGAGCCAAGGTCATCCTGCTTGCCCATTTCGGCCGGCCCAAGGATGGACCGGCGCCGGAATTCTCACTCGAACCGATCGCCAAGGCGACGGCGGACGTGCTCGGCCGCCCCGTCCGCTTTGCCGCCGACTGCATCGGCGACAAGGCCGCAAATGCCGTCGCCGCCATGGACAGCGGCGACGTGCTGCTGCTCGAGAACACCCGCTTCCACAAGGGCGAGGAGAAGAACGACCCGGCCTTCACCGAAAAGCTCGCCGCTAACGGCGATATCTTCGTCAACGACGCCTTCTCTGCTGCGCACCGTGCCCATTCGTCGACAGAAGGGCTGGCGCATGTGCTGCCGGCCTTCGCCGGCCGCACCATGGAGGCCGAGCTCGATGCGCTGGAAAAGGGGCTTGGCAATCCCGTCCGCCCGGTTGTCGCCATCGTCGGCGGCGCCAAAGTCTCGACCAAGATCGACCTGTTGATGAACCTAGTGAAGAAGGTCGACGCGCTGGTCATCGGCGGCGGCATGGCCAATACGTTTCTAGCGGCGCGCGGCACCGACGTCGGGAAATCCTTGTGCGAGCGTGATCTCGCGACCACCGCCAAGCAGATCATGATCGAGGCGGCCGAGGCCGGCTGCGCCATCATCCTGCCCGCCGACGGCGTTGTCGCCAGGGAGTTCAAGGCCGGCGCCGCCAGCGAGACCGTCGCCATAGCAGACGTGCCGGCCGACGGCATGATCCTCGACGTCGGCGCAAAGACCGTGAAAACCATTGCCGAATGGATCGACCGCGCCGCGACGCTGGTCTGGAACGGGCCGCTCGGCGCCTTCGAGATCGAGCCATTCGACCACGCAACGGTGGCGACGGCCAGGCACGCGGCAGCGCGCACCAGGGCCGGCGGACTGGTCTCGGTCGCCGGCGGCGGCGATACGGTGGCGGCGCTCAACCATGCAGGCGTAGCCGACGACTTCACCTATGTCTCGACGGCCGGCGGCGCTTTCCTGGAGTGGATGGAAGGCAAGCCCTTGCCCGGCGTCGACATCTTGAAGCGCTGAGCGCGGCAGCAATAACAGCGCGAAAGAGGGCGCCCGCGACTTTCAATCGATTCGCGCTTACCCGGCGAAATTGTTCGACTTGAACCTGCGTTGCTCTGGTGGTCTGCTGGGCACGGATCAATTCTTTCAGGAGAAGCACGATGAGCGAACGTCTCGAGGACATTGCTGCCGCGATGGTGGCCAATGGCAAGGGCCTGCTGGCTGCCGACGAGAGCTCCGGCACCATCAAGAAGCGCTTCGACGTCATCGGTGTCGAGTCGACCGCCGACAGTCGCCGCGACTATCGCGAGATGATGTTCCGCGCCAGCGATGCAATGACCAAGTACATTTCCGGCGTCATCCTCTACGACGAGACCATTCACCAGAAGGCCGCCGACGGCACACCGCTGGTCGACATCATCAAGGCATCAGGCGCTATCCCCGGTATCAAGGTCGATGCCGGCGCCAAGCCGCTGGCCGGCTTTCCCGGCGACACCATCACCGAAGGCCTGGACGGCCTGCGCGAACGCCTTGCCGACTATTACAAGCTCGGCGCCCGCTTCGCCAAATGGCGCGCGGTGATCGACATCGATGTTGCCAAGGGCGTGCCTTCCGCCACGTCGATCGGCTCGAACGCCCATGCGCTCGCCCGTTACGCCGCGCTTTGCCAGGAGGCCGGCATCGTGCCGATCGTCGAGCCGGAGGTGCTGATGGACGGCGCCCACGACATCGACACCTGCTACGAGATCAGCACGGCGACACTGACAAAGTTGTACACCGAGCTCTATGCGGCCCGCGTCGTGCTCGAAGGCACCATCCTGAAACCGAACATGGTCCTCGCCGGCAAGAAATCGGGCAAGGTCAGCAGCCCCGAGGAAGTTGCCGAAAAGACGATAAAACTGTTCCGCGAGACGGTGCCGGCCGCTATTGGAGGCATTGCCTTCCTTTCGGGCGGACAATCTGACGAGGAGGCGACCGCCAACCTCAACGCCATCAATGCCATTGGCCCGCATCCGTGGAAGCTGACCTTTTCCTACGGCCGCGCCTTGCAGGCCGCTCCGCAGAAGGCGTGGGGCGGCAAGGCGGCGAACGTCGCCGCCGCCCAGGCCGCCTTCGCCCACCGCGCCCACATGAACCATCTGGCGGCACTTGGAAAATGGCAGCCGGCGCTGGAAAAGGCCGCCTGACCGGAACTCCGTCCTGCGTTTCCCCGAACCCGAGCCACGTGCCCGGGTTGTTCCAAGGAGCAAGGGCTGCAATTTCTTGCGTCTAAAAGATGCGGCCCCGTGTCGGCATGCGTCGCTGCCGAACGTCCTCTGTGAAAAGAGGAGCAGGCTGATGCCAAACAACAAGACCGTATCGCAGGAAGACTGGTTTCAGGCGCACAGGGCGCATCTGGCGCGCGAAAAGGAATTGACGCGTTTTCGCGACCGCATCGCTGCCGAACGACGCGAATTGCCCTGGCTCAAGATCCGCAAGGACTACGTTTTCGAGACCGAGCAGGGGCCGAAGAAACTGCCCGGCCTGTTTGGCGGCAACAGCCAGCTGATCGTCTACCATTTCATGTTCGGGCCGGGCGCCGATTATCGCTGCGAAGGCTGCTCGTTTCTTGCCGACCACATCGACGGCGCCAACCAGCATCTCAGGCATCACGATGTCTCACTTGTCGTGGTAGCGCGGGCGCCGCTGGCGGAGCTTCTGCCCTACAAGCAGCGCATGGGCTGGAAATTCGACTGGGTGTCGTCCTACGCCTCGGACTTCAACTTCGACATGCAGGTGTCCTTCACCGACAAGCAGATCGCGGCCGGCGACACGACCTACAATTTCGAGCGGCGCGCGCGGCAATCGAAGGATCTTCCCGGCACCAGCGTGTTCTATCGCGACGAGAAAGGCGACATCTTCCTGACCTTCGTCTCGCGCTCCCGAGGCGGCGATCCGCTGATCGGCGCCTATCACTATCTCGACCTGACGCCGAAGGGTCGCAACGAAACCGGTCCCCACCATAGCCTGGTGGACTGGGTGCGGCTGCACGACGAATATGCGGATACGCCCGAGATGCAGGACAGCTGCTGCCATTGACGACGGGCGGTCACCCAAGGTCTTTCGCCTTCGGCCCGACATGCGCTAAGTGCTGTTCGCTTTGCCCTAAAAGGGACTTGTCATGCGGCGCTTTCCGACCCTTCTCACCTGGCTCGCCTTTCCGGTCTATGTCTGGCAAGGACTTGGCGTGCGTCGCCGCACCGCCCGCATGCTGCCGGCACAAGGTCCGGTCATGCACGAGATATCTGGCCTGGCGCCAGCAATCTCGGTTCTGGTGCTTGGCGATTCCTCCGCCGCCTCGGTAGGGATCGGCAATTCCGAAAACGGATTGGCCGCGCAACTGGCAGTTCTGATTGCGCAACGCACCGGCCGCACCGTGCGCTGGCGGGCGGCCGGCTTCAACTCGGCAACCTCTGGCCAGATCCGCGATCATGTGCTGCCCAATCTATCGGCCGATCCGTGGACGCATATCGTGCTGGCCATCGGTACCAACGACACCAAGAATTTTCATTCGGTACCGCGCTTCAAGCGCGAGTTTGGCGGCCTGCTCTACGCGCTGCGCGCCAAATGGCCTGAGGCTCGCGTGGTGTGGTCGCCGGTGCTGGAGTTCACCCGGGCTCCGGCAATGCCGCCGTTGCTCGGCAAGATCCTCGAAATCCGCGCCGTCGAAATGAACCGGATGGGCGAGCGCCTTTGCCTCGAACGCGGCGCCATACCGGCGCCCCGGCTGCCGATCACGGATGCCGATGCCGGCTTCGCATCGGATGGATTTCACGCTTCGGAAGCCGGCTACCGAGCCTGGGCGGAACATCTGGTCAGCCTGGTGCTCGCCAACGAACCGGGCGTCGCGTAGCGGGCCGCCCGCACTAAAGCGCGTCGCGTTCGATTGGCCTCATCCGACGCGCTTCAGGTTCTTGTTTTTATGCATGTCGTTGTCGCAAAACCGCTGCACACTTTTGCGCGACATGCATTACGTCCAGTGCCCGAGCACCGCCGTAATCGAAATCGCCGCCATCGCCAGCAGCGCCAGCTTCCAGAAATCGCTGCGCCGCTTCAGCCCGGGCCAGCCGAGCGGCTTGATGAGCTGGATGACCATCATGAAGATGATGACGAGCGCGAGAAGTTTCGACATGCAGCCTTTGATCAGCATCGCGGCTGGCTGTCAAAGCGGCTCCGGGATCGCCGGCTTCCACTGCGGCAGGCCTCTTTTCAGCACTGCCTTGTCACTTCGATGGATAAATCGGAACGCCGGTCATGAGAGCCGCACCCTCCTGACAGACTGCTGTCAGCAGGGGTGTGCGATAGTGCCTGCATCGAAAGAGAGGAGACCAGCCATGAACGGTATTACCATTCTGCGTAGCGTGCAGCACTATGTCGGCAAGATCCGGACGATCCGCAATGAGATCCGCACCCAGCGATTCATGAACGCCCTGCCGGCGGACATCCGCAAGGATATTGGTTGGCCGGACATGTATGGCGACCGCCGCAATGGCGGCAATTGAGGCAAGCTTTCTGCGTGGCGTTTGGATGCGACCTGGCGACGAGCTGAAATGGGCATGCTGAAGCCTCCTGACAGTATGGTGTCAGGAGGCTCGTGCCATAGTGCGATGGCCGCCGGAGCCGGATGGCCGAGGACGATCGATGAAAAGCTGGAACGACAGGCTGAGCACGCCTAGCATCAACGGCATAAGACCGTCGCCACGCACCATCGGCGACGTCGTCGAAGGCCAGCCGATGCGGGTCCCTACAGCTCGCCAGGTTCATGCATTCATCCGCTCCATCCCCGAAGGCATGGACATGAATATCCGCGCTTTGCGCACCGCTCTCGCCATCGAGCACGGTGCCGAGATGACATGTCCGGTCACCATCGGCTATCATCTGCGCACCGTCGCCGAGGCGGCCAACGAGGATCTTGAGTGTGGTATGGCGCTGGGCGACGTTGCGCCGTTCTGGCGGGTGGTCGACGCAAGCACGCCGACAACGAGGAAACTGTCCTTCGGCGCGGCCTTCGTCGCCGTGCAGAGCAAGCGCGAAGGGCTGGAACGATAGACGCCGAGGGACCATACGATGCGCCGCGCCGACAGGCTCTTCCAGATCGTGCAGCATCTGCGTGGTGGTCGTCTGGTCACCGCCCAGAAGCTGGGCACGTGGCTCGAGGTTTCCGAGCGGACGATCTATCGCGACATCGCCGATCTGCAGTCGACCGGCGTGCCGATCGACGGCGAGGCCGGTGTCGGCTACATGATGAGGGAGGGTTTCGACCTTCCGCCGCTGATGTTCACGCGTGACGAGATCGTCGCGCTGGTCGCCGGCGCCCGCATGGTGCGCGCCTTTGGTGGCGCGGCCATGGCGCGAGCCGCCGACGAGGCGCTGGTCAAGATAGGCGCCGTGTTGCCCGACGCCGAAAAGGACCGTATCGCGCGTACCGAGATCCACACGCCGATGTGGGTGATAAGCGATGCCGCCCGCGAAGCCATCGACCTGATCGAGCGGTCCATCGAGAAACGTCAGGTGCTGACCATCGACTATTCGGATGAAGCCGGCCGCAGCACCGCGCGCGACATCCGCCCGCTCGGCCTGTGGTTCTGGGGCAAGGTGTGGACCTTGGTCGCCTGGTGTGAGATGCGCGGCGATTTCCGCGCCTTCCGCATCGACCGCATCGCCTCGGTGGTCATCGCCGGCCGCACCTTCAAGCCGGAGCGCGGCAAGCAGCTCGCCGATTTCTATCGCGCGGTGGAGCGCAGCGAGGATTACGGCATGGCGCCGGACCGGGCGGCGCGAAGCTGACACGGAAGATCACAAAAAAGCCCGCTTGAAAGCGGGCTTTTTGTTTTGGATGCCAGACCTATTCCTCTTCGTCGGCGTCCTTGTCCTTCGACTTCAGCGCTGAAAGCTTGGCGAAGACGGCGTTGGCGTCAAGTTCGCGGTCCTCGTCCTTCGGCTTTTCGGGCGCCGGCACCAGCCGTTCGGTCAAGGCGGCCGGCAGCAGCGTATCGCCGACCGGCTGCGCCTGCTCGCGGCCGCGCGAGGCGCGGTTGATTTCCATATCGAGGTCGATCTGCGACGTCAGGCCGAGCGTCACCGGATCCATCGGCTGGAGATTGGCGGAGTTCCAGTGCTTTCTGTCGCGGATCTGGTCGATCGTCGACTTCGTTGTGCCGACAAGGCGGGCAATCTGCGCATCCTTGAGCTCGGGATGGTTGCGCACCAGCCAGAGGATGGCGTTGGGCCGGTCCTGGCGCTTCGACAGCGGCGTGTAGCGCGGACCCTTGCGTTTGGATTCCGGCACCCGCACCTTGGGATCCGAGAGCTTCAGCCGGTGGTTCGCGTCCTTCTCGGCGCGCGCGATCTCGTCGCGAGTGAGCTGGCCGGTCATGATCGGGTCCATGCCCTTGATGCCTTGCGCCGACTCGCCGTCGGCGATCGCCTTGACCTCAAGCGGATGCAGTCCGCAGAACTGCGCGATCTGCTCGAAGGAAAGCGCTGTGTTGTCAACCAGCCAGACGGCGGTCGCCTTTGGCATCAGCAGCGTATTGGCCATTACAAAAATCCTTCTCGTTCGCCCGCGTTCCCGCGCGGGCGGTGGTTTAGAGCCACCAAAATGGGAAAATCGCGGTCTATATAACCGCTCGCTCGCCGTTTCGCAATGTTTTTGGCAGGCGCGCGTCAAGGACGGCACGGCAGCGCGACCAGCAGACCGCGAAGGGTCGGCAGATGACGCCATGCAGTCGAAAGCTTCAAAAAGACAAAGCCCGCCAGACCAAGGTCGGGCGGGCTCGGAACCGGCGACGGAAATCCGTCTGCTGCGGCTCTGGCTTCTAAAGCTTGATCCCGAACCGCGGCTCGGCGTTGCCGAAAAGCAGCGCCCGGTCTTCGAGCGGGATCGTGCTCGAGATTAAAGCCCTTTGCGGGCGATTCTCTCGATGTCGCCGCGGTTGATGCCGAGGTCGTTGAGCTGACGAGCATTCAGCCGGTTCAGTTCGCGCACGGTTTCGTTGTACATGCGCCAGTTACGGAAAGCGCGGATCGGGTTCATGATAGTCCTCCATCGTTTTGATGCCGCGTAAATAGGCATCGGCGATGAAAAATTGAACAGACGCTTTTGCATGGCCGCAATGCGTTTGTTGCATTGCACCATTAAGCTTTCGTTCAGCCTGTTTGCGGGCCGTCAGGCGACATCGAGCACAATCTTGCCGATGTGCTCACCCTCCTCCATCCGCTCATGCGCCCGCCACGCTTCCTTGAGCGGGAAGATCGTATCCATCACCGGCGCAACCTTGCGCGTGCCGAGCAGCGGCCAAACCTGCGCCTCCAGCGCAGCCGCAACTGCCGCCTTGAACTCCACGGTGCGTGGCCTGAGCAGCGATCCTGTGTGCACGAGCCGCTTGGCCATGATCTTGAAGAAATCGGCGCTCGCCACCGCCCCGCCCTGCGTCGCGATCTGGACGATGCGGCCTTCCATGGCTGCAGCCTCATAGTTTCGCGCCACATAGTCGCCGCCGACCATGTCGAGGATGACATTGGCACCCTTGCCGCCGGTTGCCTCCTTGACTGCGGCGACGAAGTCCTCCTCGCGGTAGTTGATCGCCCGGTCGGCGCCGAGCTTGAGGCAGGCGTCGCATTTCTCCTTGCTGCCGGCGGTGGTGACGACATAGGCGCCGAAAGCGGCAGCAAGCTGGATCGCCGTGGTGCCGATACCCGACGAGCCGCCATGCACGAGCAGGGTCTCGCCGCTCTTCAGGCCGCCGCGCTCGAAGACATTGTGCCAAACAGTGAAGTAGTTTTCCGGCAGCGCCGCCGCTTCGGTGTAGGTAAAGCCGGCGGGCAGCGGCAGCACGCTGCCGGCGTGCACTCTGACATATTCGGCATAGCCGCCGCCCGCCGTCAGCGCACAGACCCGGTCGCCGACGCGCCAGCGCGATATCTCGTCACCAAGGGCAGCGACTTCGCCTGCTGCTTCCAGGCCCGGCAGATCCGACGCTCCCGGCGGTGGCGGATAGGCGCCCTTGCGCTGTTGCACGTCCGGCCGGTTGACGCCGGCGGCCCGCACCCGGATCAGGATCTCGCCGGGACCGGGAACCGGTACGTCGCGGGTTTCCGCTTTCAGCACCCGCGGCCCGCCCGGTTCCGATATGGCGATCGCCATCATCTTCGCCGGAATTTTCTGTGCGTTCGCCATGAATTTTCCCGTCGTGCTCCGCCGGTTTCTCGTGCCAGCTCTTGCCCGCCATTTGCATCCATACCCTTGCCCTATGTATGCTCATTGGCAAATCAGGCAAATGGGCAATCACGGAGGAGCGACGATGGCGATCTTCGACGACGAACCCAAGAAGAAAGCGCGCCCGCACGAGATCGGGCAGGATCTGTCGCTGCTTTCCGTCGATGAATTGTCCGAACGGATCGGCATCCTGCGCGACGAGATCGCCCGGCTGGAAGCCGAGCTCAAGACCAAGGGCTCGACCAAGTCGGCGGCAGAGGCGCTGTTTCGCCGCGGGTAGTTACTGCGGGTAATTCCAAAAGCTCGGGCACGCCGCCGAAAAGCCCGAATGCCGCTGTCTCCAGACTTGTGCCCTAAACCCCAGCCGGATTGAAAAATGTTCGCAAGCTACAGACCGATCCTCTCGCTGCTGCGCGGCACCGCGTTCCTGTTGGCGGCATCCGGACTGCACGGTCTGCTGTTGCCGCTGCGCGGCCAGGTGGAGGGCTTCTCGACGGCATCGCTCGGCCTGATGGGCACGGCTTGGGCCGGCGGCTTCGTCACCGGCTGCTTCTTTGCGCCACGCATCGTGCGCCGCGCCGGTCATGTCAGGGCTTTCGGCGCCTTTGCCGCATCGGGAGCGATCGTCGCACTGCTCACCGGCCTGATCATCGACGAATATACCTGGATCCTGCTGCGCGCCTTCACCGGCTTCACCATGGCCGGCGCCTTCATGGTCATCGAAAGCTGGCTCAACGAGAAGGCCACCAACGAAAACCGCGGCACCGTCTTCGGCCTCTACATGATGGTCACCTATGCCTCGATCATGGGCGGTCAGATGATCGTTGCCGGCGGCGATGTGAGATCGGCGTCGCTGTTCATGATCACCGGCATTCTGTTCTGCCTGTCGCTGATCCCGACGGCGGTCTCGACGGCGTCTCACCCCAAGCCGCTGCAGGACGTGTCGCTTGACGTCAAGGGACTCTACGGCAATTCGCCGGTGTCGGCGATCGCTTGCGTGCTGATCGGCATCGCCAACGGCGCCTGGGGTACACTTGGTGCCGTCTATGGAGCGCGCATCGGCATCTCGACAGCCGAGATCGCGCTGATGATGAGCCTCGTGGTCATCGCCGGCGCCGCCATGCAGCTTCCGGCCGGGCGGCTCTCCGACATGACGGACCGTCGTTTCGTGCTGGCGGGCGCGGCCTTCGGCGCTGCGCTGTTTGCCATCGCCATCTTCCTGTTCGAACCGCGCTCCGGCGTCTTCGTCATCGTCTGCACCGCCGCCTACGGCGCCTTCGCCTACACGCTCTATTCGATCGCGGTGGCGCATGCCAATGACCATGCGCGATC
Organism: Mesorhizobium sp. M0598; assembly: GCF_040320865.1. Taxonomy (NCBI): domain Bacteria; kingdom Pseudomonadati; phylum Pseudomonadota; class Alphaproteobacteria; order Hyphomicrobiales; family Phyllobacteriaceae; genus Mesorhizobium; species Mesorhizobium sp. M0598. Next base: position 188,770 of record NZ_JAMYQL010000005.1, on the reverse strand, counting down.
GGAGGACTTCGTCAAAGTGTCGGGCGGCCTGCTGCTGCTTTATGGCTTCGGCACGATGATCGGTCCGCTGGTGGCCGCCGGCCTGATGGGCTGGATGCGCCCTGAGGGGCTGTTCCTGGCCACTGCGCTCGCGCATCTCAGCCTGGCTGGCTATACGCTGCTGCGCATCAGCCGTCGCGCGCCGGTGCCGATCGAAGGCCGCGATGCCTTCAAGACCCAGCCCGCCGATCGCTCGGTGACGCCGGAAGCGTTGCGGCTCGACCCGCGCAGAAAAGCTGAAGCCGACAGTTGAGATTCGAGGCGCTTTGCCCCACAAATAAGGCATGATGCTTTCCGACGCCTTCATGGCGATTGCCGATCCCAACCGGCGCCATCTCTTGGAAGAGCTCCGGCGCGGACCGAAGACCGTCAACGAATTGGCATCCGGCTTGCCGGTGTCCCGCCCGGCCGTTTCGCAGCACCTGAAGGTGCTGCTTGATGCGGGGTTGGTCAACGCCAAGCCGGAAGGCACCAGGCGCGTCTATACGGTCAGCAATGCCGGCTTCCTGAAGCTCAACATCTGGCTTGACCAGTTCTGGGATGCGGAGCAGCTCGGTTCACCCGGAAGCTGAGAGGCATCGTCAGCGCGTCGAGCAACTATGCAGCATCGGGCCTAGAGCAATTCCAGGAAAAGTGTGAAACGGTTTTCCGTACGGAATTGCGCAAAAACAAAGAGATAGAGCGGTTCGGCGTTTCCGTGAACGATGAACCACTCTAGCCATTGTTGTAGGGGAAGAGCTTGAAATACGGCTGCGCTTCCTCGATCACACGGGCAACCGAGGGGCGTTGCAGCAACCGGTCGTGATAGCGCCTGACCGCAGGATATTCGTCTCCGAACGGCTCGACCTTGTTGGCGTAGAACAGCGCGGGGGCGGCAGCGCAGTCGGCCATGGTGAAGCTCGCACCCACCGCCCATGTCGTCGACTGCATGTCCTGTTCAATGATGGCGTAGGAGCTGCGCAGCTGGGCGCGGGCCTGCTCGACGCCGAACGGATCGGTCTTGCCCTCCGGCCGCAGCCGGTCACCAACGATCTTCTGCATCGGTTCCTGGACATAGAAGTCATAGAAGCGGTCGGCGAGCCGGGTCTGGCGAGCGAGATCGAGATCGGCGGGGATCAGTTCGACCGGCCCAGGATAATTCGCGTTGAGATATTCGATGACGATCGTCGATTCCGGCACGGTCCGGTCCAGCGTTTCATCGCGCAGCACCGGCATCTTGCCGAGCGGCCACAATTTCAGAAACGCCGCGCGCGACTGTTCATTGCCGAGATCGACAACGACGGATGTGAATGGCGTGCCGTTCTCATAGAGCGCGATCAGCGGTTTCCAGCAGAAGGAGGCCAGCGGATGAAGATGCATCGTCAGGGACATTTTTGCTCCTATCTTTGGTGCTTCGTCTCGCGGGCATCCGGTGTCAAGGTTCGGCCCGCTGCTACGTGGCCCGGCTGTGGGCGACGATCGCATCGATGATCGCGGCCCAATCGTCGGGATGCAGCTCGTGGCCGCCGCCCTCGATCCGGACCAGTCTTGCACCGGCGACCGCGTCGGCAAGAGCGGCGCCATGCTCGGCTGGAAAGATCGGATCGTCGGTGCCGTGGATAACGAGGAGCGGAATCTTCATCTCGTGCAGCCGCCCCGTCCAGTCCTCGCCGCTCCGATCTTCGCCGCCCTTGAGCATGAAGTGATTGGTCGCGCTGAGAAAGCCGCCGGACCGGTCGTAGTCCTGTTCCACGAACGCTCTCGTCCGCGCCTCGTCGAACGGATGCGCGGTGCCGGCGAGCGCACGCGCGTTTTTGACCATGAAATCGACCCCTTGGCCCCGGTCAGACCAGTCGACCTCCGCGCCTTCGGCCGAATGTTTCCTATAGGCCTCGGTGGTTCCGGGCAAATGCGACGTATCGATGCCCAAGGGCGAGCTGCTGATCACCGTCAGCGAAGTGACACGCGACGGGTATCTCAACGCAACAAGCTGCGCGATCATGCCGCCCATCGACATGCCGACCACATGCGCCTTTCGGATTCCATGGTCGTCAAGGACGCGGATAGCATCGTCCGCCATGTCGTCGAATGTATAAGGCGGCTCGCCCGGCGCGTATTTGGTCGAACGGCCGGTATCGCGATTGTCATAGCGGATCACGAAGCGACCTTCGCCGGCCAGCTTCCGGCAAAACGCTTCGGGCCACCAAAGCATGGAAGCCATCGCGCCCATGATCAACAACACCGCCGGATGGGCTGGATCGCCGAACGTCTGGGATGCGATTTCGGGGTGTTCGGCGTTTTTCATGGCTTTCCTCCTTGGGCTTCCAATCCGATTGCATTTTGCAATCAGTTGCACGATATTAAAACCGATACGATAATGCAACCGGTTTTTGGAGATTCGCATGAACATCGATCGTCGGTCCGGATGCCCCATCAACCTGTCGCTCGAAGTGTTCGGTGACCGGTGGAGCCTGATCATCCTTCGCGACATCATCTTCGGCGGCAGACGCCACTTTCGCGAACTGCTCAACGGCTCGATGGAGGGCATCGCCTCCAACATCCTCGCCGACCGGCTGAAGCGGCTGATGGAGCTCGGCATGCTGACCAAGGCGGATGATCCCTCCCACAAGCAAAAGGCGATCTACAGCCTGACCGAAATGGCGATTACGCTGGTGCCGATCCTGGCGCATCTCGGCGCCTGGAGCCGCGTCTGGCTGCCGGTCAGCGAAGAGCTCTCTATCCGTGCCGAGCTTCTGGAAAAAGGCGGCCCGCCGATGTGGGATAAGTTCATGAACGAGTTGCGCCACGAGCATCTGGGTGCGTCTCCCGCCCCATCTGGACCCACCGTCCGCGCGACTTTGCAGGCCGGATACGATGCGGTAGTCGCCCGCAAGGCGGAGCGAGTCGGCTGCGATCCGGCGCCATGACCAACTTATTTTCCCAATTGCGGGCTGGCTCTGCTATCAAGGGACTGAAGATAATTTACGGATTGGATAACGCTCTTGGTCGAGAACTCTAAGGACACTGCCCGTGCGCGGGCCGATTTGCGTTTCAAGAAACAGGAAGAGGCAGCCACGGTTCGCCAGAAGGCGATGGCGGAATATGTCGCCGAGAGCGACGCTCGCCAAGCCAAGACCAACAAGCTGCGGGCGCTGCGCCTCGCCAAGGAAGCGGAAGACCTGGCCAATGCGCCTCCGGCCCCGGTGAAGAAGCCTCGCGCCAAGAAGAAATAGGCCGGCGCTCCCAGAATGCATGCTTCCTTTCGCACGCGAAACAGTTCACTCGGAGCTGTTCTGCCGGTTGATAACTGGCGCGTTTAGGAGACGGCCATGACCGCACTGACGCTCGACAAAGCCCTTGAAATCATCGCCGCCGCCTTTGCCAAGGGTGCCGAGCTCAAGCTCAGGCCGCTTGGCGTCTCGGTGCTCGACGCCGGCGCCCATCTGGTCGCGTTCCAGCGTCAGGACGGCGCCTCGTTCCTGCGTCAGCAAATGTCGGCCGGCAAGGCCTATGGCGCGCTCGCTATCGGCATGGGCTCGCGCCGGGTGGAAGCTTTCGCCAAGGAGCGCCCGCATCTGATCGCCGGCGTCTCCGACGTGTCGGGCGGGCGCGTCCTGCCGGTCGTCGGCGGCGTGCTGATCCGCGACAACGCCGGCACGATCATCGGCGCCATCGGTATTTCCGGCGACACGTCCGACAATGATGAAACGGCAGCCATCGCCGGCGTCGAGGCGGCTGGCTTCACCGCTGACCCGGGCTGAGTCGGGATCCTTAACTCATATTGATGTCGCGGGTGGCCGACCGCATCGACACCGAAAAGCCGGCCAGCACGTCGATCAGCGCTATGACCATCAGTGTGAAGAAAACGGAATGGGCGGCGCCCTTCACCAGCAGGAACTCGACCAGATAGGCCACAAAGACGAAGGTCGACAAAAGATGGTCCATGATCGAGGCATTTGTCGTGCGCGTCGACTTCACCACTTCGACGAACAAGAAGATCAGTGCGATCAGCACGATGAGGTCGCCGAGGGTCATCGAGAACACGCCACCCGACATCATCCGGACCGAAAACATTTCGGTGGCCCACGGATCGTCGCCGCTGCCGAATATTCCCAGAAGCCCGAGATTGTAGAGGATGAAAGGCACGATCAGCAGCGGGATGGCACCGAACATGTGGCGGCTCCGGTTGGACTGATCTTTGTAGAGTGCGCCCGGCGTTCGCCGTCAAGAATTTTCGTGCGGCCGATAAACACGGACAAAGACGGCGTGAAACAACAATGTCAGGCCCGGCTGATACGATCAGTTGTCGCAAACGCAAAAAGACCGGCCAATGGCCGGTCGTTTCGCAACCCATAAACCGTCGAAAGCTCTCTCAGCTTTCCTTCGGCTCCAGAACCTGGCGACCGCGATACATGCCGGTCTTCAGGTCGATATGGTGCGGACGGCGCATCTCGCCGGAGTTCTTGTCCTCGACATAGGTCGGGGCCTTCAGTGCGTCGGCAGAACGGCGCATGCCGCGCTTCGACGGAGAGGTTTTTCGTTTCGGAACGGCCATGGATATGCTCCACTACATGGTCAAAACGCCCCGGCGGCCCTCGTGAAAGGGCCACATCAGGGGCCGGAATCTGAGAAAGTCGGGTGCCTATACACGCCCGACGGCGTTTTGGCCAGCGTCGCCGTGTTTTTTTTTGACACTATCGCAGGCAACCGACATAGGCGCCGGCGCGGCCGGCGCGCCGTTCGATCAACGCGGCAAGCCGCCTCAGTCCCGGCCCGGGCTTCGCCGGATTGCGCACGATCGGATTCGGCAAGGTGACGGCAAGCAGCGCTGCCTGCCGGCGCGACAGCTGTTTTGCCGAGACGCCGAAATGATGCTGGGCGGCGGCCTCGATACCGTAGATGCCCGGTCCCCATTCGGCGATGTTGAGGTAGATCTCCATGATCCGCCGTTTCGACAGCACCGCATCGAAATAGACGGCCAGCGGCAGTTCCACGACCTTACGGACCGAGCCCAACGGCCGCGACCATAGATAAAGATTCTTTACCGTCTGCATGGTGATGGTCGAGGCGCCACGTGTCATCTCGCCGGCGAGCGCATCGTCGACGACGCCGCGCAACTCGCCCAGATCGACGCCGCGATGGAAACAGAACTGCCCGTCCTCCGACATGATGACCGAATATGCCAGCACCGGCGCCACATCGTCGATGGAAACCCAGCGCCGATCGTAGCCAGAAAACGTCGCCAGGTCCTTCAGCATCAATGTCGACACCGGATGCACGAATGTCGGCAGGTACAGGAAGGTCAGCACCACCGGCACCAGCGCCAGCACGACGGCGACGGCGATGCCGCGCCGGACCCAGCGTTGAAGACCGATGCGGCTGCCGCGTCTCGGTCTCGCCATGTCCAACCCTTCGGTTTCGTGATCGACGATCGGTTCCGCCAAGCCACCCAGTCCGCGCTACTCCCTGCCCCCGGCATAATGGCGCTTGGCTTCTTGCGCAACGTCTGAGTGTCGGCTACCGCTCCCGACCATGACGAAAGACGACCAAATGGCGTTCGAAGCTGCACTTATTGCCCGGGCAGTTCCGCTCGAGGCGCTGCTGAGGCGGTTGCTCGACGGACGGACGCTTTCGGGCGAGGTCGCGCGGCCCGAACGCCTGATGGCGGCAATGCGACATGGCGTGCTGAACGGCGGCAAACGACTGCGTCCCTTCCTGGTCATGGAAAGTGCTGCACTGTTTTCAGCCGACGGCGAGGCGGCGCTGCGCGTCGCGGCGGCGCTCGAATGCGTGCACTGCTATTCGCTCATCCATGACGATCTGCCGGCCATGGACGACGATGATTTGCGCCGCGGCCAGCCGACCGTGCACAGGGCTTTCGATGAGGCGACCGCCATTCTTGCGGGCGACGCCTTGCTGACACTTGCCTTCGACATCCTTGCCGACGAGGCGACAATGCTGCCGGCCGAGCGCAGGGCAACGCTGGTGCTGGCACTGGCCCGCGCCGCCGGGGCGGGAAGCATGGTCGGCGGCCAGATGCTCGATCTCGAAGCCGAACAAAGCCGGCCGGACGAGGCCGGCATCATCCGGCTTCAGGCGATGAAAACCGGTGCGCTGATCCGCTTTGCCTGCGAAGCGGGCGCTATCCTTGCCGGCGCGCCGTCGGGCGACCGCGAACGGCTGGCCGAGTTCGGCTCGGCGATCGGGCTTGCCTTTCAGCTTGCCGACGATCTGCTCGACCTGACCGCCGACGCGCATCAGATGGGCAAGGCGACCGGCAAGGATGCCGCGGCCGGCAAGGCGACGCTGGTCGCGCTGCACGGACCGGACTGGGCGCGGGGCCAGCTCCATGGCCTCGTTGACCAGGCTCATGCGTTGCTCGAACCTTTTGGCGAGCAAGCTGCGCTTCTGAAACAAGCGGCGCAGTTCGTAGCGGCCCGCAACAATTAAGCGCGCCCCTATGGCGCGCCGGAGAATTGGCGACTGATCGGCCGGACGCCCTCGCAACCGGCCGATCGGGATCATTTCCGGCGATGTCGGACCACATGGACCCGCCACACCAGTTGCCGAGCCATTCTTCAGCCTCGCGGCAGGGTTCCGCGGCTCGGGTGGACAGCGGTCAGCCTTCGCCAGTTGTCTTTTCCACCACGGGCTGCGGAACCGGTTCCATCTCGGCCGCCGCCTCGACCGCCTGCGCCTCGGCCGGCTTGCGCCGGTTGCGGATGAAGGCGGCGATGCGGTCGCGGATTTCGCCGGCGCTGAGGAACACCGGAACGCGCGCCACCGGCGCGGTCGGCTCAAAGGACAGGCCAAGGCCGGTGATCCTGCCCTTGTCGTCGACGTCGCGGACGATCAGCTCGATCGGACCGAGCAGCACGCGGTCGGCGTATTCGGCGTGGCCGCCGAGCCGGGTAGTGACCAGGTCGCCAATGCTGAGCTTGCGTTCCGCTTCGGTCAGGCCCGGCGCGTAGGCGGTCTCCAGTTCCTCGGCGGGGCGTGACGGATCGACGGCGAAGGCCCCGAAGAAATCCGCGTCCTCGGGATCGACCACGGCACGGCTGGCGAACAGCTTGTCGAGCAGGCGCGGATAGCGGTCCGGCACGAAGATGTAGACATGGTCGCCGGTCGCGAGCCGGCCCATATCCTGGAAGCGCATCGAGCGTCCGTCGCGCAGCACCAGCGACGGCCGCGCCCAGCGCGGAATGCGTTCGCCGCGCGCCACCGGGCTGCCAGGTGCCACGCGGTAGGCGAGAAGCTCATGATGGGCGGAGCCCGGCAGTTCCAATTCGACCTTGTCGAGCGGTCCCAGGCGGGCCGGCACGATAAGGCCGAGACGGCGCGCCAGCGGCCCGACGGTCCATCCCTGGATGATCAGCGAGACCAGCACGATGATGAAAGCAGTGTTGAAGATGAGGCGGCCGTTCTCAAGACCGCCGAGCAGCGGCGTGATGGCAAGCAGGATCGACACGGCACCACGCAGGCCAACCCACGAGACGAAGGCGACTTCCGGGCGTGGCAGACGGAACGGCACCAGGCAGAGCCAGACGGCGATTGGCCGTGCCACAAATACCAGGAACAGGCCGAGCAGCACTGCCGGCACCAGGATCGCCGGAAATTGCGAAGGCGTCGCGAACAGGCCGAGGATCAGGAACATGATGATCTGCGCCAGCCACGACATGCCGTCCTGGAAGCGCTTGAGGATGGTGACGGCCCGGATATCGGAATTGCCGGCAATCAGGCCTGCGAGATAGACCGCCAGGAAGCCGGAGCCGCCGACGGCACCGGCGGCAGCGAACACCATAAGCGACAGCGTCAGCACGAAGATCGGCAGCAGGCCGTGATCGAGATTGAGGCGATCGACAAGGCGCACGATGGCCATGCCGCCGAGAATGCCGATGACCGCGCCGAGCCCCATATTGACGAGGAAGCCGACGGCAAGATCGGTGACCAGCACCTTGGCCTCGGGGTGGGTATTGGCGGCGATGACCTCGACCAGCGTGATGGTCAGGAAGATGGCGATCGGGTCATTTGTGCCGGATTCCACCTCGAGCGTGGACCGCACGCGCTCGCGCAAATTGATCTCGCCGGCGCGCAGCAGGAAGAACACCGCCGCGGCGTCGGTCGAGGCGACGGCGGCACCGAGCAGGAAGGATTCCAGCCAGGTCAGGTCGAGCAGATAATAGGCGGCGGCGCCGAAGAGCCCGGTGGTCAAAAGGACGCCGAATGTGGCCAGCGACAGCGCCGGCCCGGCCGCCTGCCGCAAGGCGTTGAGCGGCGTGCCGAAGCCGGAATCGAAAAGGATGACCGCCAGCGCCAATGAGCCGGCAAAATAAGCAACTCGGGCATTGTCGAAATGGATGCCGAGACCGTCGGTTCCGGTGGCGAGGCCGATGCAGAGAAACAGCAGCAGGAGAGGGGCGCCAAAACGGAAGGCGATCAGGCTTGAAAACGCGGCGGCAACGACAAGTGCTGCGCCAACGAGCGTCACAAGATAGATACCATGCTCCATTCGTTGGTCGCCCCTAGTCGATATGCTCCGGCATCACGGGAGAGTGGGGCGAAGACATGGCCGCTGCAAGGCAGCAGCGTGGCTTTTTGCCCCACACGCTGCCGATCGTCGAAAGTTTTGGCACCCCCGAGCAGCGGAGCGTGCCTCGGCGGTTCGTGCTGCAATGAAAAACGCCCGGACTGAGCCGGGCGTCTCCAGGTCAAGAAGCTGGCTCTGCGATCAGGCGATGGTCTTGCCGAAGGCGACGGCGGTATCGCCCATGCGGTTGGAAAAGCCCCACTCATTGTCGTACCACGACAGCACCGAAACGAAGTTGCCGTCCATGACCTTGGTCTGGTCGAGCGCCACGATCGAGGAATGCGGATCATGGTTGAAGTCGATCGAAACATTGGGGTGACGAGTAACGGCGAGGATGCCCGTCAGCTTGCCGTTCGAGGCGGCGATCACCGCGTCATTGATCTCCTGGACGGTGGTCGGCCGCTTGGCGATAAACTTGAAATCGACGAGCGAGACGTTCGGGGTCGGCACGCGGATGGAGATGCCGTCGAGCTTGCCCTTGAGTTCGGGCAGTACCAGGCCGATGGCCTTGGCAGCACCGGTCGAGGTCGGAATCTGCGACAGCGCGGCGGCGCGGGCGCGGTAGAGGTCCTTGTGCATGGTGTCCAGCGTCGGCTGGTCGCCGGTGTAGGAATGGATCGTCGTCATCATGCCCTTCTCGATGCCGACCGCCTCATTCAGCACGGCCGCCAGCGGCGCCAGGCAGTTGGTGGTGCAGGAGGCGTTTGAGATGACGATGTGGTCCTTGGTCAGCTTGTCGTGATTGATGCCATAGACGACGGTGAGATCGGCGCCCTCCGCCGGAGCGGAGACGAGAACGCGCTTGGCACCGGCGGTCAGATGGGCGACGGCCTTGTCGCGGGCGGTGAAGATACCGGTGCATTCGAGCGCGATGTCGATGCCAAGCTCCTTCCAGGGCAGTTGCGTCGGATCCTTGATCGCGGTGACCTTGAATTTCTCCTTGCCGACGATGATCTGGTCGCCGTCAACCGTCACCTCATGCGGAAAGCGGCCATGCACGCTGTCGAAGCGCAGCAGATGCGCGTTGGTCTCGACCGGGCCGAGATCGTTGACCGCGACGACGTCGATATCCTTGCGGCCGGATTCATGGATGGCGCGCAGGATGTTGCGGCCGATGCGGCCGAATCCGTTGATGGCAACTCTAACGGTCATTGTTCTCTCCCTGGGAGTTGGAGGCCGAAGATCAAGTCCGCAGCTTCATAACGGCGGACGGGCAAAGAATCCAGCCGCCGAGGCGTGGATTTAAATCGATTAGTGCTCCACCGCCCGGCAAAACCGCTATGCCAGCCTTTGCCGGGCGGGGCTCACTTTCATTTGCCATGCAGACGGGCTTCCGCCGCCTTCACCGTTGCCTCGGCTGTGATGCCGAAATGCGGGTAGAGCTGTTCGATGGTGCCGGAGGCGCCGAAGCCGGTCATGCCGACAAAGATGCCGTCGGTGCCGATGAAGTGATCCCAGCCCTGACGGATGCCGGCTTCGATGGCAATCTTGAGCGGCGCATTGCCGATCGTCCTGCTGCGATAGTCGGCGCTCTGCTTGTCGAACAATTCGAAACACGGCACCGAGACGACGCGGGTCGCGTGGCCGTGCTTTTCCAGGGCCTCGCGGGCGGCCAGCGCGATCTCGACCTCGGAGCCCGACGCGAAGATCGTCACCGCCGCCTCGCCACTGGCGGCGGCAAGTTCATAGGCGCCGCGGCTGGAGAGGTTTTCCGCAACGAAGTCGTTGCGTACCGTCGGCAGGTTCTGCCGGGTCAGCGCCAATGTCGAAGGCGTCTTTTCCGACTCAATGGCCAACTGCCAGCATTCCGCGGTTTCCACCGCATCGGCGGGGCGGAAGACATTGTGGTTCGGAATGGCGCGAAGTGCTGCCAGATGCTCGACCGGCTGATGGGTCGGGCCGTCTTCGCCAAGGCCGATGGAATCATGGGTCATGACGAAGATCGAGCGGATGCCCATCAGCGAAGCAAGCCGCATCGCCGGACGGGCATAATCGGAAAAGCACATGAAAGTGCCGCCATAGGCGATAATGCCGCCATGCAATGTCAGCCCGTTGAGCGCGGCCGCCATGCCGTGCTCGCGAACGCCGTAATGAACGTAGCGCTGGCCGTAATCGTCGGCGGTGATGTTCTTGGTCTGGCTGGTCTTGGTGTTGTTGGAGCCGGTCAAATCGGCCGAGCCGCCGATGGTTTCGGGCAGGGCGCCGTTGATGACCTCCAGCGCCATTTCCGATGACTTACGGGTGGCGACCTTCGGCTTGTCGGCGACGAGCTTCTTCTTGTAATCGCCAATGACGGCGTCGAAGTTGGCCGGCAGCGTGCCACTGATGCGGCGTTCGAACTCTGCGCGCAATTTGGCATCAGCCTTGGCAAGGCGGCTTTCCCAGTCGGTGCGCGCCTTGACGCCGGTCCGCCCGGCGGTACGCCATGCGTCGAGGATATCGGCCGGAACCTCGAAGGGCGGATAATCCCAGCCGAAGAATTTTCTGGCGCCAGCGATTTCCTCGGCGCCGAGCGGCGAGCCATGCGCCTTGTTGGTGCCGGCCTTGGTCGGCGCGCCGAAGCCGATCGTCGTCTTGCAGGCGATCATCGTCGGCTTGTCGGAGTGGCGGGCCGCTTCGATGGCATAGGCGATCGCTTCCGGGTCCTGGCCGTCGATATGGCTGGCATTCCAGCCGGACGCCTGGAAGCGAGCGACCTGATCGGTGTTATCGGCGAGCGACACCGGGCCATCGATCGAGATGTTGTTGTTGTCCCAGAAGACGATCAGCTTGTTCAGCTTCAGATGCCCGGCAAGCGCGATGGCTTCCTGGGATACGCCTTCCATCAGGCAGCCGTCGCCGGCCAGCACATAGGTGTAGTGGTCGACGAGATCTTTGCCGAAAGCGGCATTCATGATGCGCTCGCCGAGCGCGAAGCCGACCGAATTGGCAAGGCCCTGGCCGAGTGGGCCGGTCGTCGTCTCAATGCCCGCGGCATGGCCGTATTCCGGGTGGCCCGCCGTCCTCGACCCCAATTGGCGGAACTGCTTGATCTGGTCGATGGTGATGTCTTCGTAGCCGGTCAGATAGAGCAGCGAGTAAAGCAGCATCGATCCGTGGCCGGCCGACAGGATAAAGCGGTCGCGGTCCGGCCAATGCGGGCTTTTCGGATCGTATTTGAGAAAGCGGGTGAACAGCACCGTGGCGATGTCGGCGCAGCCCATGGGCAGTCCGGGGTGGCCGGAATTTGCCTTCTCGACGGCGTCCATGGCGAGAAAACGGATCGCATTGGCCATCCGGTCATGTTGTTCGCGCGAGGTCATGCTTCCTCCAAAATGGGGGTTTGGGCCTTGGGAAAGCCCTTGAAAAGGGTGCGCGACACATAGCAGGCGCGGCCTTTTAGTCAACAAATCGGTGTGCTTTTGCCGGTCTTGTGATGGCCGTGCGCGACTTACATTAGCGTTAGCAGGGGACAGTCGCGACAGCTTTATTGACGTGCGGTTCACACGACGCGTAATGTTTCAGGGATAACGCGTTCTGAACGTGGATGATTCGGTGATGGGCAGGGCGCAGGACGAAAGCCATGACCGGGGAAACGACCCTCAAGGAAGTCATTGCCAGGCTGGGTAAGGCCATCGAAGGGCTGGAAAACGCCGTCGCGGCCAAGCTTGAGCATGAGCGGGACTATTCGGAAGCCGAGGCCGAAGTGCAGCGGATGAACGCCGACCGCTCGCGGCTGGCGCAGGAGCTCGACAATTCCGAGGCCCGCGCCGAACGGCTGGAAGATGCCAACAAGGAAGTGTCGCGAAGGCTGGTGACAGCTATGGAAACCATCCGCGCGGTACTGGACAGGTAGGCCAATGGCACAAGTCACGGTTTCCATCGACGGCAAGCAGTATCGGATGGCCTGCGACGAGGGCCAGGAAGAGCATCTGATCGATCTTGCCGAGCGCTTCGACCGCTATGTCTCGCATCTGAAGGATTCTTTTGGCGAGATCGGCGACCAGCGGCTGACCGTGATGGCCGGCATCATGGTCATGGACGAGCTTTCGGAACTGCAGAAGCGGGTCAAGGGCATGGAAAGCGAAGTGCTGACGCTGCGCAAGACGCGCGACGACGCACTGACCAAGGCCGACAAGAACGATTCCGTGCTGACCGGGGCGCTCGGCGCACTGGCCCAGCGCATGGAAGACCTGGCGACGACGCTGGCAGTGAACAAGGCCTGAACCAGCGCAGCGAAAATTCCTGCTGCATTTGCCGAGAAGCAATGAAAATATTTCGCCGCCGGCCTTGATGCCGGCGCAACAGGCGTTTGAAGGATGACGCCGGAGTGATAGAAAGGCAAAAGCAGCGCCGGGCAACGCCGGCTGCGATCTGCACGCACAGGGTAAGGGACACGTCATGAGCCTTCGCATCAACGATATCGCACCGGACTTCACCGCTGAGACCACGCAAGGACCGATCAGCTTCCATGAATGGATCGGCGACGGCTGGGCGGTATTGTTCAGCCATCCGAAGAACTTTACGCCGGTTTGCACGACCGAACTCGGCACAATGGCCGGGCTCGAAGGCGAGTTCAGGAAGCGCAACGTCAAGATCATCGGCATCTCGGTCGATCCCGTCCAAAGCCATGAAAAGTGGCAGAACGACATCAAGACCGCGACCGGTCATTCGGTGAACTACCCGCTGATCGGCGACAAGGATCTCAAGGTCGCCAAGCTTTACGAGATGCTGCCGGCGGGTGCCGGCGAGAGCTCGGAAGGCCGCACGCCCGCCGACAATGCCACGGTGCGTTCGGTTTACGTCATCGGGCCCGACAAGAAGATCAAGCTGGTTCTCACCTACCCGATGACGACGGGCCGCAACTTCGACGAAATCCTGCGCGCCATCGATTCCATGCAGCTGACCGCCAAGCACCAGGTGGCGACGCCGGCGAACTGGAAGCAGGGCGAGGACGTCATCATCACCGCTGCCGTCTCGAATGAGGATGCCATCAAGCGCTTCGGCGCCTATGAGACGATCCTGCCATATCTCAGGAAAACCAAGCAGCCTTCCGCCTGAGCAGGCAGAGGCGGCACAGAGAGTTTTCGGTTTTCCTGGCCGTGTGAGCATGGGGTGCTTGACGATGCCTGGTTGACGGACAACCATGCCTTTAATTTGCCTTGGCAGAGAAAATCCTTCCTGCCGTGGTGAGGGGCGAAGGAGGCTGGATTGGACGCATTATCGGCCAGGTCGCAGGTCACCGGCTTCTATGACAAGCCGAGCGGGTCCGTCCAGTATGTGGTCGCCGACATGGCGACCCGCAAATGCGCCATCATCGATCCGGTGCTCGACTTCGACGAAAGGTCCGGTGCAACGGCAACGAAAAACGCCGACGCCCTGCTCGACTTCGTCAGGGAAAGCGGGCTGGAGGTCGAGTGGATCCTCGACACGCATCCGCATGCGGATCATTTCTCCGCCGCCCATTATCTGAGGGGGAGAACCGGAGCGCCGACGGCAATCGGCGAGAAGGTCATCGACGTCCAGAAATTGTGGAAGGTGATCTACAACTGGCCGGAATTCCCCGCCGACGGTTCGCAATGGGACAGGCTGTTCGCCAACGGCGCAACTTTTTCGGTCGGCGGCATTGCGGCAAGAGTGCTGTTCTCGCCGGGCCACACACTGGCCTCGATCACTTACGTCATTGGCGACGCCGCCTTCATCCACGACACGCTGTTCATGCCGGACAGCGGCACCGCAAGGACAGACTTTCCGGGCGGCAGTGCCGAGCGGCTCTGGCGTTCGATCGAGGACATCCTGGCGCTGCCGGACGAGACACGTCTGTTCGTCGGTCACGACTACCAGCCGGGCGGTCGCGAAGCGCGGTGGGAAAGCACGGTCGCGGAGCAGAAAGCCGGCAACATCCATGTTGCCGGCTGCAAGACGGAAGCCGACTTCGTCGCGCTCCGCCAAGCCCGCGACAGGACGTTGCCGATGCCGCGGCTGATCCTGCACGCGCTGCAGGTCAATATGAATGGCGGACGCCTGCCGGAACCGGAATCCAACGGGCAGCGCTATCTGAAGTTTCCGCTCGATTGCCTGTGAGAGGATGGGTCGCTGGCACTACAATGCCATTCAGATTCGGCGCCGCCCTCATCGTTCTGCGATGGTCATCCAAGCTATTGATCCTGATTCGATTTTTGCGATGTTTGAATCCGATAGGTCTATGCGGGACGACGGTGGCGGCAGCCGGATGAGGAGCAGCGCAGACGCCAGCCAGTCCAGCGTCAGGGTTTTGTTCGGCGGGCTAAATGTTTATACGTGATTTGCCAAGGATCGCTCTCGGAAGATCTTTCCTCGCCGATCCAATGGAAGCTGGTGGCAGTGATCTCAGTGAAACGCCATCGAGTTTGCAGACCGCGCGAGTCATTGCCGAGCTGGACAATGTCCTTACCCTCGGCCCGCCCGATCTGGCGCGAGTGATCCCGGTTGAGCGGGTCGTTCCATATGATATGCCAGCCATCGATCCCAGGGTCGAAGATGCGCAAGGTCGTACCATACATCGTCGACGGCGCAGGGCGCTTGGGCCTGATCCAAACGTCCTGAATCGCGCGGCCTTCGAGCACCCAGCCAAAATGGCATTCGCCATCCCATTTCTGGATTGTGCCGTCGTCGAGGTAGTGGACCGAGTCCATTTCCCAGCTTCCAATTAGCCATCCATACAGGGCCATGTCTTTCGCTCGATCGGCTGGCGGACCGTCGGATCCGAGGGCGGCCAGAAACGGAGAAATCGTCATCATCACACTTCCTTTCGTTTCCAATAGACGAACTCAACTGCCCGACGGACCGTTGTCGCGCCCGCCTGCCGCAAGCGCCGGGTTGTGGAATGCCGCGGTCGGCGCCGCAACATTGCCGCCACAGCTTGCAGCCTTGCGGTTTTCAGGGCTTGGGGAAAATTGCGACAATGCCGCTATCAATGAGATCGTCTGGGGACGCCTGGCAAGGCTACTGAGCAGTTAGGGCGACGGATCGGACATCCGCGAAGGCGCCGCGGAACCGGCAACCCGCTAATGCATGTCGCGCAAAAGTGTGCAGCGGTTTTGCGATAACGACATGCATAAAAACAAGAATCTAAAGCGCGCCGCACAAGGCCGGCCCGAACGCGACGCGCTTTAGAAAAAAACGGCGGCGCCAGTTACCTGACGCCGCCGTTATTTGTTTCTACCGGAAGGCCTTACGCCGCCGGCTGCGCCTCGATGGTGCGCAGCGCCTGCGTCTGGCGCTTGGCTGCGGCCTTGACCGCGTCCTGCACCTTCTCGAAGGCGCGCACCTCGATCTGGCGCACGCGCTCGCGGCTGATATCGAACTCGGCCGACAGCTCTTCAAGCGTCAACGGCTCATCGGCGAGGCGGCGCGCCTCGAAGATGCGGCGTTCGCGGTCGTTGAGCACGGCAAGAGCGCCCGACAGCATGCCGCGCCGGTTTTCCAGCTCGTCCTGCTCGATCAGCATCTCTTCCTGGCTTTCGTGGTCGTCGACCAGCCAGTCCTGCCATTCGCCGGACTCGCCTTCACTGGCCCGGATGGGCGCATTGAGCGAGGCGTCGCCCGACAGGCGGCGGTTCATCGACACGACTTCCGCTTCCGAGACGTTCAGCCGGGTGGCAATCTCGGTGATCTGATCGGGCTTCAAATCGCCTTCGTCGAGCGCCTGGATCTTGCCCTTCACCTTGCGCAGGTTGAAGAACAGGCGCTTCTGGTTGGCGGTGGTGCCCATCTTGACTAGGCTCCACGAGCGCAGGATGTATTCCTGGATCGAGGCCTTGATCCACCACATCGCATAGGTGGCGAGACGGAAGCCGCGCTCCGGTTCGAATTTCTTGACGGCCTGCATCAGGCCGACATTGCCTTCCGAGATCACCTCGCCGATCGGCAGGCCATAGCCGCGATAGCCCATGGCGATCTTGGCGACGAGCCGAAGGTGGCTGGTGACGAGCTTGTGCGCAGCTGTGGTGTCCTCATGCTCGGCATAGCGCTTGGCGAGCATGTACTCTTCCTGCGGCTGAAGCATCGGAAAGCGGCGGATTTCTTCCAGGTAGCGGCTGAGACCGCCTTCGCCGGAAACGATACTGGGTAATGACTGGGCCATGATAGCGCCCCCTCTCTATTGGAGTGATGCCCCCGAAACGCGGCGGGCATGTGGCGCGAATGCCAAAGGCACATTCGCGCCAACCGACATATATAGGAACAAAACCAGAAAGACAGGCATTTGTTCAACACGAAACAGTGTGTCACGTTGAAGTGAACAACGCCGGTCAGGTTTTCAGGTGGTTGGGTTCAGAGCTTGCGGAAGCCGTCGACGAGTTCCTCCATGTCCCACGGTATCGGTGCTTCGAACCTCATCGTTAGATGGGTATCGGGATGCCGAAATGCAAGGAGGCGGGCGTGCAAAGCTTGTCGCGGAAACGCCTTTACCTTGCTTCTTAGCGGCTCGGGCAACCGATTGGCCTTGGTGCGGAAAGCCTGGCCGTATTCGGGGTCGCCAATCACCGGATGGCCGATATGGGCCATGTGGACGCGTATCTGGTGAGTGCGACCGGTTTCCAGCCGGCATTCGACCAGGCTCGCCGTGGCGAATTCCTGCTGCTGCTCGCCAAAGCGCTCAACGACGATGAAATGCGTGACGGCGTGGCGGGCATCGTCGCGGCCTTGCGGCACCACGGCGCGGCGTACCCGGTCGGCGGCGCGGCCGAGCGGCGCGTCGACCGTCCCGGTCGGCCTTGCCGGTATGCCCCAGACCAACGCCAGATAGGCCCGCTCGAGATCGCCGGTCAGGCCGTGGTCGGCAAAGGCCTCCGACAACGCCTTGTGGGCGCGATCGGTCTTGGCGACGACCATGACGCCGCTGGTCTCCTTGTCGAGGCGATGGACGATGCCCGGCCGTCTCACCCCGCCGATGCCAGACAGGCTGTCGCCGCAATGATGGATCAGCGCGTTGACCAGCGTGCCGGTCCAGTTGCCGGCGCCGGGATGCACGACCAGCCCGGCCGGCTTGTTGATGACGATCAGCTCGCTGTCCTCGTAGAGGACGTCCAGCGCAATATCTTCGCCTTGCGGCGCCGCTGGTTCCGGCTCCGGCATATCAACCGACACGCTGTCACCTTGCGCCATCTTGCGCTTCGTTTCGCTGGCTGGCTTGCCGCCGATCCTGACGGCGCCCTGCTTTATCAGCATCTGTACCCGGCTGCGCGACATGTCGGGGCCGAGCCTGGCCGCCAGCCATTGGTCGAGCCGCTGGCCGGCCGCATCAGCGCCCGCCTCCAGGACGATCGGTCCGGCCCCTATTAATTGTCTGACCACTTCGTTATGAGCGCTCATCGAAAACAGTTCCGGAATCTGCTGCCATGGCCCGGCCGCTTGCCGACGAAGACGAGGAAAAGCCGCTCGACCCCGAGGTCGAAAAGGTGCGGAGGAAGCTCGTCCGCTTCGTCGCCATCAATCTCGGCCTGCTGTTCCTCGCCCTTATGGTGGTGATCGCGGCACTTGTCTACAAAGCGCGCAACGCGCCGCCTGCCGCCCCTCCGCTAAGCAGCGACATCCAGGTGCCGATCGGCGAGACGGTCAACGGCGACATCGTGCTGCCGGTCGGCGCCAGGGTGATCAGCCAATCGCTGTCCGGCAATCACCTGTCGATCGACGCAGAGCTGCCCGACGGCAGCCGCGCCATCTTCGTCTATGACATCACCGAGCGCCGCATCGTTGGCCATTTTTCGATCAGGAACAAATGACCGGTTTTGCCGAACACCGCAGCATTGCCACGGTCGCGCTTGTCGTCGCAAATTATGACGAGGCGATCTCGTGGTATGTCGACCAGCTGGGTTTTGTCCTCACCGAAGATGTCGATCTCGGCGGCGGCAAACGCTGGGTCACGATCACGCCGCGCAAAGGGCAGGGTGCGCGCCTGCTTCTCGCCGAGGCATCCGGCGATGCGCAAAGGCACGCCATCGGCAGCCAGACCGGCGGCCGGGTCTTTTTGTTCCTCGAAACCGACGATTTTGCCCGCGACTATGCGCTGATGCTCGAAAAGGGCGTTGAGTTCCGTGAGGCGCCCCGGCACGAGACCTATGGCACTGTGGCGGTTTTCGCAGATCTCTATGGAAATCTCTGGGACCTGATCGAGCCAAAACGCTAGGCTTGCAGCGGATACTTCACCGGCGCGATCGGCAGCCTTAAGCCTAGTTGCTTTTTGCCAGCCGTCAGCCTATATCGCCGGTTCTTGAACGCGCCCATCGTCTAGCGGTCAGGACACCGCCCTCTCACGGCGGGAACAGGGGTTCGATTCCCCTTGGGCGTACCAAGTCTCTCCCAGCTCTCGGCAAACCATCAATCCGATCCATCGCCTTGGGTCGCGGCGGGTTTGGCTCATTGCCGCTTCTGGCGCAGCGGAGCCGATTGCATTAGCATTGCATCGTGGGTCTTGAGGCACAGCGTTAGCGGCGCGCAGAACGTCGCGCTGAACAGGGCAGTCGATGCCACGCGGGGAGGAGCCAGATACAGAAACTACAATCGCAAGGCGTCCATCACGCTGGTCGGCACTGCCTGGAGCCGACCTGAGCTACAGCTGCCGGCGGCGGATCGTTTTGGCGAGCTCGGCGAAGGCGCCTCTCCCTCGAAGGGTGGATGCCGGGAAGGCCCTTAGCACCGGCCAGCGAAAGCTGCGCGCGACGCGCATGGCTGGGCTCTAAACGCGCCATACTCCAGTTGCAGTATCGTAGCTTCTTTGCCGTTCGAATTTCTCTCAGTCATGGCTTCGCACGATACCAAGATATGCTGCGAACGACACATCCACGGCGGGCTCAACCATTCGATCTATTCCGGCAAGCCGAAAAGTGTTTGCGCGCCTGCTATTCCTCCGAGCGGATGACTGCCCATGGCGATCATCCGCTCGGTAGTTTCTGCCTCGAACACTGTCGACGCGAGCACCGTCCGTCCCAACGGCTTGCACAGCCCCTCGATGCGGCTGACAAGATTTACAGCCTTGCCGATCGCGGTGAAGTCCAACCTGCCGGCAGTGCCGATATTCCCCCAGAGTATCTCGCCGACATGCAGGCCAATGCCATATCCGAGCTCAGGGCCGCCATTGCGGCGCCGAGTTTGGTTGAGATGATCTATCCCGGCGCGCGTGGCCTTCACGGCGCGTACCGCCGCGTCACATGCGGCATTTGCATCGCGCTCGCCAATCGGGAAAATCGCGAGGACGCCATCACCTATAAACTTGAGAACCTCACCACCAAATGCGTGCACCGCGCCGGCGACGCAATCGAACCAGGCATCAAGTACCAATACGATCTCGTCTGCATCATGAACCTCGGATAGATCGGTGAAACCTCGAAGGTCCGCGCACAGAAGCGCAGCCCGTATCGTCTCTCCCTTTACTCGACGAGAATGACCGTTGAGCACATGTGCTGCACTGCGCTTTCCCAAATATGCCTCGAGCAATGCGCGTTTCGCGGACCGTTCTGCGAGTGCGGTCATCGGAGCCGCAGCAAACCGGGAGATTTGCCGCAGCAGCTCTGACTGCGCCTCATCCGGAGTATGATCGAACGCCCACACCAAAGTCGGTGCGACACCGCCCGCTCGCTCGTCGAACACGATCGCCCGCGTCGTGCCAAGCCACTCCCGCAGCACGAGCCGGGGATCGGCATTCTGGCGGTCGGCGCCTATCCCCAAAGCCTCGACCACTTCACCCCCAGGCGCTCGCCAGAGCCAGATGCGGCGTGAGATAATCGGGTCGGGAGCATCCTGCGCCAGCGCGCCGGCGATGATCGGCAAGCCGTCTTCAATCAAATGCGTTGAGAGCTGCAATAGAAGTCGCCCACCGTCGCCAATATGCGCGGCGTCGTCCAGAAGGAATGAAAGCGACTTTGCGAGAAGCATGGGTAGAAGGTCACTCGGCACCGGCTTATGCTTACGCCTCGAACATCTTCTTGCAACTCCCCACATTCGCTTCAATCATGCAGGTATTCGCTGCGGATGTGACCTGGAGTGAGCGATGGCGGAATCGGTTTACACAGAGATTGAGGTCGCGGCGCCACAAGCGACCGTGTTCGCGCTTTTGACGGATCCGGACCAGATTGTGCGATGGATCGGGACCGAAGCGAATTTGGATGCAACGCCGGGCGGTCTGTTCCTCGTCAATGTCGGTGGTCGCCATATGGCGCGCGGTGAGTTCACCGAGGTGATCCCGGTCCACCGTCTTGCCTACAGTTTTGGCTGGGAAGACAACGAGACCGTGCCGCCCGGCTCCAGTCATGTCGAGATCGACCTGATCGCGAGGGATGCGGGGACACTGATCCGCTTCACGCACAGCGGACTGCCGAACGCAAAGGAGCGTGACAGCCACCGAAGGGGATGGGAGCACTACCTCTCAAGGCTGAAGATCACTGCCGATGGGGGACATGTCGATCCCGACGTGCCGATGAAGAATATGTGATTTTCGTCTAAGGGCCGCGGATGCCCGTAATCCGAACCAGGCGCGGCATGCGTCAACGAGGGCCCCTTTGACCTGCCGTCGCCAAACCGGCGCTCGGGAAACCCAGCGACCTGCGGGCCGCCGCACCACTACAGCTGCCGGCGACGGGTCGTTTCAGCGAGCTCGGCGAAGGCGTCCGCGATCCCGGTGCCGCTCTTGGCGCCTGCGTGGAGTTCTTGAAACTCAGCGCTTCTGGCGCAACGCCGCGGATTGAATTAGCATCCGTTCATCAAAGCTCCGGCCGCACTCCTGCAGGATGCGGAATGCGGAGCGCAGGCGAGCGAGGCCGGGCGCGGTCACATGCCAAGCGCGACTGGGCATCCGAACTTCCGTTCGGCGGCAAGACGGCGTGGCCGGGAGGAGTCAGATGCAAAAGCTGCAATCGCAAGGCGTTCATCACATCACGCTGGTCGGGGCCGGGCGCCAGACTTCCATCGATTTCTGGGAGGGCGTGCTTGGCATGCCTTTCATCTTCGAGCAGCCCAATCTCGATAAGGCAAGCGAAAGCCATCTCTATTTCGATCCGGGCGACGGCCGGCTGATCACCGTCTTCACCGACGAAAGCCGCACGCCGGTCAAGCGGCGCACGCCGACCGACACGGGCTGCGTCCATCATATCGCTTTCGCGGTGTCGCGCGTCACCTTCCTGCAGGCGGTTGCCCGGCTCGACGAGCGCGCCATCAAGCACAGCGGCGTCAAGGATCGCGGCTTCATGGACTCGATCTATTTCGAGGATCCGCTCGGCCTGCTGATCGAACTCGCCTCCTACCGTTTCGAACCGCCGGCGGGCTTCACCCATGCCGACGTGCTGATGCAGGCGCACAAGATCCGCGTCGCGCGCGGCGACTACAACATCGCCGAAGTGCACCTTGCCGATGCGATCCAGGCGCTTGTCGAGCGCTCGCGCACGACGTTGTCGGAGGATCGCGCACCGAAAAATCCATACTGACGACACGCCGAACAAAGGGAGGATACAATGGCGAAGACAGCAACCAAGAGTGCCACGAAGCCCGCGGCCAAGGCAGCCAGGCCAGGAGCGAAGCCGGCGGCCAAAGCCGCCGGCAAGTCAGCGGCGAAAGTGGCAAAGCCGGCGGCCAAGGTCTCCGCCAAGAAGCTGGCGCCGAAGGCCAAGGCGAAACCGGCGAAAAAGCCCGCGCTCTCGCTCAGCATGCTGAAGCCCAGCGTCAACAATATGAGCGTTCGAGTGTTTGCACGCGCCGCCGGGCTCGATCATTCCGAGACCGACGTATGGGGTCTCACGCGCTCGCCCGAATACATGGCGCGAAACCCGGCCCATCTTACGCCGATGATCGAGGACAAGGGCCTGCCGAGAGGTGTCTTGTGGGAAAGCTGCGCCATTATGCAGTACCTCGCCAACAAGCACGGGCTGGAGAAACTATATCCCAAGGCGCCGGCCAAGCGGGCAATGATCGACAGTGCCATGTTCTACCTGATCGGGACGCTCTACCCCTATGTGGCGCGCGCCACATATCCTGTGCTGAATTTCCCGCAATATGCCGGCGAGGTCGGCCACAGCGACGCCCACCCCGACAAGAAGTCGGAAGCCCAGAAGGCCGCTATAGAAGCGATAGCCGAGCCGCTGGAGGTGTTTCACAGCTTCTTCAGGAACGGCAAGCCGTTCATCGGCGGCAAGAACCCGTCGATCGCCGACATCCGCCTGGCGGCGACACTCGAATTCCTCGCCGTCATCGACTATGCGCTGCCCCAATGGGCAAAAGACTATATGGCGGCGATCGAGAAGAAGCTCGGCAAGGCCTATGCCGAGCCGGCCGGCGACGTGCGCGGCTATATCGCCTATGTGAGGTCGCAGGCCAACGCCTGAGTCACATGCCAATAGCGGTCGTCCGCACGTCTGCAGGAGCCGGTAATGAACTGGGGATTTTTTTAATCTCCCCTGTTTGCACGATGTCGGGAGCTTAAGGTTTCGTTAACCTAAACCCTTTCTACTGAATCCACCTCCAGCCCGCGACCACGGATGTACTGGCGCGGATGGGAAGCAAAGGTCGGCTGCGCGCCGGCCTTTTGCTTATTTCAGCCCCTGCCGAAGTTGCGCCAGACGGCGTTTAACGACGCCTACATGGCTGATGAAACGCGTCGCCGCCATCTTGTCATCGCCGCTGTCGGCCCTACCATCGAAGTTCGTCCCGTCCTCGAGGGCGGTTCAAGGACAGAGGCCCTGCCATGAAAAGCATTGCTGGAATGATGGTGATTGCAGGCGCCATGCTGGTGGGCGCAACCGGTCAATCGAATGCAGCGACGCTCAACACCATGCCCGAGGTCGGGGCTGCCATCCAGGCGTGCTGGACCCCTCCGGCGAATGCCGGGAATTCCACCGTCACCCTGAGCTTCAGCTTCAGGCGCGATGGCACGCTGATCGGCCGGCCCAAGCCGACCGCCATCCGCGTCGCCGGCGAGGAGAAGACGCGCCAAGCTTTTGTCGACGCGGCGGTCGCGGCCGTGGACCATTGCCTGCCGTTGAGCTTTTCACCGGCGCTGGCTCAAGGCATCCCGGGCAAGGTGTTCACTCTGCAATTCAACTCGCCCAAACAAGAACAGGTTGCACCGCGAGTGAAGGCTTCGCCTTGATCTTTTCCGACAACCGGATTCCACTTTTCGGGACCTAATGCATGTCGCGCAAAAGTGTGCAGCGGTTTTGCGACAACGACATGCATTAGACAAGAACCTAAGCGCGTCGCATGAGGCCCGGTCGACCGCGATGCGCTTTAGTGGCGCCTTCGTCTCGCCTCGACATGTCGCGCCAGTTCCGGCATCTCGAAGACATAGTCGCTCCAGGCCGATTCCGGTATCTGGCCGGCAAGATTGCACTCCAGCAAAAGCCCCTGCTCGTGGTCGAGTGGCCTCGGTGCGCGTTCATGGTCCAACCCAAGTGAATGGAACAGATTCCTGGTCAGGTCCGCGACAGTGAAGTGGATCGACATTTGCGGTCTCCTCCTTTGGCCGCTCAACGCCGATCCCAGGGCTAAGGTTTCAGCAACGGCCGGCCGGTAACGCCGGATTGATCGCGATGCCGAACCCGCCGCGCGTATCAAACTTCGCCGTGGCGGGCGTCCGCCGGCGTTGCTGCCGGTTCGTCTCAATCTTGAAATAAAAATGTAATATTGAATTTACACGAGTGGATCTAATACACTAGAGCTAAAGTCTCTGGTGGCGGTTTGATCTACTTCAATTAGGAAAAACTGATTTAGCTAGTACTTATCCATAGTCGACAAAGAAATCCTGTTCTCGGTGCAACAAGGATAATGGTCGTTCCAGTGACACGCTTCTGGCCCCTCACGATTCTGATGCTGGTGTCGGCAATAGCCGTTGCGCTCGGCACATCCTTCTCCTACGCGGATAGCTGCGGTGCCATCAGGAGCCAATTGCTTTCGGCGGGGCGCAGCGGCGGGACCAGCCCCGAGCTTGCCCAACTGCGCCGGCAACTCGCCGCGATTCAAAAGCTTGAGAGACAACGCAGATGCACGGCGAAAACGGCCGGCTTCTTCTTCAATCCCTGCGCCGACCTGGTCAGCAGCAAGGCGGAGGTGCAACGGCAGATCGCCAGACTGTCGAATTCGAGCAGGGACACGTCCAGATTGAAGGCCAGGTTTGTCGCGCTGGGCTGCGCCGCCCCCGCTGCCAAGAAACAGCCGGCGCAGCAACGCACGGCACCCAAGGCCCAGTCCGCAGGCACAACAATTGGCGGCAATCGGATGCTGTTTTGCGTTCGCTTGTCGGACGGATATTTCTTCCCCGCGCCAAAATCGCAGTTCGCCAAGGGCGACGATCTGAAGGAAACGGTCGATCAGTGTCGCTACATCTGCGACGATGCCGGCGTCGACCTCTATACGCTGAGCGACGCCACTCGCGAGACCGAGGAGATGGTCGCGCTCGAGTCGGGAAAACCCTATGTGGAGCTACCTGCCGCGTTCCGGTACCGCGACGACGCGAACTTCAAGGCCTGCGACGTCAAGCGCTATTACCGGCGCGTCGCCGAGCTCAGGGCACGAACCGTGACACCGGCCAACATGAGCAACGCCATCATTCCGTTGCCGACGGCAAAGCCGGATTTTGGCATCGTCGCGGAAATTCCTGAATCCGGGATCGAAACCGCCGGTGCCGCTCCGGCAGAGGCAAAAACGCAGGCTGCCGAAGTGCAGGGGGCTGCCCAGCATCAGTCGATCGAAAGAGCGATCGGCGCGCGGCCGGTGAGAGTGGTCGGGCCGGCCTTCTTCCCGGCGGACTGACCAGGGCGGGCGATGTTCCGAGACGGCTGGCCGGATAGCCGCTTCAAGGCCTGGAGCCGTACGCATCGACGGACGTCGGCTGGTTATTCGCAGACCATGCGGGCCCGTTTGCCGGGCTCGCTGACATTCTTGCAAGTTAGCGGCTTCGTCGGCTCCGGCGACAGCATGGGCGGGTTGTTGGTGATCCTCCTCCGAGGCGTTGCAACGGAAGCCGCGCTCCTGCGCACCGCCGGCCTTTTCGGCGTTTGCGGCGCCACTGGAAAGACGTCGGTCTCCAGTTGCGACTGTTCGGCTTGCGCCTGCGGCGAAGGCCTGTCCCAGAAACGGCGAACATCGAGCGGCTTGGGAATGATGACGGTGCCGTCATAGCTGCGCGCGCAGCCGCTTCCCAGAGGCAGCGCCAGGCACAGGAAGACAGGCAGAATCCGTCGAGACATCAGCAATACCCCTGCAAGCTTATAACGCTGCTTCGGCCTAACCGACAACCGGCGGAATAGGGCGAAGGGAGTAGATACCGTGAAGTAGAGTCGTCGCACTTCCAGTCGAAGGCGTTGCTCGAAGATCGAGCGCCGGGTCGGGCGCGGATGGAGGTCCAGCGCGAGTTAGAACCTTGCGATTCGTCAACGCTTCCAGCGTAAGGCCATGGTGCGATCGCACCATACCAAAGCCGCGCTCAGTGGCGACAATGGGATATTCGAAGTTCCGCTCCTCCAGTTACGGGCGGGAGCAGCGACCGCCGGCAAGAAACAGGGTCAGATTTACCCCAACGGACCTGTTTCGGCGATGGCGCGGCCATGACACGTTCTGGCTGCATGCAACGCGCTCCCGTCCGGCTTTTTTCTTTTAAAGCCGGTGGCTACGATCGCCGAGCAGACGATGCCGGCCGGAATTCACGCAAGCTGCTGATTCCAGCGGCAAACCGCGGCCCATGCCGACAAAGCCCGCGACCGCTCCTTCTTAACCCGGCTGGACGACGTTACCGGAGCGACATGAAACTGTCATGCGACTGTAATAATCGGGGGCTATTGGCCTCAGCGGGCGCCCGAGGAATGGCGCCGAGAGACCATATTCCGAACAGGAGCAGGCCACATGAGACATTTCATCCGCTCGGCGGCCGTTGCGATTGCAATGGCTGCGGCGACGACCACCCTCACCCTGTCCGCCGCGCTCGCCGCGGACATCTCCGGCGCCGGCGCCACCTTCCCCTACCCGATCTATGCGAAGTGGGCCGACACCTACAAGAAAGACACCGGCGTTGGCCTTAACTACCAGTCGATCGGTTCCGGCGGCGGCATCAAGCAGATCAAAGCCAAGACCGTTACCTTCGGCGCTTCGGATGCGCCGCTCAAGGGCGACGAGCTTGAAGCGTCCGGACTGGCTCAGTTCCCGATGGTGATGGGCGGCATCGTTCCCGTCGTCAATCTCGAAGGCATCAAGCCGGGCGAGTTGGTTCTCGACGGCCCGACGCTGGCCGACATCTTCCTCGGCAAGATCACGAGCTGGGATGACGAAGCGATCAAGAAGCTTAATCCCGACGTCAAGCTGCCTTCGCAGGCGATCGCGGTCGTTCACCGTTCCGATGGTTCGGGCACGACGTTCAACTTCACCTATTACCTCGGCGACGTCAGCGCGGACTGGAAAGAAAAGGTCGGCGTCGACAAGGCCGTGGAATGGCCGGTCGGCATCGGCGCCAAGGGCAACGAGGGCGTTGCCAACAACGTCTCCCAGACCGGCGGCGCGATCGGTTATGTCGAATATGCTTACGCCAAGCAGAACAAGCTCACCCACACCGATATGATCAACAAGGACGGCAAGAAGGTCGAGCCCGCCGCGGCGGCGTTCTCGGCGGCAGCGGCCAATGCCGACTGGAGCTCGCAGCCGGGCTATGGCGTCATCCTCGCCAACGAGCCGGGCGCCGAGTCCTGGCCGATGACGGCGGCAACGTGGATCCTGCTCTACAAGAAGCCGGATGATGCCGCGACCACCGGCGAAGCGCTCAAATTCTTCGCCTGGGCATACGACAAGGGCGACGAGATGGCCGGCGAGCTGGACTACGTTCCGATGCCCGACAAGGTGGTTGAGAGCGTCAAGGCCATGTGGGCCAAGGAAGTCGTCGGCGACGACGGCAAGCCGCTCTACTCGGCTATGTAATCTCCTCCAGGGAGGGCGTCGATGGCGCCCTCCCTGTTGCCTTTAATCGCGAGGACCCAATGACCATCGCTTCCGATGCCATGCCATCATCTGCAGCAGCCCGGGCCAGGGAAGCTACGGTGCGGCGCTTCGCGCTCACAGATGCCATATTCCGCGGACTCACCCGCGCTTCCGCAATTCTTGTGCTTGTCATCCTCGGCGGTGTCGCGATCTCGCTGTTTGCCGGCTCATGGCAGGCGCTGTCGTCGTTCGGTTTTTCTTTCCTGACGACTGAGAGCTGGAATCCTGTTACGGAAAAATTTGGCGCACTGGCGCCGATCTACGGCACGCTGGTGACGGCGGCCATTGCCATCCTGATCGCGGTTCCGATCGGCATCGGCATTGCAATCTTTCTCACCGAGCTCTGCCCGCGCCCGCTCAGGCGCCCGATCGGCATAGCGGTCGAGCTGTTGGCCGGCATTCCTTCGATCATCTACGGCATCTGGGGCCTGTTCGTGTTCGCGCCATTCCTGCAGACGACGATACAGCCCTTCATCATCAACATCTTCCATGGCGTGCCGGGACTATCCAGCCTTTTCGCCGGCCCTCCTTACGGCATCGGCCTTCTGACCTCGGCGCTGATCCTCGCCATCATGGTGTTGCCCTTCATCACCTCGATCACCAAGGATGTCTTCGATACGGTGCCGGCGGTGCTGAAGGAATCGGCCTACGGCATCGGTTGCACGACCTGGGAAGTGACCCGGCGCGTGGTCATTCCCTATACCCGCATCGGCATCATGGGCGGCGTCATGCTTGGCCTCGGCCGGGCGCTCGGCGAGACCATGGCGGTGACCTTCGTCATCGGCAACGCCCACCGCATCAGTGCCTCCCTGTTCGCGCCGGGCACGACGATCTCGGCGACCATCGCCAATGAATTCACCGAGGCCGACGGCGACCTCTACACCTCCTCGCTGGTTTCGCTCGGCCTGATCCTCTTCGTCATCACCTTCCTGATCCTTGCCGCCGCCCGCTATATGCTGATGCGGATCGACGCCCGTACGGGAGCCTGACCGATGTCGACATCCTCATCGCTCCACAGCCGCCGCAAAGCCAGGAATTCGGTGATGATGGCGCTTTGCGTCGTCGCCGCCGGCATCGGGCTTGCCTGGCTGGCGCTCATCCTCGGCGCACTAGTCTATAAGGGCACAGCCGGGCTTTCGTTCGCGGTCTTCACCGAGATGACGCCACCACCGGGCGAGGCCGGCGGCCTGCTCAATGCCATCGCGGGCAGCCTGCTGATGACGATCATCGCCGTTGTCGTCGGCACGCCGATCGGCGTGCTGGCGGGGACCTACATGGCCGAGTATGGACGCTTTTCGCGCATCACCACCGTCGTCCGCTTCATCAACGACATCCTGTTGTCGGCGCCGTCGATCATCATCGGCTTGTTTGTCTATGAGCTGATGGTGCGGCCAATGGGACATTTCTCGGCCATTGCCGGCGCAGTTGCGCTTGCCATCCTGGTCATTCCGGTGGTCGTGCGCACCACTGAAGACATGCTCAGCCTGGTGCCGAACGCGTTGCGTGAAGCCGGTGCCGCGATCGGCGCGCCACGCTGGGTGGTGATCCGTTCGGTCGCCTACCGCGCCGCATTGTCCGGCATCGTCACCGGCATATTGCTGGCGATAGCACGCATTTCCGGCGAGACGGCGCCGCTGCTCTTCACCGCGCTCAACAACCAGTTCTGGAGCAGCAATATCAACGCGCCGATGGCCAGCCTGCCGGTGACCATCTTCCAGTTCGCTCTCAGCCCTTACGAGGAATGGCAGCAACTGGCGTGGACCGGCGCACTCATAATCACCCTGACGGTTCTGGGCTTGAGCATCCTCGCCCGCAGCCTTACCGGACGCAGAGAGGACAGATGACACAGATGTTGTCCCCAGACATGACGATGGCCGAAACGGTAGCCGAGAAGACGAAGATCGAGGTCAAGAACCTCAACTTCTACTACGGCCAGAGCAAGGCGCTGAAGGACATCAGCCTGTCGCTGCCCGAGCGCAGCGTCACGGCCTTCATCGGCCCTTCGGGTTGCGGGAAATCGACGCTGCTGCGTGTGTTCAACCGCATCTATGAGCTCTACCCAAAACAGACGGCCGAGGGCCAGGTGCTGCTCGACGGCAAGAACATTCTCGACCGGTCGCAGGATCTCAACCTCCTCAGGACCAAGATCGGCATGGTGTTCCAGAAGCCGACGCCGTTCCCGATGTCGATCTACGAGAACATCGCCTTCGGCGTCAGGCTCTACGAGAACCTCGGCAAGTCCGAGATGGACGGCCGCGTCGAACAGGCGTTGAGGCGCGCCGCGCTGTGGAGCGAGGTCAAGGACAAGCTCAACGCCAGCGGCTTGAGCCTGTCCGGCGGCCAGCAGCAGCGGCTCTGTATCGCCCGCACCGTGGCGGTGAAGCCGGAAGTCATTCTGCTCGACGAACCGGCTTCGGCGCTCGACCCGCTGTCGACTGCCAAGATCGAGGAACTGATCGACGAATTGCAAGCCGACTACACGATCGTCATCGTCACCCACAACATGCAGCAGGCGGCGCGCGTGTCGCGCCAGACCGCCTTCATGTATCTGGGTGAACTGGTCGAGTTCGACCGGACCGAGAAGATCTTCACGTCGCCCCGCGAGAAGCGCACGCAGGACTACATCACTGGCCGCTTCGGCTGAGCCATTCCGATCATGCATTTGAGGACAGGATCATGGGCGAACACACAGTCGCTTCTTTCGACGAGGATCTCGAGCAGATCAGCAAGCTGATCCGCGACATGGCCGACCTCGCCGGTTCGATGGTCGGCGGGGCGACCAAGGCCCTGTTGAATTCCGACAACGTGCTGGCGCAACGCGTCGTTTCCGACGACGCCATCATGGATGCGCGTCAACGCGAACTGGACGACCGCGCCATCACCCTGATCGCCAAACGCCAGCCGATGGCCCACGATCTTCGCCATGTGGTCGGAGCGATCCGCATGGCGGGCGACCTCGAACGCATCGGCGACCTTGCCAAGAATATCGCCAAGCGCGTGAGTGCGGTCGGCCTCAGCGCCACGCCGCGGGACCTGTCGCATTCCATCGACGCGATGGCGCAGCTGGTTCTCATCCAGGTGCAGGGTGTCATCGAGGAATATGCTGCAGGCGATGCGGCCGCGTTGGCCAAGCTGCGTGCCGCCGACGAGCGCATCGACGTCAAATACACGTCCGTGTTCCGCGAGCTCTTGACCTACATGATGGAAGATCCGCGCAACATCACCGCTTGCACGCACCTGCTGTTCTGCGCCAAGAATCTGGAGCGGATCGGCGACCATGTCACCAACATCGCCGAAAATGCGTATTATGTGCTGACCGGCGAGCAATTGCCGGTCAATCGTCCGAAGCAGGACGAAACGACAATGTCCGCACCGGTGACATGATGGGGGTGCCCAGCCGATGATCGCACCACGCATAATGGTGGTGGAGGACGAGGAGCCGTTGGGTGTGCTGCTCCGCTACAATCTCGAATCCGAAGGCTACCAGGTCGAGGTGGTGACACGCGGCGACGAAGCCGAGATCCGTTTGCAGGAGAATGTGCCCGACCTTTTGGTGCTCGACTGGATGATACCAGCGGTTTCCGGCATCGAGCTCTGTCGTCGGCTGCGGGTGCGCCCCGAAACCGAGCGGCTGCCGATCATCATGCTGACCGCGCGCGGCGAGGAGAGCGACCGGGTGCGCGGTCTTTCGACCGGCGCCGACGACTATCTGGTCAAACCGTTTTCGACACCGGAATTCATGGCCAGGGTCAAGGCGCTGCTGCGGCGCGCCAAGCCGGAAGTGCTGTCCAGCGTGCTGAAGGTCGGCGACATCGTTCTCGATCGCGAATCGCACAGAGTCTATCGCAAGAAGAGCGAAATCAGGCTCGGGCCGACCGAATTCCGGCTGCTCGAGTTCATGATGCGGCATCCGGGCCGTGTCTTCTCGCGCAGCCAGTTACTCGATAATGTCTGGGGCGAGACAATCTACATCGACGAACGCACCGTCGACGTGCATGTCGGGCGGCTGCGCAAAGCCGTCAACAACGGCCGGATGCCGGATGTCATCCGCACCATCCGCGGTGCCGGCTATGCGATCAGGGAAGATTGACCCGCCTGGTCAGGCTACGTTCTTTCTGACGCTGGGCCTCATTTGCGCGCCCGGCGCGAAAATCTCCTGGTCGACGAAGCTTAACGCCCGCATCGCGCAGCCTTCGCGGATCAGCGGCAATTCGTTCGGCTCTGTATCGAAGGAGATCGAGCCTGAATGCTGACCGCCGGCGGTCTGGGCGATTGCCTTCCGCAAGGCCGGCTCGATCAGATCGAAGGCGGCGGCACTGGCGCCGACCATCGCGACCGGTGCCGGATCGATCAGCGCGAACAGCGAGCCGAGACCGAAACCCAGCGCTTCGCCGGCCTTGCGGTAGGCCTCGCGTTCCGGCCCATCTTTCTCGCGCGCCTGGGCCGCCAGTGCTCGCATGTCGGCGTCGCTGACGTCGGCGACCGGTTCGCTGTCTTCGCTCATCTGCCTGGCGTTGCGCCAGATGGCGTAGTTGCCGGCATAGGCCTCGATGCAGCCGCGCCGCCCGCAACGGCAGAGCGCGCCGCCCGGACGATGGATCATGTGGCCAAATTCGCCGCCCGAGGAATGCGTCCCGGTGAACAGTTCGCCCTTCAGCACCAGCCCCATGCCGATGCCATGCGAAAGCAGGATGGCGATGAAGTCGTCGCGATAGCGATCCGGATTGCGCCAGCGCAAAGCCACCGCCATCATGTTGCAGTCGTTCTCCACCGTTGCCGGGATGCCGAATTCGTCCTCCAGCATGTCGGCAAAGGCGATGTCGGTCTGCGGCGTGATCGGCGACCACAGCATGGCGCGTGCAGGGGAGTCGGTAATGCCCTGAATCGCCAGGGCGATGCGGGCGACACTGCGGACGTCAAGGTCTGGATCCTGCAGCCGGCGCCGGACGATGGCCATGCATTCACGGATCAGCTCGTCGCGCGGCATGGTCAGCGTGTCCAGCCGGCGCTGTTCCTCGGCGACCACCTGTCCCGTATAGTCGATAATGGCGGCCGACAGGAAATTCAGCGACAACACCACGGTCAGCACCGCCGCCGCTTCCGGGTTGAGGGCGAGGCCGACCTGCGGACGACCGCGTTTCAACGAAACGGGCTCACTTGCCTTGCTCTCGGCGAGGATGCCTTCCCGTATCAGGTCGGAAGAGATCGCCGATATGGTCGAATGACTGAGGCCGGTGGTAGCTGCGATCTCAGTACGCGATGGCTGGCCGGCCCGGCGCACCGCCGAGATCACCATCGCCCGGTTGCGCCGGCGCAAATCGTCATGGCGGATTCCGACCGACATTGTTTTGCTTTCCTCCCGGTTGCCGCGGCTGCTCATGAACCGGAAGCCGTCGGTAATGTCCGACAAATAGTGTCGGATGCAGGCAAATAGTGTCAGATGCAGGTGGCGCTGTCATCGTTTATTCCGACGCTCGAAAAAACTCGCAGAGTCATCAAAATCCATCAGAATCGATGTTGACAGCAGCCGGAGATCGGGCCAGTATTTTTTCGAGGCTCGAAAAAATTAGAGCTTCTAAGCTGGTCTTTGAGCCAATTGGTCACGCCGTACGCGGCGCAGGGAGGATATGATGAAGAAATTCACGACCGCCATTCTGGCGGGTGTCGCCATGACGCTGGCGCTGGCGTCGGTGGCGCAGGCTAAAGACAAGGTCATCGGCGTTTCCTGGTCGAACTTCCAGGAAGAGCGCTGGAAGACCGACGAGGCCGCAATGAAGGCGGCCATCGAGGCCGCAGGCGACAAGTATATTTCCGCCGACGCACAGTCCAACCCCGGCAAGCAGCTCACCGACGTCGAGAGCCTGATCTCGCAGGGCGCCAGCGCACTGATCATCCTGGCGCAGGACGCCTCGGCCATCGGGCCGGCCGTGCAGAAGGCACTGGACGAAGGCATCCCGGTCGTCGGCTATGACCGGCTGATCGAGAACAAGGACGTGTTCTATCTGACCTTCGACAACAAGGAAGTCGGCCGCATGCAGGCCCGCGAAGTCTTCAAGGTGAAGCCGGAAGGCAACTACGTCTTCATCAAGGGTTCGGGTTCCGATCCGAATGCCGATTTCCTGTTTGCCGGTTCGATGGAGGTGCTGAAGGAGGCCATCGACGGCGGCAAGATCAAGAATGTCGGCGAGGCCTATACGGACGGCTGGCTGCCGGCCAACGCTCAGAAGAACATGGAACAGTTCCTGACCGCCAACGACAACAAGGTCGATGCCGTGGTCGCCGCTAATGACGGCACTGCCGGCGGCGTCGTCGCCGCGCTGACGGCGCAAGGGCTGGCCGGATCGGTTCCGGTTTCGGGCCAGGACGGCGACCACGCCGCGCTGAACCGCATCGCGCTCGGCACACAGACCGTGTCGGTGTGGAAGGATGCGCGCGAGCTCGGCAAGAATGCCGCCGAGATCGCCTCGCAACTGGCCGACGGCAAGCAGATGACCGACATTGCCGGCGTGAAGGATTTCACCACGCCCGGCGGCAATACCGTCAAGTCGCTGTTCCTGACCCCGGTCGCCATCACCAAGGACAACCTCAACGTCGTCATCGACGCCGGCTGGATCAAGAAAGAAGAGGTCTGCGCCGGCGTGACGGCTAGCGCTGTTGCAGTCTGCAACTGAGCCGACGTTTCCGAGAAGTCCGAACGCCGCGGCCGCTCGCCGCGGCGTTTTTTCAACAAGAGTTGTTTTTCCGCTTCCGGCGGATAACTTCTAGGCTGCTTCCGGCATCCGCGGCAGACGGCAACCCGGCGGGAGAAACATCATGACCGATACGACGCCCAACACGCCGGTAGACAGCACGGCAGACCGGGCACGGGAATCCGAGCTCGGCATCGTTGCCCGATTTCTCAAGGCAACCGAACTCGACACGCGCATGCTCGGCATGATCAGCGCGCTGCTGGTCATCTGGGTCGGCCTGCATGTCATTTCTAGCGTACGGCTCGGCGTCAATCCGTTCGACTTCGACAGCCGGACCTTCCTGACGCCACGCAATCTCTGGAACCTGTCGGTGCAGACTTCGGCCGTGGCCATAATGGCCGCCGGAATGGTGCTGGTTATCGTCATGCGCAATATCGACCTGTCGGTCGGCTCCGCCGAAGGCCTGATCGGCGTGGTCATGGGTTTTGCGCAGGTGCATTTCCTGGTGCGAATGGTCGGTCTGCAATTAGGCAACCCCTGGATCTGGATCCTGGCACTGGCCATCGGCCTGGCGCTTGGCCTTCTGATCGGAGCGTTCCAGGGATACATCATCGCTTATCTCGAGGTGCCGGCCTTCATCGTGACGCTGGGCGGCCTTCTGGTCTGGCGGGGTGCCGCATGGTGGGTCGTCAGTGGGCAGACGATTGCGCCGCTGGATGCCACTTTCCAGCTGATGGGCGGCGGGCCGACGGGTTCGATCGGCGCGCGATGGAGCTGGATCGTCGGAATTGTCGCGTG
This sequence comes from Mesorhizobium sp. M0598, assembly GCF_040320865.1. NCBI lineage: Bacteria > Pseudomonadati > Pseudomonadota > Alphaproteobacteria > Hyphomicrobiales > Phyllobacteriaceae > Mesorhizobium > Mesorhizobium sp. M0598. Next base: position 153,715 of record NZ_JAMYQL010000005.1, on the reverse strand, counting down.
CCTGGCGGTTGTGTTCATGCTGCTCAACGGGCGGGTGCAGCGCAAGCGGTTCCGCTTCCCGTTACGCCCGATCTGGGCCGAGACGTTCCTCGGGGCCGTCACTTGCCTTGTCATCATGGGCGCCATATGGCTTGCCAATTCCTATCCTTGGCCGGTCGGCATCGTGAACAGATATGCGGCGGCCAACAATATAACCGTTCCCGAAGGCGGGCTGTTCATCGCCCATGGCATCGCCATACCCGTGCTGATGGCTGTAGCCGTAGGGCTGATCATGACCTTCATCGCCAAGCGTACCCGTTTCGGCCGCTATGTCTTCGCCATCGGCGGCAATCCGGAAGCAGCCAACCTTGCCGGTATCAACACGCGCTGGGTGACCATGAAGGTGTTCATGATCATGGGCGTGCTGGCGACGATCGCCGCAGCGATCTCGTCAGCCAGGCAGAACTCGTCGACCAATGCGCTGGGCACGCTGGACGAGCTCCTGGTCATCGCGGCGGCGGTGATCGGCGGCACGTCGCTCGCCGGCGGCTCCGGCACAGTGCTCGGCGCCATGCTCGGCGCGCTTTTGATGCAGTCGCTGCAGTCCGGCATGGTGCTGCTCGGCATCGATTCGCCGCTGCAGAGCATCGTTGTCGGAGCCGTGCTGGTGGTCGCGGTGTGGCTCGATACCGTCTATCGCAAACGGGTCTGAGCATGATCCCGCAAGGTGGAAACCGGTTTTCGTACAACTTGGTGCTCAAGCAGGACCTCTAGGGAGGAAGGACGAGCATGGCAGACAAAACCGCTCCCACGCCGCTGATCGACATGCGCAACATCTCCATCGCTTTCGGCGGCATTCGCGCCGTCGACGATGCCTCTGTCGACCTTTTCCCGGGCGAGGTGATGGCTTTGCTCGGTCACAACGGTGCCGGCAAATCGACGTTGATAAAAATCCTGTCCGGCGCCTACAAGCGCGATGCGGGCCAGATTTTCGTCAACGGCGAGGAGGCTTCGATCTCCAATCCCCGCGACGCCAAGAAGTACGGCATCGAGACGATCTACCAGACGCTGGCGCTGGCCGACAATGTCGATGCGGCCGCCAACCTGTTTCTCGGCCGCGAGCTGATGACCGGCTGGGGTACGCTCGACGACGTCGCCATGGAGGCCGAGGCGCGCAAGGTGATGGGCAGGCTCAATCCGCGTTTCCAACGCTTCAAGGAGCCGGTGGTAAAGCTTTCGGGCGGCCAGCGGCAGTCGGTGGCGATCGCCCGCGCCATCCTGTTCAATGCTCGCATCCTGATCATGGACGAGCCGACGGCGGCACTCGGGCCGCAAGAGACGGCGCAGGTCGGCGAACTGGTCAGGCAGCTCAAGGCCGACGGCATCGGCATCTTCCTGATTAGCCATGATATTCACGACGTGTTCGAGCTTGCCGACCGTGTCTGCGTCATGAAGAACGGTCGGGTTGTCGGAACGGCGCGCACAACCGACGTCACCCAGGAGGAGGTGCTCGGCATGATCATCCTCGGCAAGTGCCCACCCGGCGCCATTCCGGGGCCGGGCGCGCTGAAGATCGCCGCATGAACGAGAATTAGCCGGCTAATCACAAGCCGCCAAAATGTGCCAGCCGTCACCATGCTTTGGCCTCGCCATTGTGTTGGCGTCGGGACTTGCCCATAAAGATGCCGAACCGTCCACGGGACGTATCAGCAATTGAAGAAGCTTTTTCCGACCGTCGCTTTTATCGCCGTCGCGCTGATCAGCCTGACGATGGCGGGTTTTGCCTATTTTGCCACCCAGGAGGCGGCCCGCATTAAATTCGAGGCGACGGCAGACGACGCGCTTAACCGGATCGAAAGCCGCATCGACCTGGACCTGTCGCTGCTGCGTTCGACCCGGGCGCTGTTCGACGCACGCAATGGCGGTATCTCGCAGGGCGAGTTCAAGGCTTTCTTCAACGCGCTCGACATCGACAATAATTTCGCCGGCCTGCGCGGCATCGGTTTCCTCCGCCTGGCGAAAACTGGCAACGAGGCGGCGGTCGAGCGCGACATCCTGCACGATCACGGCGCAAGCCATCCGATCTATCCCGACACGAACTTACCGTGGCGTACGCCCATCGTGCTGTTCGAACCGCTGGATCCGTCCAACAAATCCAGCATCGGCTACGACATGTTCACCGGGCCGGCGCGGCGCGAGGCGATCGAAAAGGCGATGGCCGACGATCAGCAGCACGCCAGCGGGCTCGTGCAGTTCGGCAAGGATACGGGTGCCGCGCAGACCTTTACCGGGTTCCTCGTCTTCGTCCGGCTCAATGTCGAAACCGCGCCGGACGCCGTGAACGCGACGAGATCCTCGACTGCCGGCTTCCTTTATGCGGCCTTCCGCGCCCGTGATCTGTTCCAGGCTGCGCTCAGCCGGGCACCATTGCTGCCGGTCAACACCGAGATCTATGACGGCACGGTGGACAGCGACAACCTGCTGTTCCAATCGGAAACGCCGCCTGTTTCGAGCCTCGGCGACAGGCTGCTGGTCACCCGCAAGATCACCGTCGCCGGCCGGCCGTGGGTCGTCCTGTTCAGGCCGACAAGTGCTTTCTCGCAACCTTCCTCGCGCGCCATCCCGGTGATGCTCGGATTGTTCGGACTGCTGCTTGCGGGCGCCATCGCGCTGGTGGCCCGCTATCAGGAGCGGGCCTATGAGGCGGTCTCGCTGCTTCACGAAACGACCGAAAAGAGCCTGCTGGAAAAAGACCTGATGCTGCAGGAGATGAAGCATCGCATCAAGAACTCGATCACGCGGGTGCTGGCAATCGCGCGCCAGACAGCATCGCACACCACCGACGTCCAGGAATTCTCGGCTTCTTTCTCGGCCCGGCTGCAGGCGATGGCGGCTTCCCAGGACATGCTGACGCGCTCACGCTGGCAGAAAGCCGATCTCGGCGACCTGCTGCGCATCGAACTAGGCCAGGTGTTCGGCAGTGAGCTTCCTGAAGGGCTGCTGTCGGGACCGCAGGTTCTTCTCGATGAAAAGACGACGCAGGCACTCGGCCTCGTCTTTCACGAACTGGCGACGAATGCGCTGAAGCATGGCGAAGCCGGCAATTCAGTCGGTGCGCTGAAGGTCGACTGGTCGCTCGAAGCCCGTAGCGGCACCCGGACATTGGCTCTCAACTGGCGCGAGGCCGGTCAGAAGAAGCTCGAGACACCGGCAAAGAGCGGTTTTGGCACCAGACTGATCGATCTCAACGTCACGCGCGAATTGCGTGGCACAATCAGGCGCGATTTTCGCGAAGATGGCTTGAACGTGGAAATCAGGGTTCCGCTGCCGGCCTGAAACGCCGTCTCGTGGGCCGCGTCGCAACAGCGCTCTAAAAGGGCAAACGCGGAGACAGGTGGCCTGCCTCCGCGTTTGCTGTTCGCCTGGAGTTCGAAACTAGTTGCAGCGAGCTGTGTAAATCCGGCCGTGACGATCTCTGTATTGGCAGTAGCCATTTTGCAGACGGCGAACGAGCAGACCGCCAATCGCACCAGCGCCGGCGCCGATCAAAGCGCCCTTGCCGCCGCCGACAGCGCCACCAATGAGCGCGCCGCCCACAGTGCCGATACCCACGTTCTCTTCCGTGGTGGTGCAGCCGCTGACCGCAACCACGGCAACCATGGCAATAATCATCTTCCGCATGGAGTCATCCTCACTTTTGTCCTCACTTTAATAAGCTCCAGCCGCCATTTAGCATGAAAGTACGGCCTTTGCCCGCACGATTTCATTGTTGATTAAGATAGTCTTTTTCGGGGCGTGCGCCGTTCGATGCTACCACGAACCCGGAAATCTCCAAGGACGCATCGAGCGTGCCGCTGGGACGCACGTTCCAGACGATCCTGTCATAGTCGTCCTCGAGCGCCGGATCGACGGCAAGGCATCTGGCGACGACATGTTGGGCCTGGCCCTGCAGGTCGGTGACCGCGAACGGGCACGGCCGAGCACTCGGGCAGTGGTTTCAAAGCGATCAAGCAGAGGCGAGTTCGATTCAGATCAGTTGGGACGCGGCGGTCAGGACGATCGCGGCCATAAGCGCGATGGCGGCGAAGCGGAGGGGCGAAGCACGAGGCGCGGGCGCTGCGGACACGTCGGGATCCTGAAAACCGCCCATCGAGACGCGAGCGGCCTGTTCCAGTCTGTTCAAGTGGGCAGCCGTCAAGGCCCATTCCCTTCATTTTGTGCCAAACTCAATCCGGTGGATCGGCACGTTCGCACAGGATCGGACTTTATGGTGAACAGTCGGTTAAAGATGGCGATGAGCAGCAAGCCTTCGCGCGGCGACCGCCGCTCGTTAATCCGTCTCGAAATTACCGTGAGGAACGACAAGGCGGTATTCGAGGCGGTTCCCGGTGATCTCAAGTGTCGCCGTTCCATTCAATGAAGTGGGCACGACGCGTTCGAGCGCGACGCTGCCAAAACGCTTCTCACTGCGCTGATTGTCGTTGGCTCCGATCACTTCGGCCCATGTCAGCGACAGCGCAGGCTCGCCAGCGGAAGCTGCCGTCAGATCGGCCGTCACCTCGACGAAACCGTCGCTGCGCGACAGTGCGCCATAGCTGACCGAATTGACGGCGAGCTCATGCATGGCCAAGCCGATGTGCAAGGCGGCATTGGGGTTGAGATATGGATTTGCGCCGCGGAAGCGTAGGCTGTGCAAGGGATCCGCGCCGTACCTGCCGACCTGACCGGAAACCAGCTCGCGCAGCGCCGCTCCCCGCCAGTTGGATGACGTAACCAAATCTTGCGAGGAGGCCAGCGACTGCAATCGGCCCCGGAAGCGCGTCAGGAAATCGTCAATGCTGCCGGAATAACGGCCCGTCTGGGTGGCGATGCTCTGGATGATGGCCAAAAGGTTCTTGGAGCGATGACTGACTTCGCGCAGCAGCGCCTTCAACGTCTGCTCCCGGCGTTTCTGCTCGGTTGTTTCGACCATGGTGGTCACGACGCCCTGCACCGCGCCGGTCTCGCTGCGGTCGGCGTCTATCCACACTTGAAACCAGCGGGCGCCGTCATCGGCCGGCACGCTGAGTTCAAGATGTTGAGGATTGCCGGAGACGATGACGTCGTGCTTGGCGGCGCCGATACGCTCTACCTGCGCCGGCGGCAAGATGCCGGTGTTGTCGGAGGCATCGGAAGTCCAGGGGGCGCGCATGTTGCGCGCCCACACCGTCTTCATCTCGCGATCCTGGTACAGGACGGAAATCCCGGCATTGTGCAGTGCATGGAGAAGGGCCCGGCCAAGCTGCATCCCGCTTTCGGCGGGATGCAAAGCGATGATCTCATCACGCTGGCCGCGGTCTTTCATTTTTCCGACTCTGGAACGCATCGGTCAATTTGCTCAACCCATGTCGGGCTGAACGGTTCGCGGAAAAATGGGTTCCAAAAGGAGGAGGTTCGTATCAAGCCTTAAAAAGCGGTCCGCCGAGCGGCATCCCGTTGGAGGACACTGCCCGGCGGTGGCTGGAAACCGTTTGAGGGGTGCGGCTTCCAGTGTTCGCTTGAATGGCCGCTTGGCATTCACGCTCGTCTGATCAGGCCGGCAATAAGCGATATGATCAGGAAGGCGAGAAAGATGAAGAACAATATCTGCGCTATGCCGGCCGAGGTGCCAGCGATGCCGCCGAAACCAAGCGCACCGGCGATAATCGCCACGACGAGAAATACGAGCGCCCAGTAAAGCATGATCGATCTCCTTCCAATGCTGGGGTGAAAACGTGATTCGCCTCCGTTTGTTCCACCATTTTCCGAAAAAGACGATGCTGAAAATCTTCAGGGCCCGAATTGCCGCGGTGTGTGGAAAGGTCCAATTGGCTGCCCCAGTTGGTTGCCAGTGAATTGAGCCGGCGTCACGCCCATCTGATCCGAGAGAGCGGCTGTCTCGGCGGCCGCAGTTCGGCCGTCCGCTGTTTCATGCCGCGGCTTTCGCGTGCCGGTCAAAGAACAGGGCCTGGCTGATAAGAGCCTTGACCATGTCCGGATTGAACGGCTTGGTAACCAGGAAAGCCGGTTCCGGCCGCTCGCCGGTGAGCAGGCGCTCGGGAAAGGCGGTGATGAAGATCACCGGCACCGAGGTGGACGACAGGATCTCATTGACGGCCGCTATGCCCGAACTTCCGTCGGCAAGCTGGATATCGGCAAGCACCATCTTTGGCCGCGCCTTGCCGAACATCGCCACCGCCTCGGCGTGGGTGCGCGCCGTTCCGACGACGCGGTGGCCGAGGCTTTCGACCATTTCCTCGATATCCATGGCGATCAGCGGCTCATCCTCGATGATCAGCACGTCGGTTGCCACCTGACGGGAGATCTCGTTGCTCGCCTGCGCGAGGAGTTCGGAGAATTCCTGTTCGTCGACGTCGAGAATCTCCGCCGCCTCGTCTTCGCTGAAGCCTTCGACCGCCACCAGCAGAAAGGCTTGGCGGGGGCGAGGCGCAATTGCATTCAGATTGGCCGCGGCACGCTGTTCCCATGCCGACTGGGCATGCTCCTGCGGAACGCGAATGGCCACCGAGGTGAAGAGCTTGGCAAAGACCTTGTAGAGCGCGATGCGGTCGTTCGATGCGTCCGGAAAGATGTCGACATCGGCAATGATGGCCTCGAGCATTGCGGCGACCAGCGCGTCGCCGCTCTCTTGCGATCCGGATACGGCGCGCGAGAAGCGGCGCAGGAACGGCAGGTGCGGAGCGATGGTTGCTGATAGGCTCATAGTGGACGTCTCCCTCATATGACGTGATTGCATGTTACAGCTAAAAACGGTTTGCAAGCCCAGCAATTGAAACGCTGGCTCCTTGAAAAAGGTTCCAATCGTGCGGAACTAATATGTGAGGCTGGCGTTTAAAGGCGGGTTGGGCAACCAGACGAGGCTGCCGCTTGCATTGCGTTATGTGTTGAAGGGCGGCTTAAGGCTGGGACAAAAGGGCGAAATGAAGAACATGACGAAAGCTACCATGGGTGGCGTTGGCAACGGGCGCCGGGCTGCTTCCCGCGACCCGCTTGGGCCGAACTCGGAAATCGGCCGCAAACTCAAACAATACTATGACGAGCTGGTCTCCGACAATGTGCCGGATCGCTTCGCCCAACTGCTCAGCCAGTTGGAAAAGGCCGAACCTGTACAAAAGAAGGACTGAGGCATGGCGGCCGTCTCCCAGGGCTTCAAGACCGACTTGCTCGGCTCGATCCCGAGCCTGCGGGCTTTTGCCGTGTCGCTGACGCAAAACGCCGACAAGGCCGACGACCTGGTGCAGGAAACATTGGTCAAGGCCTGGGACAAGCATGAAAGCTTCCAGCCCGGCACCAACCTGAAGGCATGGCTGTTCACGATCTTGCGCAACGAATTCTATTCGCAGATGCGCAAGCGCGGCCGCGAGGTGCAGGACAGTGATGGCGTCATGACGGCCAGGCTTGCCGTTCACCCGGCCCAGCACGGCCAGCTTGACCTCGAAGACTTTCGCGGCGCGCTCGAGTTGCTGCCAGAAGACCAGCGCGAAGCCATTATCCTCATCGGCGCGTCGGGCTTCTCCTACGAGGAAGCGGCCGAGATCTGCGGCTGCGCCGTCGGAACGATCAAGAGCCGCGTCAGCCGCGCCCGCACACGGCTGCAGGAAATCCTGAAGATCTCCGGTGAAGACGAGTATGGCCCGGACGCAATTTCGGCTCAGGTAACTGGGTCGACTGCTGCGTGAAGCGCCGGCGTGTTCGAACCGCTCCGCGCCTCAGCGAAGAGGCGTGCGCCTGCAGGCCGTTACCACTGCCTCGACGAGATCGTCTCCCGAATAGGGCTTGGTGACCAGCCTGACCCCGGGAAAGGATTTCTTGATCTCGTCCGTATCCGAATAGCCCGAGGCGAAGACGAACGGGATGCCCGCTTCACGCAGCCGCGAAGCAAATTGGAGCGTCGAAACGCCGCTCAGCATGAGGTCGACGATGGCCACATCGAACTGCGCGGCAACGTCTTGCTGTTCGATCTCAGTCAGATCGCGGGCGATGACCACATCGAGCGCGCCGTAGTCGCGGCAAAGCTGCTCGATATCCATGGCAATCAGGAACTCATCTTCCAGGATAAGAATCCGCAAACCATCAAGTGATGCGCGCACGCGGCAATATCTCCTTAAATGCGTCTCTAACGTGAAACGGGGGAAGTCATGATCGTTATTTGGCATGCTGTCATTTAAAAAAGACGTGCCGGCGCGGATGCGTCGGCCTCGGCCCGTGCAAGGCATTTGCAACGCGCGCTGCCGGAGATAGGGTTAGAAGAGGTTCGTGCCGGAACCTTGGGGTCTGTCGGGCGTTTCGACCGAGCAAAAGCATGGAGAGTGAAGCAATGGCGACTGCCGCAGGAAAGGCCGCGAACGAAGCCCGCACGAATTCCGATATTGAGGCCGACATCGCACAATTGAAGGCCGACATCGACCAACTTACCAAGCTGTTGGCCAAAACCGGCGAACATGGCTACGGGGCAGCACGGCGAGCCGCCGCCGAAAGCGTCGAGCAGTTGCGAACCCAGGGCGAGGCAGCCTTCGACAGCCTGCGCAGCAACGCCAGGGACATCGAGGCGCAGATGATAGCGCATATGCGCGAAAAACCGGTGACTTCGCTGGCGATCGCCGCAGGCGTCGGATTCCTCTTCGCGCTTCTCGCGCGCCGTTAGTTCTGCACGCATGGGAATGCTTGCATCGCTGATCTCGGGCCTCGCCTCGGGCGAAACCATTGCGGCGGTGCAACGCGCACGCGTCGCTGCGATTGTCTATTCGATCGCAGCGCTCGCGGCGCTGTGCGGCCTCGGCTTCCTCGTCGGGGCGGCCTATATCTGGACGGCGGCCCGCTATGGGACGATGGCAGCTTCCCTGAGCTTCGGGATCGGCTTTCTGGCAATCGCCGGTCTCATCCTGCTCGTCTACCGGATGTCGGCCGGCTCGCGCGCCAGGCGCCGGGCGAAGCGACGCAACGCCGACATGAAGGCTATCGGCATCACTGCGGCACTCGCCGTGCTGCCGGCGCTGCTCAAGGGCAAAGGTGGCTCGGGGAAGGCCGGACTGGGCGCCATTCTCGGCCCGGCGATAGCACTCGCCGCCTACGCCATCTACCGCGAGAACGTGAAGCGCGGCTCCGATGATCCGGATACCGGCAAACGGGAATAGTTCGGAGGGATAGTTCGGGGCAAACGATTCTGGCGCCGGTCGCAAAATGCCGGCGTCACAAATCTTCGAGCGGAATCGATATTTCGGCGACCACGCCTTCCGGCCGGAATTCATGGGTCACCTCGCTGGAAATGACCTTGGCCAGGCTGCGGCGGATCAGGATCGAGCCGAAGCCATGGCGTTCGGGCGGCGCAACCCGCGGGCCGCCGCTTTCACGCCAGGCCAGCAACAGACGCCGTGCGCCCTTCCTGCCTTGTACCCTCCAATCGAGATCGACCTTTCCGGAGGAAACCGAGAGCGACCCGTATTGCAGTGCGTTGCTTGCCAGTTCATGCAGGATCAGCCCGAGCCCGACTGCCTGGTCGGGTGAGAGCAGGACATCGGCGCCGGAGATCGCCATGCGCGATTGTCCGGCGGCTTGGAACGGCTTTAGCTCGATCTCCACCAGCTCGCGGATGCCGATGCCGCGCCACTCGCGGTCCGACAGCAGGCTGTGCGCAACGCCCAGTGCCTGCAGCCTGGCGCTGAAGGCTTCGAGGAATTCGCTTGGCTGGCGGGCATGGCGAACGGTCTGTGTCGCCAGCGCCTGTACGGTTGCCAAAGTGTTCTTGACGCGGTGATTGAGCTCGCGCAGCAACAGTCGTTGACGTTCGTCGCCAAGCTTGCGTTCGGTAATATCGTAGTTGACGCCGAAGATCAGCGTTGGCTTGCCCTCGCCGTCGCGCTCTATGACGCGGCCGCGCGTTGCGATCCATCGCGGCGGATCGAGGCCTTTGACACGGTATTCGCCAAAATAATCGTCGCTGCCGGTCAGCGCGTCGCGAAAGCGTGTTTCGGTCTGGTGAACGTCGCGCGGGTCGATGGCGGTCAGGATGTCGCGCGCCCTCAGCCTGTTCGACTTCGGCAGGTTGAACAATTCGGACAGCAGGACATCGCAGTCGATCATATCGCTGCGGATATCCCATGCCCAGCTGGCAAGCGAAGCCGCGTCGAGCGCGATAGCGCGCCGCTTTTCCTCTCGAACCAGTGCTGCCTTGGCAATCGCCGCACTGCGGGTTGCATCCTTCAGCGTGAACAGGCTGGCGGCAAGGCCGGCCAGCGCCGACAGCTGGTCGAGCTGGACAGAGGAGGGACGTGCGTGCGGCTTCCGGTCGAGCACGCACAGCGTGCCGATCAGCGCGCCGTCGATTACGATGGGCACGCCTGCGTAAAAGCGGATATGATGCTCGCCGGTGACCAGCGGATTGGCTTTGAACCGCGGATCCGCCGCCGCGTCGGCCACCACCATCGGCACGTTGCCGGCTGCGATGGTATAGGCGCAGAACGATGTCTCGGTTGCGGTTTCGGTCTCGTCGAGGCCGATACAGGACTTGAACCACTGCCGCTCGGCATCGACCAGCGTGATCAGTGCGACAGACGTTTGCATCGCCGAAGCGGCAAGACCGCCGATACGATCGAAATCAGGGTCGGCAGCCCCGTCCAGCGTGTCGAGGCCGTGCAGCACGGCAAGACGGTCCGCGGCGCCCACCACACGGCGAATATCGGCCGGCAGGCCCGGCGTGTTCTGGCTATTGTCGTCCACTATGCCCCCGGTGGCCGGCTCCGCTGATTGGTCAGGCCAACCGGCCCGTCTGCCGCCTTGCAGAGCCGGAACTTTCGCGGCGGGGGACCGTTACCAGCCAACGCCCCGCCAGTTACGCCTGCCGGCGCCAAATATGGAGCCAGACAATGCCAAAAACCATTCCTGAAAACAAAGCCCGTCAAGGGCGGCGGGGTCGGCATGTCCTTCGTATCCTGATCGCCGCGCTGTTGCTGGCTTTTATCGCCTGGGGCGTCGCCGAAATCTACGGCTGGATGATCGAGACGCCGAAGACCGAACAGGGCAACACGCCCAGCGGCTAGGTTCTCTCCATCGCTCGCGCCAGTTTGCATCACACAACCCCACATCACGCATCCCACGTCAGGCAACCTTTGCCTCGGCGGCGCGCGCAGGGACGAGAACATTCAACGCGCGCGGATGGATTTCGACGGTCGTCTCGCGATCGAGCTTTACCAGTTCGCCGTCCATGACGGCCTGAACTTTCCTGTTCCTCGAATGGATTGTCAAAACGGCGCGGTTTGCCTGATGAATTTCGACATGCTCGTTGCCGCGCCATTTGCCACGGGCGACGTCAAAGAGGAACCTGATCAACTCGCCGCGCCGCCGCGCCACGGTGACATAGATGCCCAGCACGCCGCCTGCCGGATTATCGGCATAGGGCAGGTGGCCCTCGCCAAACAGATTGTTGGTGATGCCGATACCGGTGATCCGGGTTCTGATCTCGGCCTCGCCGATCGTCAGCGTTACGTTCATCGCCGGTGGATTGTTGATCGTCGCCCAAGCGGCTCGCACCGAGGCGCGCATCTTCCCCAACCGCGAGCCGAATTCCATCTTCTGGCGCAGTTGCACCATCCTGGCGTGCATGCCGATCGAGAATTGATGCACGAAAGGCCGGCCGTTGGCTGTTGCAATGTCAATCGCCATCACCTCGCCGTCGGCAAACGATTTCAGTGCCGCATCGAGGGTCTGCGGAATACCGAGGCCGCGCGCAAAAAGGTTCATTGTGCCAGCCGGCAGAATTGCCAGCGCCTTCTCCCCATTCATCAAACGGGCTGCCGCGGCCGAAATGGTTCCGTCGCCGCCGCCAGCCAGCACGACGTCGATGCCGCGCCTGGAAGCTATGTCGTCCAGCGTGGCGACGATATCCTTGCCGGCGGCGATGTCGATATCGATCGAGTGACCAGCAGCCTCAAGCGTACCGCGGATCCGGCCGGCGAAGGCCTCAAGATCGATGGTGCGCAGGGTGCCGCCGTCCTTGTTCAGCACCGCTGCAAACCGCATGGCCGCTCCATTTTTCCAACACCTATCCGGCCGGGACGGGGTCCCAGCCGGGAGTGGAACGGGGCGGCCGAGAAAATGTTCCTTTCGACCAGCGTGGCGAATCCGAGAACCTTCGACATGGCACCGGGTGCGCCACGGCTTTTTTCGGAACAACAGTGTGGTCACAACGTTGTGAACATGCAGAAGACGCTACGCCCGCAGCGACGCTATGCGGGCACGGCGTGCACGAAATCACCGACGAGGAGACACTAAGATGATCCGCACCCTTTTAACCACGACAGCAGTCGCAACATTGATTGCGACGGGTGCATTTGCGCAATCGGCGACGACCCCCGCGCCGGCGCAAGCACCCGCCGTAGAGAATTCCGCTCCAGCCGCTCCGGTGCAACGCGCCGAGGGCAGTCTTGTCACCAATATCATCGGCGAGTCGGTTTATAACGGCACCGGCGACAATGCAGAGAATATCGGCAAGGTCACCGATATCGTCTTCGACGAGCGCGGCCAGGTAAAATCCGTCGTCATCGGCGTCGGCGGGTTCCTCGGCATTGGGACCAAGAACGTCGCCTTCGACTACAGCAAGATGCAATGGGCCGAAAGAAATGGCGATCGCTGGCTGATAGCGCAAACGACGAAGGATGAGCTGACGGCTCATCCGGATTTCGACCGCAAGCCCTATGATCCGGCGCCTGCGGCGACAGACACCACGGCTACGGCTCCTGCCGCTCCGTCGACCTCCACCGATACGGCGCAGAACGCCCCGGCGGCGCCGACCGGTAACAACCCCGCTCCGGTCGTGAAGCGCGCGGAAGGCAATCTTGCCACCAATATCATCGGCGAGACCGTCTACAACGGTACCGGCGACGACGCCCAGAACATCGGCGACGTAAACGACATCGTCATCAACAAGGAAGCCAAGGCGCAATCGCTGGTCATCGGTGTCGGCGGCTTCCTCGGCATAGGTGAAAAGAACGTCGCCTATGATTTCGACAAGGCGCAGTGGGCCGAGAGGAACGGCGATCGCTGGCTGGTTGCCCAAACCACCAGGGAAGAGCTGACGGCGCAGCCGGATTTCGACCGCAAGCCCTATGATCCGGCCCCGGCGACCACAGCGTCGAACGATGCCGCGGCTAATGCGCCAGCCGTCGTCACGCCTACCGTGACGGCCAGCAACACTGCCACGACCGATAACACTGCGACAACCAACAACACTGACCAGGCCAGTAAGACGGCCCAAAATGCCCCAGCGCCCGCAACGACGGCAGACCAGACCAAGACCGGGTCGATCGACAAGTCCACACTGACTGAAATGCCGATAGGCGAAATCCGGGCCGAGGATCTGGTCGGAACAACCGTCTACGGCGCCAACGATGTCAACGTCGGCGAGATCGGCGATATCGTGCTGGGCGGCGACAAGAAGGTCGACGCAGTCATCATCGACGTCGGCGGCTTCCTTGGCATCGGCGAGAAGGAGGTGGCGGTCGGCATGGACAACCTGAAATTCATGACCGACAAGAACGGCAAGCGCTATCTCTACACGAACTTCACCAAGGAGCAGCTTGAGGCGCAGGCCCCCTATGACAAGGCCAGCTATGCGCAAAATCGCGAGAAACAGCGCATGATCATGCGCTAAGCTGCGCACAGGCCGACAGAGAAGCCCGCGCCGGCAACGGCGCGGGCTTTGCTTATCTCGAGGGGAAGCCGGCGACATGGCCGGCAACGCCATTGTCCGTCAATTCGGCGAGCGCCAAAGACTGGTCGAGATGCTCGGCCCGCCAGGCGAGCAACTTCTCGGCAAATTCCAGCCGTGCCCGCAGATAGGCTGGGTCGTCAGCGACATTGGTCAACTCGCGCGCATCCTTCTCCAGGTCGAAGAGCAAGGGCGGCAGGCCTCCGCCGAAATGCACATATTTGAATTTTTGCGTGCGAACGACGGCGAGATTGCACTGACGCGGACCGACGCCGAAATACCGTTCGGCATCACCATCCGCGATCGAGCGGAAATCGAACTCCCAATGCGCCGCATCGCGCCAATTGTCCGGCTCCGTTGCGTCCAGGAAAGGCGCCAGCGAGCGGCCGTCGAGATGCGGCAGCACTTCGCCGCCAGTGAGCTCGAGCCCAGTGAGCTCAAGCAAGGTCGGCGCCAAATCCACCGCCTCGGTGAAGCGGTCGACGCTGCTGCCGGCAGCCTTGCGGCGGCGCGGATCGCGAATGATCAGCGGAATATGGAAGCTGCAGTCGAAGAAGCCGCCCTTGCCCAGCATGAAATGGTCGCCCATCATCTCGGCGTGGTCGGAGGTCAGCACGATGACGGTGTCGTCCCATGCATCGGCCGCCTTGACCGCTTGCCAGACGCGGCCAAGCTGCGCGTCGACCTCCGAGATCATGCCGTAATAGAGCGCCCGGATGCGGCGAAAATTATCGTCGCCCCAGTCGCGCACCTTGCCCTCCGAGCCGGGACGGAATTTCGACCGTTCCTGCCGGTTAAGTTCATAGGCGAGATAAGGGTGGCTTGCTGCTTCGGCCTGCCAGCTTTCCGCGCGGTCAAAAGCTGGACCGATGGCCGGATCGTACATGGCGTTGTAAGGCGCCGGCACGATGAAGGGCGGGTGGGGGCTGATGAAGGAAAGATGCGCGAACCACGGGGCATCGCGCTCCTGCTCGCCGAGCCAGCGGATGAATTCGCCGGCCAGGAAGGCCGACGGCGTCTCGTCCTTCGAATAGATTGGCGGACCGTTGCTGATCGCGCCGTCGTTTTCCAGGATTTCGCCCGCCGGGCGGTGAATGGCGGGGGAGCCGGCACCGGCATCGACGCCGCGCGCCTTGAGCCATGACAGCCAGGGCTTCTGGTGCTCGGGCAGAAGCTGGCGCACGGTGAAGCCGGGCAGCACGCCTTCATAGCTTTTCAGCTGCGGGTCGCCAGGCGCCAGCGTGCGCGGGTCGCGCGCCATGTCGGTATAACCGAACAGCGTCGGATCATAGCCGAGGGCGCGCGCCCAGAGCGCTATATTGCCGTGCCGGGCATCGAGCGGTGTGCCGTTGCGGCAGACACGATTGTTCATCTGGTAGAGGCCGGTGTAGAGGCAGGCGCGTGCCGGTGAGCAAGGTGCGGCGCCGCCATAGTGCTTCTGGAACAGAACGCCCTCGGCAGCCAACGCGTCGGCATTCGGCGTTTTTACCACCCTGTGGCCAGCAGCTGACAGGCAGTCGCCGCGCCATTGGTCGCAGGTGATCAGGAGAATGTTGGGGCGTTTTCCCGTCAACTGCGGTATCCTCACGCTGGCTACATGCGTCGCTCATGGTGCGCAATTTCGGCGACTATGCAAGCCGGTCCAGTTTGCCGAATGGTGAACAAAACCTGCCTCGTCGTTCACTTTAACAGCACAGTCCATTCTGTGTTTGCCGCCTTTGCGGCCAGGAGGCGGATGCTCATATTTGCGTGGACAGCGGCAAGGGCCGCACCGGCACAAGGAAAGGAGCAGAAACATGCTCGACCAAGTCAAGGGCCTGCATCACGTCACCTCGATGGCCAGCGATGCGCGCCAGAACAATGAATTCTTCACCGGGACGCTCGGTCTGCGGCGGGTCAAGAAAACCGTCAATTTCGACGCACCCGATGTCTACCACCTCTATTACGGCGACGAGGTCGGCACGCCCGGCTCGGTGATGACCTATTTCCCGTTCCCGAACATCGGCAAGGGCCGCCATGGCGTTGGCGAGGTCGGTACCACCGCTTACTCGGTGCCCGAGGGCACGCTCGGCTATTGGGAGAACCGGTTTGCCGAGCAAGGTGTCACCGGGCTGTCCGGCGAGGAGACGTTCGGCGAGAAGCGTCTTGTCTTCGCCGGTCCCGACGGCGATGGGTTTGCGCTGGTGGAAGACAGAGCGGACAGCCGTGCACCATGGGCCAAGGGTGGCATTCCCACCGACGAGGCGATCCGCGGCTTTCACTCGGTGTCGCTCAGGCTGAAAGATGGCGGCGCCACCGAAGAGCTGCTGAAATTCATGGGTTATGAGGAGGTCGACAAGTCCGGCAACGTCAGGCGGCTGGCGGTGAAGAACGGCAACGGCGCCGACGTCGTCGATATCGAATCGCTGCCAGGGGCCGGCTTTGCCAATCTCGGCGCCGGCTCGGTCCACCATGTCGCTTTCGCCGTCGAGAACCGCGCCAAGCAGATCGAAGTGCGCAAGGCGCTGCTCGATACAGGTTATCAGGTGACGCCGGTGATCGACCGCGATTATTTCTGGGCGATCTATTTCCGCACACCGGGCGGCGTGCTGTTCGAAGTCGCCACCAACGAGCCGGGCTTCGACCGCGACGAGGATACCGCCCATCTTGGCGAGGCGCTGAAGCTGCCGTCGCAACACCAGCATTTGCGGCCCTATCTCGAGCAGCATCTGCAGAAATTGGAAGACTGAGGGCAAGGTCATGAGCAAGGATTCGTATATTCACAAAGTGCTGCCCGGTTCGCCGGGCGGACCGCTGCTCTTCGTCTTCCATGGCACCGGCGGCGACGAGGCCCAGCTTCTGTCGCTTGGGCGCGATCTTGCGCCGCAAGCGACGATCGTCGCTCCGCGCGGCGATGTCTCGGAACAAGGCGCCGCACGCTTCTTCCGCCGGACCGGCGAGGGCGTTTACGACATGGGCGACATCACGCGAGCGACGGACAAGATGGCCGGCTTCGTCAAGGCACATGTCGAGACGGCAAGGCCATCTTCGGTGCTCGGCCTCGGTTACTCCAACGGCGCCAACATCCTGGCCTCGGTGCTGTTCGCCGAACCGTCGCTGTTCGACGCAACGGTGCTGATGCATCCGCTGATCCCGTTCGAGCCGGAGGTCAAGGGCAGCCTTGGCGGCAGCCGCATCCTGGTCACCGCCGGCAGGCGGGACCCGATCTGTCCGCCTGATTTGACGGCACGGCTTGAAGCCTATTTGCGCGCCGATGGCGCCGATGTCACAGTCGAGTGGCATGACGGCGGCCATGAGGTGCGGCCGACCGAGATCGAGGCGGCGCGGCGACTGTTTGCCGTGGCGCCGGATGAAAGGACCGCAAGCCATGTCTGACCTATTGCCGAAGATCGAACTGGAGGACCGCGGTTCGAAGGGCCGCTACCTCCTGCGTGGGCCGGGCGGCGCCGAGGCTGAGATGACCTTCACCAAGATCGGCGAGCACCAGATCATCATCGACCATACCGAAGTGCCGGATGCATTTCGCGGCCAGGGCGCGGGGCTTCGCCTGGTCACCCGTGCCGTCGACGATGCGCGTGCGGCGGGCAAGATGATCATCCCGCTTTGCCCGTTCGCCAATGCCCAATTCCGCCGCCATCCGGAATGGGCGGACGTGCTGAAGCGGTAAGCACCGCCTCTCGATGAATGACAGGAGAAAGGGTGCGCGGCTTTACCGCGTGCCCCTTCAGCCATTGGAGGCGTACAAACACAGCGGCAACATGCGGGATTTGCGCAGAGCGCCAACCTTGCCTAAGTATTGCCAGCAACCGGCTCGCCATCCGCGGCCCGACCACTTCAACCGAATGGCCCTCCATGACCGAATCCGATCTCGTTCCCGTCTTCGACGGCCACAACGACACGCTGCTCCGGCTCTACCAGTCGAAGGATGCGGACGTCGAAAAGCTGTTCGTCGAGGGGACGCCAGGTGGCCACATCGACCTGCCGCGCGCGAAGAAAGGCGGGTTTGCCGGCGGCATGTTCGCGATCTTCCCGCCGCCTGTCGAGAAATCCAAACGCGGCGCGGTGCCGCTGGCGCCGAGCGACAGCGAGCCCTTGCCGCCCGAGGTTCCGCGCGCCGATGCGCTCAACTCCACCGTAGCGATGGCCTCGATCCTGTTCAGGCTGGAGCGGGCTTCGGCGCTTACCGTCTGCCGCAGCGCCGGCGAGGTGAGGAAGGCGATGGCGCAAGGCTCGATTGCGGCGGTGTTTCATATCGAAGGGGTCGAGGCGATCGACCCTGAGCTCACCCTGCTCGATGTCCTCCACGCAGCCGGCCTGCGCTCGCTCGGCATCGTCTGGAGCCGTTCCAATGCCTTCGGCCACGGCGTGCCGTTCCGCTTCCCCTCGTCGCCCGATACAGGGCCGGGGCTGACCGATGCCGGCAAGGCGCTGGTGAAAGCCTGCAACCAGCTGAAGATCATGATCGATCTTTCGCATCTCAACGAAAAAGGTTTCCGCGACGTCGTCGAGATCAGCGACGCACCGCTGGTCGCGACCCATTCCAACGTGCACGCGATCTGCGGCCATTCGCGCAACCTCACCGAATGGCAGCTCGGCGCGATCCGCGACTCCGGCGGCATGGTCGGGCTGAACTTCGCCACCGGGTTCCTGCGCGAGGACGGCAGGATGAACGCCGACACCGGCCTCGACATCATGGTGCGCCATGTCGATTCGCTGCTGCAGGCGCTGGGCGAAGACGGCGTCGGCCTAGGCTCGGATTTCGACGGCGCCATGATCCCGGCCGTGATAGGCGATGTTGCCGGCCTGCCAAGGCTGCTCGACGCATTCGCGGCACGCGGCTTCGGGCGCGCGCTGATCGAGAAGATCGCCTATCGCAACTGGCTAGGCATGCTGGAAAGGACCATCGGCTAAGCGGGTGATGCCGGCTTGACCGGAACGCGTTTTGGGGGCGGACTATTCGAAACCCATGCGTTTAAGCCAGTCCTGGCCAATGCCGCGATCACGGATGATCGGCAGCGGATCCGTCGAATCCAGGCGTGCGCAGATGCGGTAGACCTCGAGCGTCTCGGCGTTCATCTCGCCGCGTTTGTAGAAGAACATGGCCGCGGCATAGCGGGTGCGGCCCGACCATTTTTCGCCGAGCGGCGTGTTGATCAGCTGCCACTGTTCGGCGGCTTCGGTGTCGAGTTCGGGACTGTCGGTGTCGTCGGCCATATTTAGAAATCCGCGGGCGGACTGGTGCGGCGGTCGAGTTTGATGACCAGCCGCGGCGCCAGTTTGGCACGCCTCAGCAGCTTTTGATATTGCAGCTCGCGCCTGGCGTAGATCTCGACCCAAGGTCCGCTGCAGGCGGGCTCGGCGGCGCTGATCTGGTCTGCATCGCCGGGATCGCTGCCCTTTCGCCGACGGTGCCTTCGACGTCGTTTTCTCCAAGGATGCAATCTCGACGAGAACATTCGAATATGGGCAGCCGTGCAGAAGGTGCTTGACAGTGGCAAACACCGTCCCACTGATCTTCGCGGCCGAAGCCGATCGGCTAGCCGGCGATGCTGGAGACCATCACCCCGATGAAGACAACAGAGGCGCGCGAAGCCCTCCTCCAACCGGCGCGAAAAAGCGATTCCGATAAGCGCGGCCGCAAGGCGTCGAAAGAGACCAGGCAGCTTCAATTGATCGAAGCGACGATCGATTCACTGGCCAAGCGCGGCTATTCGGAAACGACGATGGCCGACGTTGCCGACGGCGCCGGCCTGTCTCGCGGCATCGTCAATTTCCATTTTGAGAGCAAGGAGAAGCTGCTCGTCGCGACCTTGCAATACATGTATGACGAGTATTCGGCGCATTGGCGCAGCGCCTTGCAAAAGGCCGGCGATGATCCCGCCCGCCAGCTGCAGGCATTGGTCGCGGCCGATTTCGACCGCTCGATCTGTAACAAGCGCAAGCTGGCTGCCTGGTGCGCCTTCTGGGGCGAGGCCAAATCGCGACCGAAATATCAGGCGCTGAGCAGCGCACGCGATGCCGTCTACCAGAACATCTTCATCGATCTTTGCGCGGCGCTCAAGCAGAGCGGCTTCTATGCCTATGAGCCGCAAGTCATGGCGCTGGCGCTCAGCGCCATGCTGGATGGTCTGTGGCTGCGTTTGATGATGGGCACCGAGGACGCCACACGCGAGACGGCGCTGCAGGCCGCGAACGAGTTCCTGTCTGCGGCATTCCCCAAGCACTATCCGAAGTCTGCAGCCCGCGGTGCCAGGCCGGCGTGAACCATCAAAAAGAGGGTGGACCAGCAATGAAGACAATGATCCGGCCCCTGACATTCGAGAAGATCAAGGCCGGCTAATGAAGTTCAAGATCGAACGAACCGATGTGGCCATCGTCGGCGCCGGCTTCGCCGGCCTGTCGGCCGCGCGTGAATTGAACCACGCCGGCATCGATGTCGTGCTGCTCGAAGCCCGCGACCGTGTCGGCGGCCGCGTCGAAGCCGTGCAGAACGGGCTCGGCGAGCGGATCGACAGCGGCGGCCAGTTCCTGTGCGAAGACATGCCGGAATTAATGGCGCTGGTGCGAGCGCGCGGCAAGACATTGGTCGAGACCCATGTCGCAGGCGAATTCGTCACGCAGCCGCGAATGAGCGAGGCGCAAGCCGGGCGCACTTACGGCACCGCGATGCGAATGCGCGAGCGGATGAATGCGATCGCACCGACCGACCCGACCATTGCCGGCTTGACGGTCGCGGCATGGCTCGATCGCCAGGCCGATCCCGACGATGCGAAGGCCGCCTTTCGGTCGATGATCGAGGGCCTGTGGTGCCTGGCAATGGAAAGGCTGCCGCTGTGGTACTTGATCGACAATGATCGCCGCATCACCAACGAGGTGTCGGAGCTGCAGTATTTCGTGGGCGAAACCATGCATTCGCTAGCGGATGATCTTGCGCGGGATCTCGGCGATCGACTGCGGCTGAATACAGCTGTCGAGGCCATTGAGCACGGGCCGGGAGGGGTTCGCGTCGTTTCGCCTGCCGGCGCGATCGAGGCACGAGCGGTACTGGTCGCCGTACCGCCGATGATGGCCTCGAGAGTGGATTTCGTGCCGCCGCTGCCGGCTGTGCTGAAGAGAGCCCTCGGCGTCTGGCAAAGCGGCGCGGTGATCAAAATGCTGGTGCGCTACCCCAAGGCTTTCTGGCGCGACAGGGGCTTGAGCGGCATGGTGATGTGGCGCGACCCGCACGGGCTTTTTGCCTGCGATGCCAGCAGGGACGAGGATCACGCAGCCCTTGTCGTCTTCATCGGCGGGCCGCTGGCGCAGCGCTGGCGGGATCTGGACGACGCGGCGTTGCGCGCAAAGGTGACGTCAAAGCTGGAAGAGGCGCTCGGTATCGAGGCGGCCGGCATCATCGATCTCAGTTATCGCGACTGGACTGCGGATCGCTGGAGCGGCGGCGGTTACAGCGATCTGATCGTCGATGCGACGGCAACCGATGCCGAACGCATTATCCGCGCCGGCGCGTCGCGGATCCATTTCGCCTCGTCAGAGCTGTCGCCATCATTTCCGGGCTACGTCGAGGGCGCCATCGTCGCCGGCCGCATTGCTGCGCTAAGAATTATTCAGTCTGCCATCGCCAGCAGAGCCTCGGGATCATAAGCGAGGCGGGTCGAGGTGCCGACCGGCATCGACGCGCATTGCCACGAGCTCGGCCTGCTGGTCCGGCCACTGATCAACATGTGCGTGATGTCGCCGCCATTGATCATCACGCGCGAGCAGATCGACGACATGGTGTCGATCCTGCGCGAAGGCATTTCGCGCACGATGGACGATCTGCGCCGCGAAGGTGTCTGGCGGGGATAGGCGTTTATCGCCGGCAATCTCGCCATTGCTGACAGCGGTCGTCCGCGCCTACGATGTCCGGCAGGGGCCTCGATCGCCTGTCTCTGGCCGCATCTCCGGGGAAACAAAGCATTGATGACCTATCGGACCTGTTCGGCCTCGCCGGCAAAACCGCCTTAATTTCCGGATTGAGCCGCGGCATTGGTCGGCCGCTGGCAACGTGGGCGAGGTCGATGAACTGGGCGGTGCCGCGATCTTCCTGGTTTCCGACGCGTCGAGCTTCATGACCGGCCAGATCATCTATGTCGACGGCGACATGACCGGACCCGTATGAGCGCGACTGTTGCTGTCGGGCGCATGGAAGATCGGTCGGCCTCGGGGCCGCCCCGCAAAAGGCAGGGCTCGTCATTTGCACACTCTTATCTTCACCGCTAAGCTCTCTGGCTGGGGTATTTTCCTCAGATCACATTCGCATCCCAAGGATCTCATGACACCCGAAACAGCAACGCGCGAACAGTTCGCCATCGATCTCGCGCGGCGCGCCGGCGCGCTCGGCCTGAAGTATTTTCGCGACCTCGACAGCCTCGCCATCGAGAGCAAAGGTCATCAGGACATGGTCTCGCAGGCTGACCGCGAGGTCGAGCTGTTCATCCGTGCGGCAATGAAAGCCGCCTACCCGACCGATGGAATTGTCGGCGAGGAGCATGCCTCGGTCACTGGATCGAGCGGGCATGTCTGGGTGATAGATCCGATCGACGGCACCGCGAACTTCGTGCGGGGCATTCCGGCCTGGTGCGTGGTCATCGCCTGCGCCAAGGACGGCGACACTGTCGTGGGTGTCATCCACGAGCCCTCTACCGGCGAAACGTTCCATTGCCGCAAGGGCGGCGGCGCTTTTCTCAACGGCAAGCCGATCAGGGCAAGCGCGGCCACCAGCCTGACCGACGGCTCGTTGGGCACCGGCTTTTCCAACCGCGCCGAAATGCAAAACGTCGCAACGCTCATCGGCTTGCTGTTTTCAAAAGGCGGCGTGTTTTTCCGTAACGCATCCGGCGCGTTGATGCTCGCCTATGCGGCCGCCGGCAGGCTGCTCGGCTATGTCGAAGAGCATATGAACGCCTGGGACTGCCTGGCAGGCATGCTGCTGGTGGAAGAAGCCGGCGGCACGATCGTCAAGCCCGACCCAAAGACGGTTCTGGAAAACGGCGCGCTGGTGATTTGCGCCGGCAGCGGTGTGTTCGCCCAGGTTCGCCAGCTCTGCGTGCAATCCTTCAAGCTTTGATCAGAACCGGTCCGCGCTCCGGAAAGCCGATGCCGACGCTGTCGCCTGCCTGAAACGGCGCATCGATATCGTGCGATATTGCAAACACCTGGCCGTGCGGTGTGCCGATGATCAGTTCGAGATGGCTACCGACATAGGTGACCTTTTCGAGCCTGCCGGCGATCGTCCGCGGCGTGCCGGCAGGCCCGATCTCGATGCGGCTCGGACGGACCGCCAGCTTCGCCGGGCCGGCCAGCTGGCCTCGTGCCGGCAATTTCAAGGCCAGCGAACCCAGCCGGACGGTGGCTTCATCGCCTTCTACCGAAACCACCTCGCAATCGAGGATATTGGCTTCGCCGATGAAGTCGGCAACGAAAGCATCGGCCGGCGCGTCGTAGAGTTCGCGCGGCGTGCCGTCCTGCGCGATCACGGCTTTGTTCATGACGATGATCCGGTCCGAAACCGCCAGCGCCTCTTCCTGGTCGTGTGTGACATAGACCACCGTCAGCCCGAGCTTGATCTGGATTTCCCTGATTTCCTCGCGCACGTGCCGGCGCAGCTTGGCGTCGAGATTTGACAGCGGCTCGTCGAACAGCAGCACTTGCGGTTCGAGCACCAGCGCGCGTGCCACCGCCACGCGCTGCTGCTGGCCGCCAGACAGTTCGCTGGGCAGGCGCGCCTCGAAACCGGTCAGGCCGACCAATTCCAGCCCGGCACGGGCCCGAGACGCAGCCTCCTTCTTGTCATGGCCGGAGAAGCGCAAGCCATAGGAGACGTTTTCCATCACCGTCATGTGCGGAAACAGTGCATAGGACTGG
The DNA here is from genome assembly GCF_040320865.1 of Mesorhizobium sp. M0598. Taxonomy (NCBI): domain Bacteria; kingdom Pseudomonadati; phylum Pseudomonadota; class Alphaproteobacteria; order Hyphomicrobiales; family Phyllobacteriaceae; genus Mesorhizobium; species Mesorhizobium sp. M0598. The sequence goes on along the minus strand of NZ_JAMYQL010000005.1, from coordinate 130,092 downwards.
AAAACCATGGACACGTCGCGGTCGGTGGCGGGCAGGCGGGTGACGTCTTTGCCGCCTATCAGAATGCGGCCGCTGGACGGCATTTCAAGGCCGGCGATCATGCGCAGCGTCGTCGTCTTGCCGCAGCCGGAGGGCCCGAGAAGGGTCACCAGCTTGCCGGCTTCGATCGCAAGCGAGATGTCGTCGACCGCCGGCATGCTGGCGCCCGGATATGTCTTGGTGACATGGTCGAAGGTTACCGAGGCGGCGTTGCTGCGAATTTCGGCCATCACCCGGCTCCTGCTATTGTGGTCGGGCCGCCGGCCGTTCCGGGCAGGCTGACATTGGTGCGCACGCTCCAGCCGCCGTCGCCCTGCTGGATGCCGCGCCGGCCGATATTGCGGCTGCCGACAAGCAGCTGCATCAAGCCGATTACCATCAGCATGACGACGATCAGCACCGTCGAATAGGCGATGGCGATGCCGTATTCATTGTTCTCGACACGTCCAACGATGTAGCTGGTCGAGAGATCGTAGCGCGCGCTGACCAGAAAGATGACGGCGCTGATCGCGGTCATGGCGCGCACGAAGGAATAGACGAGCGCCGCCAGCATTGCCGATCTCAGCAAAGGCAAGATGACGCGTCTGAAGGTCTGCCACGAGTTGGCGCCAAGCGTCAGCGAGGATTCATCCAGGCTACGGTCGATCTGCGACATCGAGGCGACGCCGGCGCGCACGCCTACCGGCATGTTGCGGAAGATGAACGACAGTACGAGGATGATGCCGGTCCCGGTCAGCTCGATCGGCGGCACGTTGAAGGCAATGATGTAGCTGACGCCGATGACGGTTCCCGGAATCGCGAACGAGAGCATGGTCGCAAATTCGAAGGCGTTCTTGCCGCGGAAATTCTGGCGGACCAGAAGATAGGCGGTCAGAAGCCCGATCCCGGCCGTCAGAGGCGCCGATATCAGCGCGATCTCCATGGTCGTCCAGAAGGAGCTCCATGCCGAGCCCGACCAGTGGATGCCGAATTCGTTCCAGCCGACGGAGAACGCCTTCCGGTAGTGCTCCAGTGTCAGGCTCTGGTCGACCCCCCACAGCTTGACGAAGCTGCCATAGAAGATCACCGTGTAGACCAGTACGGTGAATGCCGTCCACAGTCCGGCGATGACATAGAGCGCGTATGTCAGCCCGGCAGGCAAGCGCGGATGGACGCCGGCGTCGCCCTTGCCGGTGACGGTGGTGTAAGAGCGCCTGCCGATCCAGAAGCGCTGCGCATAAAAGGCGCCGAGCGTGAAGGCCAGCAGCACCAGCGCCAGGATTGCGGCAAGTGCCGCATCGTTCTGCGCGCCGACAATGGCAAAGAAGATTTCTGTCGACAGCACGTCGTAATTGCCGCTCAGCACCAGCGGATTGCCGAAATCGGCCATGCTCTCGATGAAGCCGAGCAGAAAGGCGTTGGCAAGGCCCGGCCGCATCAGCGGCAGGGATACGGTCCAAAAGGTCTGCCAGCGGCTGGCTCGGAGCGTCTGGGAGGCCTCTTCCATGGACGGGCTGACGCCTTCGACGACGCCCATCAGCACCAGGAAGGCGATCGGCGTGAAGGCGAGAACCTGGGCAATGAGCAGGCCGGGAAGTCCATATACCCAGCGTGTCGGCTGGAAACCGAAGAGACCGGCCACGCTCTGCGTCACTGCCCCTGACAGTCCGAACAACAAGATGATGGCAAGGCCGATGACGAAAGCCGGCGTGATGATCGGCAACACGGTCAGGGCGCGGAGCAGCTTGCCGTGGCGGAACCCGGTACGGGTCACGACCAGCGCGAACACCAGCCCCAGAAACATGGTCAGCAGGCCGACGAGCACGGCCAGCAGCAGCGAATTCCAGGCCACGCCGCAGCGGCTGCCGCCGGCAAGACAAGCCAGGCTCCACAGCCGCGAACTGAACAGCTTGGCCAGGAACGCGACAGGCGAGTAGCCGCCGTCGTCGGTCTGCATGGCATTGGCCAGCATCATCAGGATCGGCATGAAGATGAAAATGGCAACCATGGCGACGACAAAGCTGATCGAGCCGACGACGAAGACGTCGCCAGAGACGGCGCCGCGCGCGGCAACACCCAGGGTGAAAAGGAACAGAAAGGCACCGCTGACCAGCAAGGCGCCGTAGCCCATGCCGAATTGGCGGTCGCCAAGTTCGCCGAACAGGCTGGTGAGCCAGCCGAACTGCCAACCGCGCAGCCCGATGGCGAAGCCCTGGAACAACAGCCAGCCAAATCCGGCGGCGCCGACAATGATCAGCAGCCGGCTGAAAACCGGATCGGATTTGGTGCGGCCCCACAGAAGCAGCGGCACCGCCAGCAGCAGGCCGAGCGGCGCCAGCCACAGTTTCTCGCCCTTGAGGGCCAGAACCAGTGCCGGCGCGAATTCGCTGTCGGACGGGTAACCGTCGAACAGCCAGGAAAAGCCGAAGAACCCGTCCTCGATGCCGTACCAGGGCAGCACGGCAAACCCCAGCCATCCGACCGCCATCCAAAGGACGGCGACCGGTTCAATCGGCCAGCGGGTTTCGCGGAAGCGCATCTGCTATTGCGGCAGCGATGCGACCTCCTCCTCCCATTTTTTCAGCAGCCGCTTCCGCTCTTCGCTCGAGCCGTACTTCTTGAAGTCGTAGTCGATCAGCTTGATGGTCGAGAGGTCAGGCGCCTTGGCGGAGGTTTTCGCCGCCTTGTTCGATGGAACCTGGAACGACCCCGCATCCTGCGCCGTGGACTGGACGTCGGCCTCGAGCGCCCAGTCGTAGAATTTCTTCGCGGCTTCCATGTTGCGAGCGCCCTTGATGATCGATTCCGAGCCGATCTCGTAGCCGGTTCCCTCGCAAGGGGTGACCGGAACGATCGGGAAACCAGCGACGACCTGCGACACGGCGTCGTGGATGAAGACGATGCCGATGGTGGTCTCGCCGAGACCGGCGGCCTTGATCGGCGCCGAACCCGACTTGGTGTACTGGTTGACGTTCTTGTGCAGGGCTTTCATGTATTCGAAACCCTTGTCCTCACCAAACAGCTGAACGATGGTCGCCAGCATATTGTATGCGGTCCCCGAGGAATTGGGGTTGGCGACCTGGATGTGCCCCTTGTATTCGGGCTTGATCAGATCGGCCCAGCATTTCGGTTCGGGCAGATTATTCTTGGCCAGCAAATCCTTGTTGTAGCCGAAGCCCAGTGCACCCGAATAGATGCCGACCGTGCGGTAGCCGGACGTTTCCGCCTGCTTGATCGCCCAGGGCTGCAACTGGTTGAGCAGCGGCGATTTGTATTCCACTGTCAGGCCCTCCTCGGCTGCCTGCAGATGCGGATCGCCGGTGCCGCCCCACCAGATGTCTGCCTTTGGGTTGGCGGCCTCGGCGCGCAATTGCGCATAGATTTCGCCAGCGCTCTTGCGGGTCATATTGACGGTGATGCCGGTCTTCTCCTCGAACGCCCGCGCCGTCTGCTGGCACCAGACCTCGTCAACGCCGCAATACATGGTCAGGCTTTCGGCGGACGCCGATGACGACGCGGCCCACATACCGGCGGCGAGGATGCCGGCGCCGAGAATTGCCCTTTTTATCATGTTGAAATTCCTCCCTAAGTTATTTGCCGACTTATGAAACCCAGATACGCGGAAAATTCAAGTTGGAAGGGTACGGCCGCCTTTGCGCCTTTCGCCGACTTCCCGCTCGATATGTTCGACAGGTTGATGCGGATCAATCTTTGCAGTCACCTGGCCGATCGTCCAGCGCTGCTGAATATCCTCAGACGATGGCCCGGTCCCAGCCGCCATAATGCGCAGCGCTGCGCGCGCCGCGCGGCAGGCTGAGCCCGACCAGCAGGGCTCCGATCGCCAGATTGGCGAGGCTCGCGGCCGCACCGCCGGCGAGGATGAACGGAGAGAGGGCAATCCAGGCTCCAAGCGCGATGTTCAGAAAGCGGACGGCGCGCGCCACCTCGGCCATCGCGGTAACGGCTACCATGATGACCAGGCAGCCGATGACATGGTCGCTGAAGTAGAGCGGCGGGCTTGTGCCGAAGCTGAGCGGCGTGATCATCAGCAGGGCGCCGGCGAGCGTGCTGGCGACAAGGGTCCACGGGAAGTTCACACCGCCGGTGATGAAGTCCCGCGCCACTGCCAATAGCGGCAGGTCGAGATCCGGCGTCGGCGTCTGGTCCTCCGAAAGCGCCGGGCCGCCGCACCAGAATGTGCGCCAGAACGGCTCTCCCGCCTGTTTCGCACGCCAAAGATACTGGCAGCTCGCCAGCACCTCGTCGACCGAATAGGGGATGAGCACGACCGTGACGGCAGCCTGGACGATGCAGAGCGTGCACAGCGCCCCGATGAGCGGCGGCTGGATGATGATGAAGCCGACGCTGACCACGCCGAGCGGGACGACCAGCAAGCCGAACAAAAGCACCATCCATGGCATGGTGCGCCAGCGGCGGCGGTCGCCGATCGCGCCAGCGAGGATATCCAGCGCATAGGCGAAGGCGCCCAGCCCGGCATCGGCGATCGGAAAGCCCTTGGAGACCCAGGAGGTGACCACCGCCTCGCTGCCATTGCCGGCCGGCGTTTCGCCCGGGCCGAACAACGGTTCCCAAAGGCCATCGATATGGCCAAGCTGATAGGCGGCGAGATAACGCGAGACGAACAGGCCGACAAAGGCGAGGCCGATTATGGGAATGCGCTGGGTGAAGAGGGAGGGCGAATAGCTCCAGCCGAGCGGGCGGTCGTCATCGGCGGCAAGGGCACGCCGGCTGATACCCGGCGTCGGCGGGATCATCACCGCGAACGCGATGATCAGCATGCCGGCCAACGTGTCGGTCGCGTAGGCTCCGGCGCTGGTGGTCCAGAACAGCAGCGGCGCGAACATCACCCAAACCCCGATCGATGCGGTGATCCATTGCAGCCCGTGCCAGCGCCGGCGCATGCCGACAAGCGCCAGCGACAGGATGGCGAGGCCGGATACAATCTCACTGATGCCGAGCCTGCCGTCGCGTGTCTCCGGCGAGGCGATCTCATGTCCGAGCGCCGGCGGAATCGGTGCTGAAGCTGGATCGAACAGGCCGAGCGTGAAGGGCGACGTCACGAGCCACAGCCCGATCGCAACGTTGGTCAGCGGCGCCCAGAGCGTTGCGGCCCGGTGGCGTTCGGTTTCCGCTTCGACCTCGTCGTCCGAGCGCTCGAGCGGATGCTGCAGCCGTTCGGCGGCCTGGTCGAGCTCGGGCGCGGAAGCGGCGACCGCCGACGGTTCAAGCTTGTTCTTCCTGTACCAGTCGGTGGGATCCGCCTTCAGCCGCCGGATCATTTCCGGCAAGGTAGCGGTCAGGCTGTGCCGCGGCTTCCAGCCAAGCAGGCGCCTGGCGCGGGAGATGTCGATCTCGTAGTGATCGTCGGCGTTCTCGATCATCCATGGCTTGATGTCGGTCTCCTGGTCGAGAACCTTCTCCTGCATCCAGGCACCGAGCTTCGTCACCTCTTTTGGCAGGGACAGGGTCCGCCAGGTTTCGCCATGCAGGAGTTGCCCGATCTGCTTCTGCATGTCGTCGTAGGACGGCGTCTCTTCTTCGCCGATCAGCAGTACGGTCTCGTCGAGAAGCGCGCTGCGCCGGTCGACGGTGCGCACCACGGCGTCGACGAGATCGTCAAGATGCAGGTAGGGCTGGCCGGTGGTGATGTCGCCGGTGAAAAGATAGGCGGTCGGCATGCGCTCGAAAATGCGGGCGATCTGCTGGGCGATGAAGGCCGCGTGACAATCCTCGTCATAGACGCCCGCCAGTCGCAGGATCGCAACCTTGACGTCGCCGTGCTCTTTCAGGATCAGCGTCTCGGTCTCGGCCTTCGATCTCGGATAGGCCCAGGCCGGATCGATCGGAGACTCTTCGTCGATCTTGGTGCCCTTTGCCGGGCTCGGCGCATGCACCAGCAACGTGCTCGAAAACACGAACTGCTCCGTCTCGAGCCCTCTCAGCGCGTTCAGCAGCCGGCGCGTTCCCTCAACGGTCACCGCGCCGTATTTCGGATTATCCTCGCCGGTCGTGTCGTAATAGGCCGCAAGATGGATCACCGAGGCAATGCGGCCGCCGCTCCGCTCGCGCACCTCGGCCAGTGCCTTCGCCACGCTCGCGTCCGAGGTAAGGTCGATCTCGATCGTCTCGACGCCGGGCAAGGATCGTCTGGCAACATCAAGGCCGATGATGTCGTAGCGCTCCATCAAGCCGCGAGCGATGGCTTGGCCCAGAAACCCGCTGCTGCCTGTGATCAGGACGGTGGGACGGGTTTTGCCGGTCATGGCGAATCTCCTTGGCGATAGCCGGGTAGAAGAAGCCGAATGCTTCGGTCGCACACTCGGAACCATGTTCGTTGAGAACGGTTCCCGATGAGGTAGCACCACAGAATGGGTGCGCGCGGCGATCCGTCAGACCGACGGCCATTCGTGCCGGCGGATTGCGTTCGTGCACAAGTGCAGGACTCCCATTGGTCTACCGGCCGCGAAGGGAAGCGACCAGAATGTCGATCAGCAGCTTGCCGCAGCGACGATCCGGATCGCGGTCGGGATCATAGATCGTCACCTCCATCCCAATCACGCGTGGATCGTTGCACCATGTGCGAAGGGCTTCGACAGCTTCGTCGGGCAAGACACCGCCGGCCTCCGGCGATTCGACAGCCGACATGATCTCGCTGTCCAGCACGTCGACATCGAAGTGAACGAATACACCCTCGACGTCCTGCCCTGCGACCGCGTCAAGCGCTATGCGTGCCGCATCGGCGAAGCCGCGCCGCCGCACTTCAGCCAAATCCATCCGGTGAACATCGGTGTCGAAGATGGCCTTGGACGTGTAAGTCGCGGGGTCCTGCACATCGCGATAGCCAAACGCGACTACGTCGGCCTCACGGACCAAAGGAGTGTGCCCGCCGAAATCGGTCAGGAGCGTCGGGCCATGGCCGGTCACGAAGGCCAAATCCATGCCCGCGGCTCCCTTTGACGGCGAGGTATCCGGCAATTTGAAATCGGTGTGCCCATCGAAGAAGATAAGGCCGTAGCGGCCACGACGCCGTAGCGCGAGCGCAGGGCCAAGCAACACACTGCAATCGCCGCCGAGCATGAGCAGGAACCCTCCCGAGCTCAGCTCCTCGTCGACCGCTTCGGCAAGCGTCTTGGAATACTGGCGCAGGGCCTGGGCATTGCGCACGCCCGTCGCAGGATCCACCTCAGGCCGATAAAGCGGAGCCCGAACCGAGTGCAACGGACCGGCGCCCAAACGGTCGGCGAGACCAAGCGATTGAAGTGCCTCCGGCGCCTTCCACACGCCGGGCTCCGGCTCACCCTCTTGCGGCATCAGCCCAAGATTAGAGGGCGCGCCGAGCAAAGCGATATGTCTCGTCTGAGTGGTGGCTCGCGGCATTGTCGTGCTGGCAGCTGAGGTCATGATCAGAGTTCTCCGCGTTATGGGCGATACGCATCATGCTCAAGAAACAGGCTGCGCTTTCCTGACCCGGTCTCCCGCTGCCCTTGCCGCCGAGTACCTCCGGTCGGTGTCACGCGTCAGGCAGCATCGCGAGCGACGAGTATTGCTCGTTCAGCGCCACCGTGTCGTCAGCGGTGATTTCGAAGTCGAAGACGTCGATGTTGTCCCGCGGATGCAGGCTCTGGTTCGCCTTGGGCAGCGGCGTTGTCCCGCGCTGCCGGGGCAGAGCTCGATACCGGTCGTTTGGCCATATCGGATTTCCAGGAGGCGAACTGCCGTCTTTGAACTATGCGTGGTGTGCGCGCGTTCTGGCGGCCTTCTGCGCCGCCGCCTTCCTTCCGCTGGCGCCTTTCGTCTCGGCGGCCTTCTTGGCGGCGGCCGAGCGCTCCTCAGCCGTGCGGCGCGAGGCCGCACGCTTGGCCTGCTGCGCCAGCGCCTCGTGCGACGCCGTGCTCTTCGGCTCGTGCTCGAGCACCTTGGAGACGGCTTTCGAGACCCGCGGGCGGCGTTTCGGCGTGCGTTCACCCTGGCCGGCCTCATAGGCGTATTCGGCGCTTTTGCGCGTGCTCTCCTTCACCTTGCCCTTTTTGGGCGGGGGCAGGTCTACGCCTGCGCGTCTCGCCTCGGAAAGCCCGATGGCGATGGCCTGCTGGGTCGAGCGCGCGCCGTGCTCGCCGCGGCGGATTTTATCGATCTCCTCGTGCACGAACTCGCCGGCCTGTGTGCTCGGCGATTTGCCCTCGCGCTTGTCCTTTCGGGCCTTCTCGATGGCTTTCTTGTCTGGCATTGTCTTTCTCCCACATACGGGTTGCGACAGCCATTCGGGTTGCAGCTGCGCGCGGTCTTATGAGGATCATAACGCGTTGAGGACGCAAATGATCCCGGCACTGGTGATCCAAGCCCCAGCCGTCAGGACGTTGACGCCGATCTGTCCGAAACCAGATGGCGCAAGAACCATCGGCTCGCCAGACCCGCGACTTCGTCCAGGGCGCCAGGCTCCTCGAACAGATGTGTCGCGCCAGGGACGATGGCGAGCTCCTTCTCGCTGCGGAGCGCCGCCAGCGCCGAGCGGTTGAGTGCGATCACTTGCGTGTCCGCGCCTCCGACGACGAGCAAGGTCGGCGCCCGGACGCGCGGCAGGGCGTGCGCTGCAAGATCGGGCCGGCCACCACGCGAAACTACGGCCGCGGCCTGGTCGGGCCGCTCGGCCGCCGCCACCAGGGCGGCACCGGCGCCCGTGCTCGCGCCGAAATAGCCAAGACGCAACCCCGACGTGTCCGGCGAGGCGCCGAGCCAATCCGTGACGCCGACCAGCCGGTCGGCGAGCAGTCCGATATTGAAGCGCAACTCGGCCGTGACCTGGTCGATCCGCTCCTCTTCGGCCGTCAACAGGTCGATGAGGAAGGTGGCGAGGTTCGCCTCGTTCAGCCTTTCGGCCACGTAGCGGTTGCGCGGGCTGTGGCGGCTGCTTCCGCTGCCATGGGCGAAGAGCACAAGGCCGCGAGCAGCCGGGGGCAACGAAAGATTGCCCTCAAGCGCGACAGGTCCCGCGGGAACATGCACGACGTGCTCGCTATCCCGGTCCATATCCACCTCCGCTATGTCGATCTGGTGCCAGGCGCCGGACCCGCGCTCGCGCGCCCAGCCAATTCCTCTTCGGAAGCGGCAGGCTTGTCGGAAGCCGCAGGCTTGGGCACGGACCTGGCGAGGAGCGCGCGGACCTCTTCATCGCTCGTCTGCGAGAAATCCACGTACCAGCGCCCGACACCCAGCAACGGCTCTGGTGTCGTCGCGCAAACGACCTCGTCGGCGTCCGCCCGCATCGCGTCGCAAGTGTCGGGGCTACCGACGGGAACGGCCGCGACAATATGGGCGGCATGGTTTTTTCGCAGCGCCTTGATCCCAGCCCGCATGGTCGATCCGGTCGCAAGCCCGTCATCCACGAGGATAATGGTTCGTCCATTCAACTGCGGTGGGGGTCGCCCGTCCCTATAGAGGTGCTCGCGGCGCAGAAGCTCTTTTTCCTCCTTTGCAGCGACCGCGTCGATGACATGTGGCGGGATCGCGAGACCGTTGACGATTTCGTCGTTCAGGACACGTACACCTGAGGGCGCGATCGCCCCCATGGCCAGTTCCTCGTGACCGGGGACGCCGAGCTTGCGCACGACGAAGACGTCGAGCGGTGCCTTGAGTGCCTGCGCGACCTCGTAGCCGACCGGCACGCCGCCTCGGGGCAGCGCCAATACGATCACATCGTCGCGGCCGGCAAAGCGAACGAGTTCCCCGGCGAGTTGCCGCCCGGCCTCGCGGCGATCTGAAAAGATGATAGCCATGACCTTCAATCCGCGTGCATCTGTTTTCCCGGTGGATGTTTTTTCACCAGCCTGCGGCCACATTCCGTGGGATGGCTGCGGCACCGGTACCATTTTGGAACTCGCTCGCTGCCTGGACGTTCCAAGAATAGTTTCGATCGCGAGGTGCCGGCACCGGCACGCGCCTCAGCGCGGATCGGCAAGATCGAAGATAGTGATCCGTACATGCCTCGTCCGGCCAGCTGGCAATCTAGCGATGCGTGGCAACAGGCCCGTCTGGCGACTTGTTGCCTCAGCAATCAGGGAAAGGAATATCCCATGCAAGTTCAGGAGATCATGAGCCGTCGGACCGAACTGGTCGGCCCGAACACGACAATCAGGGATGCCGCCCGGAAAATGCGTGCCGACAATCTCGGCGCCCTTCCGGTCGGCGAGAATGACAGGCTGGTCGGCATGGTGACGGACCGCGACATCGTGATGCGCGGCGTCGCCGAGGAGCGCTCAGCCGGCAACACGACCGTTCGCGAGGTCATGTCCGAGCATGTCTATTGGTGCTTCGATGACGCCGATATCACCGATGCGGCGAAGATCATGGCCAAGCATCAGGTGCGTCGTCTTCCGGTGATCAATCACGACAAGCGCCTCGTCGGCGTCATTGCCCTGGCCGACCTCGGGCGGACCGATAAGGAAGCCGCCAAAATCGCTCTCGAAGGCGTTTCCGAGGCAACGGACGATCCCCGGCGCTAGACGCTCGCCTGGGCGGTTGCCGCCGTGCTCGCCGTTCTTCTCCATCTGGGCTGAACGCCGCCTGCTCAGGCAGCCTTCAGTTTGGCAACTATCGCGCTTTCACTTCTATGCGGCGTGTCTTGTCCTTTGCAGCGGGGTTCTTCGGAAGCTCGACAGCCAAAATGCCGTTCCTGAAAGTGGCCTGCACCTTGTCGGCATCGATCTCCGCTTCCAGCGGGATGGTCCGCTGAAACCGGCCATAACTGCGTTCGCTGTAGGTGCGGCCGCCTTCGCCTTCCTTGTGCTCCGAACGCTTCTCGCCCGTAATAAAGAGGGTGTTTTCGCGCAGCTTGAGCTCAACGTCCTTCTGCTCGAGCCCCGGCAATTCGGCGGTGACCTTATAGGCTTGGTCTGTTTCATGTACGTCGACGCTCGGCCAAAGATCGCCGGCCGTAGTCGCTTCGGCCATCGGCGCGAAGAAGTCGTCGAACAGGCGGTCAATCTGCCGGTGGAATGACGTGAGCGGGTCGCGCGCGGATGGATAGAGGCTGCGCGATGGCGTCCGGGGCGCCAAATCGTGATGTGCCATGGTTCTTCTCCTGTTTTTTGTGTCTGCATCACTCGTCACCATGTGATCGGCGACGGCAAACAAAACTCGTCCACCCATGAGGATGTTCCGAGTGCCGGCCAAGAAAGGTGGTCGAAAAACAGCGGCAAAAGCCGGCCCGAATTCCCTCATGACGGGACCTCCGACAATAAATGCGCATCAGGACATGTGCGTCGGGGAACAACGGGCAGGTACGGCTGTTTGGTCACATCACCTAGTCGGATTTGAACGGAAGGAGGATTTCGATGAATGCCACCGGACTCGACGTATTCGACAAGACACTGCAGACCACGAACATCTGGCTCGACGAGATCATGGACGAGATTGGACCGGATCGGCAGGTCGCCTGGCACGTTCTCGGAGCGGTGCTGCACGCCCTGCGCGACCGTATGCAGCCGGATCTTGCAGCCCACCTCGGCTCGCAGCTGCCGATCCTGGTGCGCGGCGCCTTCTATGACCAATATCAGCCTTCCAAAGCTCCCGAGAAGATGCGGTCGCTCGACGAGTTTCTGGCCAAGATCAAGGCGGAGCTGGAATTTACCCGTCCGGTCGATTCCAAGGATGCATTCAGGGTCGTGTCCAAGGTGCTCGCCCATCACGTCGGAGAAGGACAGATGCACAAGGTCTGGGAATCCCTGCCAGGCGAGATAAGACGCGTCGCCGAAGCTCAGCAAGCGGCGTGAACGGCGCAGGCGCGGGCTTCTCGGTCGCAACCTCCTTGGGGAAATAGCAATGCCACTCACCCTTATCAGCCCGGCGTTCCGGGCAGGCGGAAGACTTCCAGAAAAATATGCGCGTGACGGCCAGAACGTCTCGCCGCCGCTGAAGTGGTCCGGTGTCCCGGATGGTACCAAGAGCCTTGTTCTTGTCGTGCGGGATCCCGATGCACCAAGCGGGATTTTCGGGCACTGGGCGGTGTTCAACATCCCGCCGGATGCCGGGGGACTAGCCGAGGCCGAAGACGGCAAGCCCGGCCCGTCGGCACTCAGGCAAGGCACCAACGATTTCGGCAATGCCTATTACGATGGTCCGCAGCCGCCTGCAGGGCACGGCGTCCACCATTACCATTTCCTGCTGGCCGCGCTCGATGTGCCGAGCCTCAGCGTACCAGGAAAGGCGGGCGTGCATCAGGTCTGGAAGCAAGCCCAGAAACACGCATTGGAGGAGACGGAGCTGGTCGGAACCTACGAACGGCCGGCCTGACGCGGGCGGCGTCGGTCGCCGCCTTCACAATGTAATCTGGGCAAGCGGTTTTCGGGCAGGGCCGTGGATGACCGAACCGTCGGCCGCGAAGATCGAGCCGTGGCAGGGACAATCCCAAGTGTGGTCCGCATTGTTCCAGGTTACGGTGCAGCCCTTGTGGGTGCAAATGGCCGAAACCGCCTGGAGTGCGCCTTCGGTGTCTCTCCACGCCGCAATCTTTTCGTCTCCCCTGACGATCACGCCACCCGTGCCAGGCGCAATGTCGTGGGTGCTCGAGACGATCGATTGACTGCGGCCGTTCTTGTGGAAGTCCTCGGGATAGGGCCGCGCCGGATCGTAGAGTTTTTGCCAAGGGCTCGGGCGGCCGCAGATCAGGTCGGCGATCATCGCGCCCACGGCCGTCCCGTTGGTGATGCCCCAGGCGTTGAAGCCCGTGGCAATGTGGAAGCCGGCGGCCTTGGCGGGATCGGGCTCGCCGGCATATGGAATCCTGTCGGCCGTATCATAATCCTCATTGCACCAGCGCCACGCGACGTCACCGACCGGAAGGTTCTTTCTTGCCCAGTTTTCCAGTTCGACAAACCGCTTGGCCACGTCGCCGTCCCAGCCGGTGTTGAACTTGGGGCCGAGCGTGACCAGCAGCGGCCTTTCGGCATCATGACCCGTGCGGATGGAATGCGTCGGGTCGTCGATGCCGATGAACATGCCGTCGACAGGGAGGGGATCGTCGATCCGAAAGGCCATGGCGGTGTGGCAGCGCGGTTGCGTCCGGTTCGCCATGCCGACGGGGCTCTTCACCGTCATGTTGGTGGCGACGACGACGTGCCCGGCATCAACGGCGCCGCCATCGGTGACGACGCGCCAGCGGCTTGCCTCGTCGATCGAGGTGGCGCGGCTGTTTTCGAAGATCCGACCGCCACGGGCCGTCACCGCTTCCGCCAGGCCAACCAGATACATCGCCGGATTGAACTGCGCCTGGTCAGAAAACCGTAGCGCGGCGGCCGTTTCGAAAGGCAGCGGCGCGCGGTCGAGGAGATCGGCCTCCAGCCCGACATGGCGCGCGGCCTCCGCCTCGGCCGCTACCTCCGCGCGCCGGCTTTCATCGCAGGTGTAGCTATAGGCGTCCTTGCTCTCGAGATCGCAGGCGATGGCGTAGTTGTTAACCCAGTCGCGGATTTGTCGGGCGCCGGCGGAATTCGCATCGGCATAGGTCTGCGCCAGGTCCAGGCCTAGACTGTCGATGAGATGACGATAGATCAGCGCGTGCTGCGTGGTGATCTTGGCCGTAGAGCGGCCGGTCACCTGTCCGCCCGTGCGCAGGCCTTCGAGGACGACCACCGACCGGCCCGCCTCGCAAAGCCGAAGCGCCGTCGTTAGCCCGACAATTCCAGCACCCACGACAACGGCGTCCGCACGGATTGGACCTTCGAGCTGGGGATAGTTCGTGGAGGTGGCTGCCGCCACCCAACAGCTTCCCGGTTTTCCCAAGAGAATGGCCATTTCAACCGCGTCCCTTGCGTCTCCATGCACTTCCATCGACAACCGCGCCGGCGGAGGAACGTTCCCGAGCTTGGTCGCTTTCAATCATTGTCTCGCGACCCCCGAGTCAGAAAAGCACCGGGAAGGTGCGAGGTGCAGGCCATCACCCAGGTGATCGCCTCGCGGTCGTATTCGTCGCCGGAGCGCCAGTCCTCGAAGAAGGCGTTTAGCCTATCGACACGCCCCGGCCAGATACCGGCGGCCTGCAGGCCGAGCGAAACGCCGTAATTGGTGAAGGCGAACTTGGTATCGCGCAGCCATGGCGCGCGGCTGAAATAACCGGGCGGGTCGACCCACATCGTTTCCAGGGTTCGCAGCGAAAGCCTCGTCTGGGCCTCGGCCCACGGCTCGTCGGGAAAGAAATGGGCGAGCCACAGCATCATGCCGAGGCCGAGGTCCTGGTCGATGTCGAGGCTGCGCCAATCGCGCACCATCAGGTCACGCATCTGCGCGATCTCGGGCGCCAGTTCCTCGTCGTCGAGCATTCGGTAAGAGACGTAGCCGTCATAGGCATCCATGCTGCCGAGGCCGTAGCCGGGGTAAGGACCGCTCAAATCCTCCTGCATCTTCCAGATCACGCCGCGGCCGGGGACCACAAACGCCGGGTGAATGTCCTGCGCCAGCGTAATGCCGCGCTTGCGGTATTCCGGCTTCAGATCGCCGAGACGCGCCAAGGCGAACAGCCACATCGCCAGATAGTGGAAATACTGGCCGTCGCGATCCGCCGCTTCGCCGATCCTCAGTCCGCGCCGGCGGCCGAGCACACGCTCGACATCGGCCACCAGCCGCTCGGCTTCGCCCAGCCAGCGCTCTTCGCCAGTTTCCGCATAAAGCGAGACGTAGAGCACGACCCCGAATGCATCGGTCCACAGATATCGCAAGCCGTTGGGCCAGATGCCTTCGCCGCGCATCCAGTCGAGTTTTTGCAGGACATAGTCGACGTCACGCAGCATCGTCACGCAGCATCGCGCCAAGCCCCGAACTGGCAGAGCCGGCCCGTGTTCGGTGTCCCGCGATTGTGAGCATGCAGAATTTCGAGCATGTCTCTCCTCGTCCGGTTGATCTATCGCGAAACGATCTGATCGGCGGCGGGTTCCTTGGCCATCTCGGCAAGGACAGATGGCGCGGCATTCCCGGGGCGGCGTAGGCGAGATAACCAAGACTGGTCGAGTGCGATACACCCGCACTCGCAGCCAGGATTGTTTCAAGAAGCGATCTCATGACGACGCGCAAAGGAAGGCAAAAAGGTGACGCCGTTCAAGCGAAAAGCTATCAAATTCGACTGATCCTCGGTGTCGGCAAGCCGCAAATGTGGTCAATTGCCTCCGTACATGACCTTCGGGAGCCAGACGACGATTGAGGGGAACACGATGCACAGTCCCACTCCGATCGCCTGCAGGCACAAGAAGGGGACTGCGGATCGAAAGATCGTCGCCATCGAGATCTCCGGCGGCGCAACGCTCTTCAGATAGAACAGCGAATAGCCGAAAGGCGGGCTAAGGAACGCCATCTGCATGTTGACCATGAAAATGACACCATACCACAGTGGCACGTCTTCAGGAGCCACACCGGCTAGCCCAAACGTGCCGCCGAATTCGAGTGTCTTTAGGATGGGCAGAAATATCGGTACGGTAAGAAGGAGAATGCCCACCCAGTCCAGAAACATGCCCAGGACGAACAGAATGATCATCATCAGAACAAGAACGCCGTAAGGCGCCAAGCCTGTTCCGAGTATCGATTCGGCTACGAAGTTCTGCCCACCTTTCAGGATGAAGAAACCGACGAACATGGTGGCGCCGAAGAATATCCACATGACCATCGCCGTGGCCTTGAGCGTCGCGACACAGGCCTCCCGGATCGTGTCCCAGGTCAGGCGCCGATGTGCGGCGCAGACGATGAAAGCCCCGAACGTACCGATGCCGGCGGCTTCGACCGGCGTGGCAATGCCCATGAAGATGACCCCGAGCACAAGCAGGATCAGCAGTATCGGCATGAACGTCCGGCGCAAAAGCTTGAGTTTTTGGGCGAAGTCAATGCGCTCGTTCGGCGGCAACGCCGGGCCGAGTTTGGGGTCGATGTAACAGCGCGCCGTCACGTAGGCGACATACATCCCGGACAGCAGCAGCCCGGGAAATACCGACCCGATCAAAAGCTCGCCCAGCGACTGCTGCGCCACGACGGCATAGACGATCGCCATGACGGAAGGGGGTATGAGAATGCCAAGGGTCCCGCCAGCAAGAAGCGAGCCGCAGGCAAGCTTGGCGTCGTAGTTGCGGCGCAGCATGGCCGGGAGCGCGATCATGCCCATCGTCACTTCCGTCGCCCCGACGACACCGACCATCGCGGCCAGCAGAGTGCAGGAGATCACCGTGGCCGATGCGAGCCCGCCTTTGAGTCCGCCCAGCCATTTGTAGACGACATCGAACAGCTCCTCGATGATGCCCGCCTTCTCGAGAATCGCGGCCATGAAGATGAAAAGCGGCACCGCCGAGAGCTGATAATCCGTCATGAACGGGAAGACCCGAGACGGCAGCATGTTCAGCATGGCCGAATTGCCGAACAGAAAGAGGAAAAGCACGGCAAGGCTGCCGGTGCAAAAGGCCATCGGTAATCCGAGCAGCAAAAGTACGCCCAGACCCCCGAACATCAATATGCTGAGCCACAGGATCGGAAGCTCGAGGCCCATCGCTCAGCCGATCCTTCCAAATGCAGTGGCGATGTCTCGCATCAGCCGGGATAGGCCCTGAAGCAACAGGAGCGCTGCCCCGATGGGGATCGCGAGCTTTACCGGCCAGTATTGGATGCCCCATTCGGTGAATGAGCGTTCGCCAACCGCCGTGGCATCGCTCGCAAATCGCCATCCTGTGACCAGCATGGTGCCGGTGAACAAGAAGAAGAAGGCCGAGGTGATGATGTCGCAGACAGCACGACCGCGTTCGGAGAGATGGCTGTAGACGATGTCTACCCTGACATGCGTTTCGTCACGGTAGGCATAGGCGCCTGCCAGCATGTACTGGATGCCGAACATAAGAAACATGCTTTCATGCACCCAGTTGGTCGGTGAGTTGAAAACAAAACGGGCCACCACTTCGTAGTAGTACGCCACCACTGCGAGAACCGACCAATACGCAACGAACTCGCCCGTCACGCGTACCAGCCAGTCGACCGGCTGGAACAACGCGAGCGGTTGCTTGACGGGCGTGGCTGGCACATCGACTACGAGCGGATGGTCGGCCGCGGCGCGCGCGATCTCACGGGTGCGGGTGCGCCGCACAAGACCGGGTATTAGAAGGGCGTCGCCTGCGAGAGCGAGACCAAGCAGGAGTCCGGCAATTCGGCCAATGCTGTTGGCGCGCTCGAGCCCATGGGCGGCGGCGCTCAGATTATCGCGCGCCACCGTGGCGTCTGCCTCAGCTTTCGCCAGGTGATCGGCAGCGCCTTCTTTGCTGGCTGCTACATCTGCCTTGGCACGCGGCAACAGCCTTTCGGCGTGTTCGCTCAGGGATCGCGCGAGCGACACTGCCTCACGTCCGTCGCGTACCTGGGCGCTCGTCCAAAGCACTGCAATGAACAGCGGGATAAAAATGAATCCCCACCTGCTCTTCAGATAAAACCGGTGCATGCCGAGGAAGCCTGCAGTGACCAGGAACAGGTAAGCAAGAAAGAGATTTGGACGGCCGGCATCGCGCTGTGCCCGCTCGCGATGGACAAGGAAGACCGCAACGAGCGGGAAAAGCACGAGGCTTGACCAGTATAGCCAGTGCGGCAGCACAAATGTGAGTGAGGGCATCGGCGACTGCCTCTTGCAGGAGAGTGCGCCCGCCCGGACAGGACGGGCGCGGAGAGCCTCAGAGGTCGATCGACAATCCCTGATACATGTCCGGCGTCACGTAACCGACGGTCGGGTTCTCCATCACCTCAAGCTGCAGTTTGAAGATGCGCGCCGCGTCCTTATCCTTGTTGGCCCACTCGAACCAGATTGGCACCGCGATTTCCTGGAACTTCTGGAGGTCCTCCGGTCCAAGCCGATTGATTTCAATGCCGGCATCCAGGAATTTCTGCCAGGCCTCCATGTCGGCCTTCTGGATGGCCCCGAAATGGACATTGGAATAGACTTGGATTTCGTCTTCCACGAACTTCTTGAGGTTGTCCGGGAGTTGGTTCCAGACATTCATGTTGACGGCAAAGTCCATCAGGTCGACGGGCTGGTATACGGACATCAGACCGGCTGGGCCCATGGAAATGTACTTGGTCACCTGCTGGAACCCGAGCGCCCAGTTTACCGCCGGCCCAGTGTAGTCGGCTGCATCGATCGTGCCTTTCTCCAGCGCGGAGAACACCTCGCCGCCCGGCAGCAGCGTCGTCTTGGCGCCGGCTTTTGCGAATGTCTCGGCGATCATGCCGCCAGGCACGCGCAGCTTCAGGTCTCTGAAATCCTCGATCGAGCGGATCGGTGTCTTTGAGTGGATGATGTTCGGGCCGTGATGAATGCGGTTGACGTAGTAAAGACCTTGTTTCGCATAAAGGTCGCGCGCGGCCTGCAGACCACCTTTCGAATAGAAAAAGATGTCCCATTCGTGCGGATAGCGTAGCCCCATCGTGTAAGAGGAGAGGAACGCCGCAGCGGGAAGCTTACCGGCCCAGTAAAGTGAAAACGAGTTCATCGCTTCCAGAACGCCGTTCTTCACCCCGTCGAGGAGTTCGAAGTCACCAACGATGTCCTTTGCCTTGAACGGCTGAAATTCGAGTTGGCCTCCAGTCTTTTCCTTGATGGTCCCACACCAGCTCTGGAAAGTTTCAAGTCCGACGCCAGCCGGCCACGAGGTTTGAATTTTCCAGATGATTGTGTCAGCGGCTCCTGCCCTTCGAACCCAGGGAGCGGTAACCGCCGTCGCCGTCAGCCCGGCGACAAGTCCGCTCGACTTCAGAAAGCTTCGCCTTGATTTGGAATGCGATTCTCCGTCCATTGTCTTCCTCCCTGTTCGGCAAACGATAGGCCCACCGCCGGTCTCAAAAACTGAAAACCAATGACACATCCTTTTTGAGGGATCAGAGCATGCCAGCGCCACGAACGACAGAGAAAGAAACGGCGCAGCATGCAAATAACATAGCGCGACGCAAGCATTTTCAACCACTGCGCGCCCGACCCGTAATATGCTCGTGCGGTTTCAATAAATCCACGGTTTTAGTGGGTTATCGGCTAGTCAACGCGGCGTTCCTTCGGCTTATACGAAGCTCGGTGCGGCTTCCGTCCCTGCTTCTCAAGCCGAAACATTGGCCGGGTGACTGCACTCCATGGTCCTGGTCTGCGTCCGCTGCCTGGTTCGAGTGATGCGCATCGGTAGGGCTCTCTACCCCGAGCAATCGCGTGACTGGCTATTCCCAGCAGAGAGCGAACGCGGTCACGTCATCGAGCACAAGGAGAAACGCAGCGATCTGTCGAAATGGGGGAATGACCTGCGGCAGACTTTCCGGACAATCGCCCAGGCTGCAGGCGTTGCGGAGTTGGACGTCCATCTTCTGATGAACCACTCGATCCCGGGGGTTAACGCAGGCTACATCACGCGCAACAAGCTGCTGAAGCGATCACCTGCGACAGCAACAGGAAGCAATCTCACGTTGGATGCTCGAAGCTGGGCGGTCGCGAGGGAATCAAACGAGGCTTCGCGCCTGGCCCGTCCTTCCCAGCAGGCGCCTACTTTCTGAGCTGATGAGCGGCAAGGATTAGCGGCATCAAACGTGTTCGGGGGGTCGAGTCGGTAGAGCGCTACCGCCTTTCCCCACACTCGTCGAGCTGCCAATTCAAGCTGCGTTGCTGCCGGTGAGCAGAGTCCGCTTGCCGGCGCGCCATATGAAGCACTATAGCAAGGAAAATCGTAAGCGGTGTTTCCGCGCGCCAAAACAAGATCGCCAGAGACGGGCTGTATGGGTCCGGTGACAAGTGTGCGCATGTGAAATGCCGCGACCCGGCGGGTAGAGAATTCACGTTTAGCTCTCTTCTAGTCCCGCGAATTCTGGAATAAGACATTATATTCGCCCAAATTATACTTTAACTTGAGCTCCAAATTCTTTTTGCCCGTCCCTTTATCCACGAAGGGCGCGCCCCATGGCGGCAGAGACCGGCGCGCTGAGATACTCCCATGCTGACCTCGCTCCAGTTTCGATCATGACCTGCGTGCTCATCCCAGCTTGCAATGCTGCAGGCGCTGCTTTCAAAGACTCCGGTCTCAGAGCAATTCGAACTGAATAGAAAGCTTGACCGGTCCGAGGATCAATCAGTTGGTCAGCTGAAAGAGTGCGCATATCGCCGCTCATCGCTTGCTGGTAACGTCTGCTCACAGCGCTCAGCCAAACCATCGCGTAACCGCCGTCCCCTCCTCAGCTTGTCGCAGGATGAAGGCGATCTGCACCTCCGAAAACTTCAACTCAGTGGAAAATTCCAGCTCAGAACGGTCAGAAATCCGGGATGCAGGTCACTGCCGAACAGGTAGTCCAACCGCGGGATGCGAGAGCGCCTCAAACTCTGCCTTCGTTAGGTCTTGCTCGGTCTGAAACCACCGCGCCATGAGGACTCCGAGATCTTCGGGGATCCGCAACGCCTTTGCTTGGTCCCGCCCCAACTGCGCCAGGAATGCGCACCATTGATCGTATTCGGTTTTGCCGGTGTCGCTCTTCCACTCAACATAGGCATGCTGGGCCAGAGTCTTAATTTCGTCGGTGGGGATCGGTTCGATGCCGTAACGGTATGCGCCTTGCAGGACCTGATAGCCGAATACAAGCAGAGCGCCGGCCCAGTCCAGCGCACTCCGTCTCAAACGCCGGTTGATGCTGACAGAGAATCCCTCGGTTTCAACCTCATGCCACCAATCGACCGGCATATACAAAACGTCACCTGCATTCAGTACGGCAATCTCTCCATGCAGTTGATTCAACAACGGGAACTG
The DNA here is from genome assembly GCF_040320865.1 of Mesorhizobium sp. M0598. Classification (NCBI taxonomy): domain Bacteria; kingdom Pseudomonadati; phylum Pseudomonadota; class Alphaproteobacteria; order Hyphomicrobiales; family Phyllobacteriaceae; genus Mesorhizobium; species Mesorhizobium sp. M0598. The sequence continues at coordinate 109,282 of NZ_JAMYQL010000005.1, read as the reverse complement.
GTCAAAATCGGGATTATTCAAATCCACAAGCGCCCGCCTGGGCTTGTCGGCCGTCTTTTCATGCTGCGGATAGATGAAACTATAATCCCAAGGGGGGAACATTTTTACGGCTTTTGTCCCGTGTAGCTGCACCAGGAATGCGTACCAATGATCATAATGCGCCTTGGCGGTAACCCCTTCGGAAGCAACATAGGGAGACGAGCCAACGAACTCCAGGTCGCTTGGCCAAGGCAATGCCTCCAGAAGACTGCTCGGGACTTTCCCACCAAACATGTAGTAGCGCTCGTTTGCATCGATCAGTGGTTGCCATTCCCCCTGGCCTAGGATCCGCTCGAACAACTCACGGAAGGTCATTTCGTGTGTCATCCCGCTCTTGCGTAAGACATAGGATGCAGTGGAAACCGTGGTCTCGTCCCCTGGAACCACCGTAACCTGCCCGGTATGCCGCGCCCATTTGGGGTCATCCAATCCCCAACCGTCGGAGGCTGCAACCCAGCCTCGAACAACAAACGGCCGATTTTGTCGGATTGCCGTGGAGATTTGCTTGCTGTCAATCTCCTCGATCGGTTTCATGTTAAGCTTTGGCGTTTCGCGAGCTGATTCAGCGAGTTTGGCGTTGCTGGCCATGGTTTCCACCCTTATTGAGATGACCTTAATCAAAGAAATGAAATACAAATTGCGTTTCAGTTGGATGATATGTGGCTGTCGGGAGCAATGTCGTCGTGCATTCGAATGGCAGCGATCCAGACACTTGGTGTTCAATGGCCGTGCTGATCGACGAAAGCCGTCACCTGGCAGCGGGATACGCCGATGGCCTGGCAGAGCTTGGCGCTGTTTCCATTCCTCACCGTGCGCGAGAATGTCGAGTTCGGCCTGCGCATGCGCGGCGTCGACAGGGCCGAGCGGCGGCGACGCGTCGACTGGTGGCCGCGAATCTGGGAGAAGACATAATACTCGATACTCGCCCAAATTATACTTGAACGGGAGCGTAAAAGTCTTTGTCTATTGCTCGTTCTCTTTATTCACGAAGAGCACGTCCCATAGCGGCATAGACCGGCGCGCTGAGATACTCCCATGCTGACCTCGCTCCAGTTTCGATCATGACCTGTGTGCCCATTCCAGCTTGCAATGCTCCAGGCTTCAAAGACTCCGGCCTCAGAACAATTCGGACTGAATAAAAAGCCTGACCGGTCCGAGGGTCAATTAGCCGGTCAGCTGAAAGAGTGCGAACGTCACCGCTCATCGGTTGCTGGTAACGTCTGTTCACAGCGCTAAGCCACACCGTCGCGTGCAGCCCCACTTTCACCTGATCGACGTCGAGGGGGTCAACGTTTGCCACAACAACGAAGCTATCCTCCTGAGGGACGATGTCCATCAGCGGCTCTCCCGCCGTTACGACCCCTCCGTTCGTGTGGACCTTAAGTCCCACTATGGTGCCTCCGATAGGAGCACGTATCTCGGTACGCGTCGCCACGTCATCAGCAGCGGCCATTCGCTGCTCGTATTCGTATATTTTGGCGCGGGTTTCTCCTAGTGTCTCGACGATATCGGCCGTCGTCGAGGCGCTAAGTTCGGCAATCTTGAATTTCGTCTCCTCCATCTTTTGCTGGGTCGCGCCGATCGACGCTACATACCCGCTTAGGGCACCTCCCACGTCCGCCTTTTCTCTTTCCAAATCTACAAGGCGCGTCCTGACTACCAACTTCCTTTCGTACAGGCTGCGCACATCACCTAATTGCTCCTCGATCAGCTCGAGCTTCCGGGTAGCCGCTACCACTTGCCCTTCAAAACCCTCTATCTCCTTCGCCATGCTTCCGGTTGCTTGCTGCAGCAGGGAGAGCTGCTCTCTGAAGAGGTTTTGACGTGTCCGAAAGACACTCTCCTGCCCGGAAACAGCATCCGCTGCCAATTTGCCGGACGCTTTCAATTCAGGCGGAATTTCGATCGAGTCCTTTCCATCTCTTTCCGCGACCAAGCGCGCTTCCGTAGCCTTCGCCTCGTACCACTGCGCCTTGATTTCATTTGCAGCAGCCGCCGAAGCGGTGTTTTGCAATCGTATCAACACCTGGCCTGGCGACACGCGATCTCCTTCTTGAGCCAATATCTCTGATATGATGCCGCCTTCGAGGTGCTGAACTGTCTTTACGTTTGACGCGACATTCACCACCCCGGTGGCCAAGACCGCACCCTGGATAGGTGCCGCGACAAGCCACATGCCGGTCAGAGTCGAGAAGGCAGCGACAATCGCGAAACCAGAGATCACTAAACGCCTACCAAACGGCGGCGGATCCTCGGCTTGCTGGGTACCAGAGTGTTCGGTGTCACGGGCGAGCGAAGCTATCATTTAACGCTCCGCAATTCAGTTTTCCCGAAGCGAACGGGAGGAACCGAACCTTCGGTGAGCTCGGGCGATCGACTTCCTAGGATCAGCGACCTATCAACTAATCCGGCAAGACGGTTGGTCTGTCCGGATATGGTGACAATTACCGAGCTTCCCGCATCCTTCATAAGCCTAACCGCCGACTCGAGGGTCTTCTTCGAGGCAGCGTCCAAATTGGCGAATGGCTCGTCCAAGACAATAAGCCTCGGCGCGCGAAAGAGCGCGCGGGCAAGGGCTACTCGCTTCCGTTCACTCCCGGATAGGCCGACCGAGTCATTAAGCAAAGTGTCGTAACCCTGGCCCAGACGAATGATAACTTCGTGTATTCCGGCTATTTTTGCTGCGGAAACCACGTCATCGATAGAACTTTGTTGAAAACGTGCAATATTTTCCGCGACGGTTCCCTCAAAAAGTTCAACGTGCTGAGGTAAATAGCCGATGCCTCCAACTCTAACATTATCCGGAAGCCTGGTTATGTCCATGTCTCCCAAGCGGATCTGACCGGTGCGGGGCTTGAGCAAACCAATGAGAAGACGAGAAAGCGTCGTCTTGCCGGTGGCTGCACGTCCTATGACCAGCAGCAATTCCCCAGGAGCCAGAGAAAGCGACAGTTTCCTAAATACGTCTGCTCGCGATCCAGCATGCCTGAATGTAACTTGATCGAGAACTAACGAGCCTTGCGGCGTTCCAGGAAGCAGAGACGGCTCTACGTCCAACGGTTTGGCAAGCTCCGCCTTGATCTTGGAGTATCCCTCCCGCGCTTCCCTGAGGCTTCTGAGCTCCCGAACTGCCTTTTCCACCATTCTGTAAGCAAATCTGGCAATGAGCCGGGCTGCAAATACGCCTCCGAGGGACGCCGAATCGTTCAGGAACAGCCAGATGCCCGATGCCAATAGAACTATGTAAACGCAACGGTTCAGCGCCCGGATCGCTGCATCAAGGCTCGATCCTCTGGCATTAAGCCGCTCCCGCTGCAAAAAGCCATCTACTCTGTTCCTACCCCAGCGACCGGCGATCGCGTCGGCCATTGCGAAGGCGCCGACTACGTCTTTGTGCCTTTCCGCTGAGATCAATACCTCTTTCGCCTGCTTGGCAGCTTCACGTTCAGCTTGGCGGGGCTCTTGTGTGATCTTTTCTTTGAGCAGGCTCATACCTGTCAGCAAAGCCATGCCTGCCAACGCGATCAGGCCGAGAACAGGATGGATCAGGTATACACATAACAGGAAAACGGGAGCCCAGACCACGTCCAGCCAAGCAGCTAGCCCTCGCTCAACAAAGCTGGAGACTTTCTCGATGCTGGTCAGAAGCGGCGGATTGGGGACGCCTGCCGTCAATCCGGCTTTCACGGACTGGCTGGTCAAGTGGTGCTCGATCCAAACGCTCCAGCGGGAAAGCATACGACGACGAATGGCTTCCAGCACGACGCCGGTTACCAGAGCGAGCAAGGCGGCCAAGGTCAGAATAACGAGGGTTTCCACGCTGCGGCTGGAAATGACCCGGTCGAATATTTGTATAAAATAAAGCGGCCCAGCAAATCGGAGCGCATTGATACAGACACCAAAACCCACAACCGCAGCAAGGCCGGGTATCGACCTTCGCCACATTTCGCTGAGGGGGGCGCTGTACCGCCGCCTACCTCGTGTTCTCAGCAAGGACACCGTCTTTCACGCCCGTCCAAGCGGGGCATGCTGGTCGGGGTCCTCGTTGAAAATTCCCGAGAAATTCATGATCATCCCATCCAAATCGTCATGAGGGCCCAAAGCAGGTCCCGCAAGAACATTTGGCTGAAGCCGATTTGCTGCCCAAAGGCGTTCATCGCGATCAACTGCCTCGAACATCAACCAAGCTCCGCTCACGAGGTTGTACATTTGGGTGGCGGACAGGGGAGGGCACCCGAGGGCTTGGACCAGGCTGCCCAGAGATGACTTGAGGGCTCCACGGGTTTTTGCCAAAACTGCCGCTTCTATCAACTCAGCGGGCGCCTGGATCGACATAAACGCGGGGTTCGAGCTTTGTGATAGCAACTCGGGTAAGGTGACCGAGACGCTCCCAAAGGGACTCGGCCATGTCGCCCTGCTGTCACTGGCAGGCCTTCCGGGGCCAGGTGTTTCTCCCAACTCTGCCTGAATCAGTTCGTGCGCGAGCTTCCCTAAAAAATCAATTCGCAGCTGGGAAGAGTAGGCTCGACCTTGGTCGAGTGCCGTCATTGGATTTGGGGAATCAGCAATACGCCGTAGATATGGATTATTGCCCTGTCCGTTAGCCAGTTTTTCAGAAGCGCGAGCCTTTAGAACGGGGCTGAGTGCCCCATCCTGGAGCTCCCATGGGGAATAGACATGCAGGCCAGTGGCTTCCTCAGCCTCCCTCACACCGAGCGGCGATCGGCCGATCCTGCCGCTAATTGCAAGTACCTTGTGGCCGGCAGCGCGGAGGGTATCAACCCCATACTTTGCTCCCATCGCGTCATAGGAAGCGAAAATCGCGCCAAGAGCCATGCTCCGAAAAGATTCAGCCAGAATTAGCTCGGAAGTTTCCTTCTGCTGCAGCCCATCGGCAATCTCAATAACAGCGACGTCACATCCATTTTCAGCGGCATGGTTCAGTAGGCGGAAAGCACCCTTCTCAATCAACTCTACCGGGGCTAAATACGTCGTTGCAAATCCTGCATCTGTGAAATCAAGAACGATGTCGGCTCCGGCATCCCGCACAATCCAAGTGTCGCCACCCGAGCCAGTTCCTGTAATTTTCAGTGCGGCCACCTTCAGTCCCGCCTTTTTGAATCCTCTGACCAATGACGTCGCCGTCAATGTCTTGCCGGCGTTCATTGACGTCCCAAGCGACAGAACAATCGGCAGGGAAGGGGGCAAATCGTCGGAGCTGACCTTGTAATCCCACACGTTTAGCCGGCGACCGAATTTGTCGCCAATCAGGCCGAGAGGGGTGATCTTGGTTGGCGCCAGCATGCGAGCATGCCTGGAAAGCTCACATGCCGCGATGCCGCCCCCCGCTACCAAGTCGCACGGCCCCAGATCGGGGCCTATTACCGCCTCGAACTGGTCAGGAGCGTACCTGTTTCCATAACAGAGGATTATCTCATCTCCGCGAAACATGATCGCCTTTCGCCCGCAGATGAGCTCCAGTCTGCTGTGATTGCCGAGTTCATCAACGCGCGCCAAAACAAGATCGCCAGCGACGGGCTGTATAGGTCCGGTGACGAGTGTGCGCATGTGAGATGCGGCGACCCGGCGGGTGGCGAATGCTCGTTTAGCTCTCTTCAGGCGCCCGCGCTTAATTCTTGAAACGGACATGAACCCCCCAACTTACATTTGGATGGCATTTAGAAGTCTTCTCTGTTCGATGGTATAAGATTAAGCTCTCTTCTATACTCCTCTCCGTTTTGCAATCGATTATCCAATAACCAATATGATTAGATAAATAGCATTAGATGCCTAAAATACATACCCAAGCTGACGACTTTTAACTGCTATTAACACTATAATGTCTGGATCTCTGCCATTCGAATGCATGACGACGTCTCCCCGCGAGGCCACATACCATCCAGCTGCATTGTCCGGATCTGGCCGGCGGGAAATCCACTGGTCTTTCAAGAGAATAAGAACGCGACTTCCGGATGCTGCGGCCGTAGCGTTTAGGCCGACTGAACGCGGGGGATCAGATATAAAGGGTGCTTAAATGTGGTGGAATGCGCCACATCTTCGCCCCTTCACATCGGGTCTTGCCGAAGCCGCTCATGCCCATCGATGCGGTGCCCGTTTCGAGATGCATTTGAAGTGGCTGCAGCGGAAGCGTGGTCAGGAAGTCTGTATTGTGGGAGACGGTCGAAAAGCAGGCGGAGCGTGAACATCCGGGGTCAAAAGTGGGGTTATGGTCAGCCTATCTGAAGAGTTGGGACAAATTGAGATTGTCAGTTTTAAGGTGCTATCGGGACTTAATGTGCATAGCACGAACACGGTGGTCAAATTAACCCTGAATATCGGGCGGCTAGCGGTTTCTTGCATCTCCGATTTTACTGCGCTGGCTCGCTCAGCGCTGTCCGAAATGTTTCCCGGTTGTGCACAAAACGCTTTGGTCCCTCGCTACATTGCCGACGCAATCCTGTCCGCTGATCTTGAGCTTCGCCGCGCGATGAATTTCTATTCGTTTTCGCCGACGGCGTCGCTAATAGGCGATCCGTCCGAAAGCCATCTTGCAATCGTTTGGGAGTCGGATGACCCGCAGATGTCGCGCGCGGCTGCTTCGGCTGTCGTTGAAGCGATAGGTGAGGCGGCGCGAGGCGAGGACGGGGCAGCGAAATACGCTCAGACTCGGGAGCTAAACCTGGAAAGGGCGAAGAGACGACGTCTTTCAAATTCGACCGCTGTGCTTGTAGCTGCAGCTAAGAGAAATCACATCCCGTTCGAATTCATTGCCCGTAACCACCTTCGCCTTGGCCAAGGCAAGCACCAGAAGCAGCTGTTCTCGACGATATCGGGCTCTACATCGTTTGCGTCGGCGAAGGTGGCCTTGGACAAAAGGCTGGGCAACAGACTTTTGGCGCAAGCGGGGATCCCAGTACCCCGTCAGATTACCGTTCGCACCAAACCTGAGGCCGTCGCTGCCGCCAAACAGCTGGGTAAGACCGTCGTGGTTAAACCGGTTCAGGGAAATCAGGGGCGGGGAGTCTCGATTAAACTGCGGGGACGCCGTGCAGTTGAGGCTGCATTCGATATAGCGCACGACGTCACTCAGTCAGAGCGGTTTGGCGTCTTGGTTGAGCAGTTCATCGCCGGCCCGGAATTTCGAGCGACAGTCGTTGACTATCATCTCGTGGCGGCGGTCATGTGTTGCCCCCCCCAAGTCGTTGGCGACGGTGAAAAAGCGATAGTTGACCTGATTCATGATTTGAACCGAGAACCCGACAGAGACGGGAGACGTCTTTCTCCTGTAGAGATTGACGATGAGCTGCTACGGCACCTAGCCTTGCGTCGTCTTACGCTGGAGTCCGTCCCAATTTCCGGGCAGCCTTTGGTTCTCCGACCTACCGGCCACCTCGCCCGTGGAGGCGTCCCGGTCGATGTTACAAACTCCGTTCATCCAGATAACAGGCAACTGTGCGAGCGCATCGTGAGAGTCATCGGCCTTAACATTGCCGGGATAGATCTCATCATGCCCGATATTGCAAGATCATACAAAGAGGTCGGGTGTACTGTCATCGAGGTAAATGCACGGCCGGGGATCGAGTTTCATCTTTGGCCGCGAGCGGGGACCTCGAGAGATGTGAGTGAGATAATCCTGGCCAATATGTACAATGAGCCCGGCTCTTCGGAAATTGCCACCGTACTCGTCATCGGCGATCGACACACTGGTGCGGTGGCGACAGCAATCGATCATCGGTTCCAGGCGGAAGGGCGAAGAGTTGGTCTCTTGTCGAAAAGAGGCGCTTACATCAACACTGTACCCCAGGAATTTGGGCGGCGGACAACCCCGCAAATGCTGGCCAGAGACCCGTTCCTGGAAGCCCTGGTTTATGCAGCCTCTCCGGACAGACTTTGGGCGAGCGGTCTTTGTCTGGGTGCTTGCCGTGCGGTCTCGATGACTCGAACGGATGCAGACAATGGTACAGTTCTCGAAGATCTCGCTCAGCGAGTGTTGCAGTGCGGAAACCAAGGCTATTTCATTGTCAACAGCGAAGATGAATGGCCCCGCCGTGCGCTGTCGACCTTGCCGACCACACGACTAATATTGGTCAGTTCCGAGCCTGATACTGATACCGACCTACGTCGCCACCTACAGAGTGGTGGTTTGGTTCTAACTTTGAGATGGAGCACTGACGGATCGGGTGCCAAAATGGCGCTTTTGTCGAGATCTGGTGAGCTAGCCGCGGAACCCCTCGCATCTATGTCTCAGTCGCGGCCACAGCAAATAAGGTCTGCCATGCACGCAATGGCAATGTCGTATTTGGCAAAAAAGGATGGCTGGTTCGATGAAGTGGCCCCGTTTCCTTCAGTTCGGCCCGAGACGAACGACGTTCGATAGCAGTGATGAGTTTATCGATTCTGCTCAAGCTAAGGAGAGTAAGGTTATGAACACTGTTTCGCCGACTGCAACACCGAGTGTTTCGCTAAGTGATGCGGCGACACTCGTTGCTTTGACTTTGAAGCGCACCACAAACAAAGCGGGACAGCCGCGAACCCGTGCAAGAATGTCGTACAAGACATTCAGGCGCCTGACTGGACGGCGTGTCGGCGGGGCGGCGTTCGTGAGAGGCTTCACGGAGGAATTGTTGAAGCTAGGCTGGCTGATGGTCCGTATGCCATCGGCTTACGGCTTCGTGCGCGCCGCCTCCCTCGACAAGTGGCGTCTCATAAAATCAAATATGGTCGCGGAAGAACTTAAGGTGATTAAGGAGGGATCTGCGGCGAAGGCATTGGAGAGTGCTCGGCAAGAGCTCGCTGGATCGGGTGAGAATAACGGTTCAGCAGGCGGCCTCAGTAAGGCAGTTCGAATAAGCGGAGAGAAGAAAAAGCCGGTCGCAAGCATCGGATAGATGTGCCTCGTCAGGAGATTGATTTGTGTAGCCCCCATCAGGGGCAGGCGAATTGAGGCCAAAACGCTGCCGGAAGCTGGGCTGCAGACTCGGATCCAGCTTCCCACCATGGAGTGAAAATGCGGCCTCAGAGCATGTTGAAGGACAATCTCCACGCCCTGTAGAGAGTTGGCCTCAGGGCAACCGACGGCATGTCCTTTCGATCAATTTCAGCACCCGTCGGCGAAAGGTTCGCAGGATTGCGGAGCGCAAGACTTGTGAATTCTTGCGTCCCAGCGTTCGCAGAAGAAGCAGTAGCTTTGGGGAAAAAGATGGCGACTGGATCTGTTTACGTCTGGGAGCGTTGCGATTCAGATTTTACTGGTGGCCGGGTGCATTCAACCGAGGTCGAACTGCCTTATCTTTGCCAAAACACGGGGAGGCAAGGGCTGCGTGGGCGGTACGTGGACGTAATCGGTCATTCAGCCACGGATGTTCACTGGCCCACGGGTGAGATGGGCGAAGCACTGCCCGACAAGCAAGGTAACTATGTTTTCAAACCTTTCGGCGGCGGAATTCTTGGTGAACAGGAAGGTTGTGAGGCCGCGGCACGCTTCGGCCAGGTCAACGTCTACTACCACGTCTCCTTGATAGCTCATCGAGTGAACGAAGTGCTGCGTTCACTCGGCGAGGGCCCGTTGCCGAAGGTCAGAGCGATCGTTAATGCGCACCAGCCGAAACAAGGGGGAGTTAACGGGGATCTACTTAGGTTGGTGCCGCTCAAAGGGACCAAATACCGATATCCAGCAAGAATCGAAAATCTCGATGATTTTTCGATCCCCCTCTGTGGGGAATTGCTGTTCGGCCCGGGGCGGGCAGTCACAGCGGAAGGGTGGCTTCCACGAATTTCAGGCGGTGCTTATCTATGCGACCCCTCGCACAATGCCAGTTTCATATATCAGGCATTCGGGTTTCACGTGGTGCGCCATACCGCTGACATCCAAGCTGACAGGCTGCATGCACCGCGCGCCAGTTTCAGCAGGCCTGGTCCCCTTGAGTACGCCTTGAGCGCATACTTTGCGGCCGCGATGCTGTCGACTCCCTACGTATGGTGTTGGCACCTCCGTCATGATGCCGAGTTCGTACCATCGGATACTCTTGCCAATGATTCGCGTATGGACGACGCCGAGATGCCACCGCCGGAGGCGCTGGTCGCGCAAGTCATAGCGGCGACAATGTGGGACCTACACAAGGCTTTTCCGGGAGACGAACTTACTTGCATTTCGTTAGTTGTAGCTGCCCTTTTGGCGCTGGGACGACTTTCTGATAGCCCGTATGCTCCTTCCGGAATTCGAACGCGCGCCCTCAGGTCACTTCCGAAGAGCTTTGCCTCGTGTTTGCTTCATGCAGACCGAATGAGATTCAGCAGCCGTTACGAAACGCTGATCCGAAGCGTTTTTGAGAAGCGTGGGATCGGCTTTAGTTCTTCAGCGGTTGAGACATTGTTGGCACCCTCCGTTCAGCCACCCCTCTACCGCCTCAGTGAATCGGAAGAAGTCCGGCGCCATGTTCTAAAAATTCGCGAGAAGTTTTCAGAGGTCATAATTCCGGATGACATCGATCTCATCGACCCGGACCAACTTGAACAGTTCCTCTCTTCGTCCACCAGCGCTCCGTACCATTTGGCGGCGGTCGGAGATGTGATGACCGGGATGCGGATGCGTCATCGTATCCGCAGGTTTGGCCCAGACTATGCCTTCGCCTGGGTCAGGCCGATCTTTAGACGCTGCGCTTTGATAACGGGAAACCTTGAGGGGCCGTTCTCCACCATCTCTGAGAAAGCAGATACCACTCGGAACTACTCATACAAAGTGGACCCCAAGTCAGCCTCTGTCTTACGTCGTGCAGGCTTCGCTGCCATGACTGTCGCGAATAACCACATTCAAGACTGCGGTCGGGGTGGCGTGGTTGAGACGCTAGCCACGTTAGAGCGACAGTATATCCAACCGTACGGTGGTGGTAGGAACCAGAGCTCTGCTTACCACCCCGCGATTTTTGATGGCGCAGATATCCGCATCGGACTTCTCGGATATTACTGGAACCGTCGAACAGCGGCTCGTGGCGAACTTCCAGGCTCCGCACAAGATGTGCCCGAATTCATCGAGCGTGATCTGGCCCAACTTCGTCCACTGGTCGATCGGATCGCCGTGATGGTACATTGGGGTTTGCCATACCAGCGCCAACCTACCGAGCAAGACCGCATGAAAGCGCGGCTATTTATCGACCTGGGTGCGGACGCAGTCATCGGCCATCATCCCCACATCCTTCAGCCGATCGAGATTTATAATGGTCGGCCGATATTATACAGTGTCGGCAATTTTGCATTTGGGTCCGGAAACAGCAAAGGGGAGTCCATTCTGCCTTGCTTCCACTTTGGTGCGAAGCAGATCCGTTTAGATATTTATCCAGTTTACGTTCAAAACAGAGATCCGCGCCTCGACTACCAACCAAAGATAATGGGAGGAGCAGCCGGTCGCGCGACAATCGATCGGTTGCTGGCGTTGTCGCCTGGACTCGCCGATGTTGTCGTAGCCGTTCAAGACAGATGCCTTAGATTGGCCATCCCTGCACTGGCGTGAGGCTCCGAAGCTCATGCGTATGCCGTACGCGGATTTGCACTGGGTTCCTCGATCGCAATGGCGGCGCGAGCGATACGTGCCGACAAAACAAGGAGCCGATACCCTGTCACGCAGGACGCTGAGGTGCCGCGGAGGCGTCGCTTGCGAACATTGCGAGGACCAGACGTGGAGGAACGAACTCTTTACTGCTCAGCCGGTTTTGATTTGTTTAGCTGCCGCTAATGGGATATGTCATCCCTGCGGGATCGTCCATGGGAGCGACAGGTGCGATTTCTAATCCGTCTGTTAGGGGCAGTCGTCTTAGGCTGTAGTCTGACGTATTCAGGCCAAGTACTTGCCTGGAAGGTCGGCAAAGGTACGACCTCAGCAACTATTAACGGCATAAAGTTGACGGTATACACCTATCATCCGAAGAACTGTGCCAATCCATCGATCCTGTTCGTGTTCCATGGACTAAGCCGAACCGCCGAATCCTACCGAGACTACGCGCAGCCTCTTGCGGATCGAAATTGCCTGATCGTTATGGCGCCGCTTTTCGACCTGGAAAGGTTCCCAGGCTGGAGCTATCAGCGGGGAGGCATTGTCAACTCGGGCACAATTCAACCTCGGGACAGGTGGACTGTCTGGTACGTGAAGGGCTTGGTAAACTGGGCGAGGGCCCGAGAGGGGCTGCCGACTGCGCAGTATTACCTTTTTGGGCACTCGGCGGGAGGTCAATTCATGTCGCGTGTTGCAGCATTTGCCTTGTCGGATGCCAAGAGAGTGGTCGTAGCCAATCCGTCGACCTACGTATTGCCCTCGCTAGCAGAGGCGGCAGCCTACGGGCTGGGATGTCTCTCCTCGGGCTGCGTCTATACGCCGGATCAGGCCTCTCAGGAGTTGAAGGCCTATCTGGCTTTGCCGCTAACGATCTATCTTGGAGAAGACGACACTGGCGATGTCGATCTAAACGAAAGCGCAGCTGCTATGCGCCAAGGAGAGACGCGTTTGGATCGGGGGCAGTTCACTTTTGAGCTGGCGCAAGCTGTCGCGACCGCTAACGGGTGGCCTTTCAATTGGCGTCTCGTGATTTTGCCGGGTGTCGGACATTCGGCGCGCGACTTGTTGCAGTCTGACCAGGCTCAGCAAGTCTTCGGCCTTAAGTAGAGAATTAGCACATCGCTGACCTCAAGGTCTGCCGCGTTTCACTCAGCTCAATGAGCAGCGAGACAGCTTGCATCGCCTTTTTGCCGAGCGTGAATTGCCGCTGCGTTTTGTTGTTCTAATTTAGTAAATTCTAAACCATCTCCGGTCTAAGTTGCTCTTAAGAGAGGGCTTCTGGATGCGGAGACTGAAAGATCTGCCGCCCGAAAAACGGGGGAACTTTGCCGTCGCGATGGCCTTAATGGTGGTGCCACTGGGCTTGGCCCTCGGCCTTAGCATTGACTTTACCAACGCCGCTTCCTGGAGATCCAAGCTGCAGGAGATAGCCGATTCGGCGGCTCTTGTTGCTGTCGAGAGCGATGGAGGAAACGAAGCAGCCGTCCAGGCCGCGAAGAATTGGGCGCTGGCCAATGGCTCCTTCGTGACCGGCGCTGTCGTTGGGGTGAGCATCACCACTCCTTCTGCTGGGACGCGAGAGGCGGCGGTTGAAATCTCAGCTGAAATGCCAACCGCTTTCATGAGTCTTGCTGGAATTCGGAGCATTAACCTTCACGCGGCGGCAACGGCCCGAAAAGCCGCGCCGGATTATTGCTTCTATGTCCTCGATCCTGCCTCAAATGGAGCGCTGACGGTAATGGGTTCCGGGGGGCTTTCGGTGCCAAACTGCGGTATCCAAGTGAATTCCTCCAGTCCAAGGGCACTGAGGCACGTTGGAACCGGAAAGATTGTCGCCAGAAAAATCTCTATAGTGGGCAATTACCAAGGCGGCGGTTACACCATCATCCCGAAAACCAACCAACCCGAACTTGCAGACCCCCTTGTCGATCTACCGCAGCCCGTTCCACCGAACGGCTGCGACTACAGTGATCAGATGCTGACCGATGTTACCATTCCGGCCGGCCGGGTGTTCTGTGGAAACATCGACCTCGATGGAAATGTCGTTCTTTCTCCCGGAGTTCACTATTTTCAGAACGCAACAGTGAGCATCGGCAGCCATGTGAATCTCTCGGGCGACGAAGTCACGATATTCGTTGACTCCGAGTCAAGCATTATTCAGTCAGCAGGCAAAGGTGGCGTAAGGCTTTCGGCTCCCACGAGCGGCATTTACGCTGGCATCGCTATCTTCGGGTCACGCACAGTTACGCCCTCTGTGCCAACGGTCTCATTGTCCGGAAACAAAAACTACTTAATTGAAGGGGCTATCTACCTGCCCCATCATCGTTTTCGGATGAGAGGGACAACAGACCTGAAGTCGACTGTCAACTCAGGTTGGATTGTTGCGTGGCAATTTTTCTATAGTGGCAACTCGAGTGTGGCCCTGGACTGGTATGGTGCGACTCCGCCGAAAGGCCTTGGAGACTTAGGAATAGTGCTCCTTCGCTGAAGCAATACTGATGTCAGTGCTCGGCACAGGGCTATATCTTTGTTGTTGCTGCATTGGGCTCGGACCAACCAACCATTCCCGGCGGCTGCCGTTATATGCATGGCCGAAATGACCGAGCGGGCATGACTGTGCGCAGCTCTTCGGTTGGCGGCGTCCAGCCGGCGCTACCCTGGTCACCTGGAGGCAGCACAGATCGAATCAGGCGGCGAAGCACAATTTTCCGCCAAGTGCCTGAGACTGTTTGGTAGTGGAACCAGTCATGGGCGGAGCTGATCTCCGATCAATGTTTCTGCTTTGGTCCAAAAAAACAGCGAAATTCGACGAATCTCAACTTTTCGGGCACCCTCGATCTCAAACACCGATGCTATATCGCGGCGGACTAGCGTCCAAATTGCCGGCGCAAGCGAGTTACAACTTCATGCAGACCCATGGCATTCGAAGCTTTCACAAGAAGGCGGTCCTTCGCGCGCAGGATAGTGGCGAGCTCGGGCAACACATCGTCTGCTGTCGCGAAGTGTGGGCCGAGGAGGTACTCCGGCAGGGCACGACGGAGATATGTCATCTGCGTCCCAACCGTCATCACCATATCCAGATCGGCCGCGAGAACGGGTTCCGCCAGACCGGCGTGAAATTCGGCCGATCGTGGCCCGAGTTCCCGCATGTCGCCAAGAAGGGCAAGCTTTCGGCCCCCACTTGCGCGCTTCCCCTCAGCGAGTGCCGCCAGCACGGCGGCCACCGATGTCGGATTCGCGTTGTAGGCCTCATCGACGACATGGATCTCGCCGGACGCGAGGGCGATGCGTATGACTTCGCCACGTCCGTGGATGGCCTGCACCTCCCCGAGCGCGTTGGTCGCAGCTCCCAGATCAAGGCCGAGCGAATCGACAGCCGCCAGCGCGCTGAGGCTGTTGACTGCCATGTGCCGCCCTGGATTACCTAGCTTGTAGGCGAAATCCCGGCCCTTCAGGACCGCACGCACCAGTTGATCTTCGTGCGAATAGTCCACGAGCCGGTAGTCGGCCTTAGCATGTTCACCGAAGGACACGACCTTCGCCCCGAACGACAGCGCGCGGGCTCGGAGATATTCGAAATGCTCGGAATCCCGAGGCATGATCGCAGTGCCGCCCTCAGCGACATCGTACAGGCGGGCTTTCAACTTGGCGATGGCCTCACGCGAGCCGTACTCTTCGAGATGGGCGTCGCCGATCGTCGTGATAAGAGCGACATGCGGCTTGAGCGCAGATACCTCAAGGAGCCGCCGAAAAAAGCCAATCGACACCTCGACAGCGTGGATGCCATCAGGGGGAAGGTTGGCGATCAGGCCGAGCACGCCGGAGACGGTATTGAAGTTTTCGCCCGGAAAAGGTGGATAACCAGCTGCGGTGAGAATGACGTTGATCATCGCCGTGGTGCTCGTCTTGCCGACGCTGCCGCCAACCGCGATCAGGCGTCCGCCGTAAGCAGACCGCGCTCGCTCGGCTAGATACTTCATGGCGACGCGGACCGAAGCCACCCGGAGCAACGGCAAGTCTTCGAAGTTGGGCCGGTACTCTCGGTCCGCGAGGAGCGCGAGCCCCTGTCGCCTGAAGCGCCTGATCTTCCTGGGGTGTACGCCGTAACGGTAGGTGCCAACGCGCGGGATGACGAGCGCGCCGGGGCCGATCAGTGCATCGCAGAAGGCTATGCAGTCGGTCGTCCAGCCTTCCGGCAGGTCGCCTTCCCATATGCCTCCAGTGATCTCCGCAAGCTCAGCCTTCGTCCAAGGGTGCATTTCTCCCCCTGTCCCGCCGATCGACCCGAATCACGTTAACCCGCGCCCCGGCCACCTTGAATGGGTGGCCGTCCGACATCCCTGTCCTGTGGTTCGATCACTTTCAGCCAATTCCGCTCAATGTGCAATGGTTCCGGGTACCACCTGAGACCTTTGCCGGGTTCAAAGCGGCCTTCGCCAAGCCCGCTACTTTAACGACCACATCCGCAATCACTTTTGAGATCGTCTGGTTGGGACCGATCACGATCTTGGATGAGCGAAACCATCTGTTCGAACGCTAGTCACCTATTCATCGAGTTCAACGGCTCATGGTCGGGGAGACAGTGATGCAGCACCTCGCCAAGGTTTCGCTTGTCGAACGTCTGGCCACAAACGGGGCAGAACTCGAAATATCCTGCTTCGTCGTTGGCCGGCGGCCCGTGGCGCTTGCCCTTGATGCCGGTTGCGGGGTTGTTGGTTCGATCTCGTCTCACGTTGGTCGCCACCGCACGTAACTTTCATGGGGACGGGCCGACAGCCGATCGGGGGTTCCAGCGGGCCGCCGGGCCTACCGGCTGCCAGTGGCGCTGCCGGGTAGAGTCAATTGTAGGCCATTTCATGCGTCATTACTAATACAATAAAATGATAGCGTTCCGTTCCTCTAGCCGCCAGACCGGGCGCGTCCATTCCCCCTATGATGCGGACTTTGGTGGACAATCCGCCCTAAGGGGACGGATGGACACACGAGTCGAGTTCGACCTCGTGATCGATGATGCCGATGTTCGCATTCTTACTCGCCGCGGTCTCGATTGAACGACGAAGTAGCGAGACCTTTCGGCGCCGCCAAGGAGACGTCGACGCTGACGGTCGGTAGCGGCTGCCGTCCGTCGTCTCGGTGCGTCGAAAAACGGGCAAGTTTATTGGGAACAACGATTACCTACCTCGATTTAGGCATCGTAACGCCGCGCTTCGCAGCGGTTTTGGGCCGCTTCGCCCTTGGAATATGTGTGCCCAAAGTCTGAAGGTCTGCGAAATTCGCCGTACTTATTTTCGCAGAAATCCTGCAAAAAAAGTACGGCGATTTCGCGCTAAGTACTTGAAAAACATGGTGATCCCGACAGGAATCGAACCTGTGACCTACAGATTAGGAATCTGCCGCTCTATCCTACTGAGCTACGGGACCATCGCGCCCGACACATAACCGCTTCGGATCGTTTCGCCAAGAGGCAGCTAGGCCGCTCGCTTGGGTTCGACCGCGAACGGGCTCAGGCCGAGCCAGGTCTGCATTTTGCGCGCGATATCCTGGTCGCCCGTCAAGATGACTTTCGGCCCGGCCTTCTCGACGGTGATCAGCCCCATCCAGATTTCGGTCATCGTGTGCAGGTCGGTCGAGACGTAGAGATCGACATCGAAGCCCGGATCGTACCAGCAGAGGTCGACCTCGCCGTGCTTCTCGACGATCAGCCACCATGACCGCTTGGAGGCGGGGAGCTCCTGATACAGAAATTGTATCACCGTGCGCCCGTCGGGCAGCGGCGACGCGTTGAGGTTGCGCCGCATGTCCCACATCAGCAGCGACGGATCGAGGTTCTTCAGCGACAGCCGCGACTCGACCCATTTCTGCCCCCAAAAGCCCATCGCCTCGACAACGGAACGCAGATCCCTGCCTGCCTCGGTCATCCGGTATTCGAAGATGCCTTTCTCGCCGCGCACCTCCTTGCGCTCGACGATCCCGGCCAGCTCGAGCTCCTTGAGGCGTTGCGACAGAAGGGTCGGCGACATTTTGGGGACGCCGCGGCGCAGATCGTTGAAACGGGTCGAGCCCGCCACCAATTCGCGAAGCAGAACCATGGTCCAGCGGGTGCACAGCACCTCGGCGGCCATCGATAGCGGGCAGAACTGCTTGTATCCGGACTGGGTCATGATGTTGCCTTCCCCTCAAACTCAGCCGGGATCATAGGCCTTCCCCGGCGGCACGGCGAGTACAGAAACTGTACCGGCCCAGTGTGGTGGATTTGAAGTTCCTGCTTTCTGGGTGGCATCAGCGTTAGGAACTTCAAATCCAAAACCACACTGGAAATCCAAGCACTTGCTGGTGTGGCTTTTGAATCCGAAATTCGCTCGCTGCGTTGCTCCAAAGTGAATGCGAATTTCGGATTCGCCACACCAGTACAGATCGCGGACTGGCTGGCGCCGGCCTTGCCGTGCGAGCCCTTGGCCGCTGCACGGGATACCCCTGTGCACGACCAGGAGACATGACCCATGACCGCTTACGTTATCGCAGACATCAAGGTGAGGGACCCGAAGTGGATGCCGGCCTATGCCGCGTCGGTCCACGACCTCGTTCACAAGCACGGCGGCAGATATCTGTCGCGCAGCGGCAATGTGAAGACGCTCGAAGGCAAGCCGCTCGACACGACGCTGATTGCCTTGATGGCGTTCCCGACCGAGGCCGCGGCGCGCGCCTTCACCGACGATCCTGCCTACGCGCCGTTCGTTTCGGCCCGTCAGGGCGGCAGCGACAGCCGTTTCCAGCTGATCGACAACTCCGATCTGGCCGGAACCATCCCGTATTTGCCGAAGGGATGATCTTCCCCTGCATTCGTCGCATCGGGATAGGGATCTCCCAGCAACAACAGCCACAGCGCCCACCTGCCGGACCTCCTTACTTCCGGCGGCCGGCCGGGCTGTGCTTTTCAAGAAGAATGGAATGACTATGACAATCAACTTTCGCAATAGAGTTCTCGCTGCCGCGGCGCTGCTGTCGGCCTGCACTGCGTTGGCGCAGGCGCATCAGGCAGCGCCCGCGTCCGGTCCCAATCCGCTGGCCGACAAGGTACGCGCGGCCAACAGCCGCTTCGAGAATGTGGCGGCGGCGACCGCTGAGGGCTATGCGCCGATCCCCTGCGCCAGCGGCATCACCGGCGGCGCCATGGGCATCCATTACGTCAATCCCGACTACCTCAAGGACGACGCTGTCGATGTCGCCAAGCCGGAAGCCGTGATGTACGAGCCGATGGCCGACGGCACGCTAAAACTGATCGCGGTCGAATACATCACCTCGAAAGGCCCGGCCTCGCTCGATGGGCATCTGTTCAACTTCAACAGCGCGCCCAATCGCTATGGCCTCGGTCCGTTCTATGAGCTGCATGTCTGGGCCTGGAAGGGCAACCCGACCGGCGCGTTCGCGGATATGAACCCGAACGTGTCGTGCGAACCGACGACTGCTGTCAGCCAGTAAGCAGCCGAGCCCGGCGGCGCCAACGCCGCCTGGCCGAATGTGGGAGCAGGCCCCAAAGAGGTCGGGATAGCGGAACTTTCGGGACGCCGGCGCGCTTTAGTGTCCCGAAGGAGACACCGCATGAGCGCCACCAAAGAGTTCTTTCAAACGTGGCTGCAGGAGAATGTCGGCAATCTGCCGGCCGAGAGCGAGGTGAGCGTCGCCGTCCTGGCGCAGCAATTCGAACAGGATGCCGACGCTGCCGGCTATGGCCACGAGGTTCGCGAAGACGAGCTCGGCAATATCCAGGAGGCGATCGAGGCAGCCCTGACGAAGGCGAGGACAGGCGAAGAGCCGCAACCTGCCGACGACAATGAGCTGGCGCCGGTCATGGAGGCGCTGGAGGTCGAGGATCCGAAGAGCGGACCGTAGCGGTTGCGGCTCTTCCCTTCCACGCTACATGACCGGGCATAATGGATGCCAAACACCTCACACTCGGCGTCGTGATCGGCGTGGCTATCGGCGTCGTGTTGGACAACATTGTTGCGGGCATCGGGATAGGTATTGCTCTGGGCATTGCCTTCGGCCTTGCCCGGAAGTCGTCCGGCCGGAAGTGACCAGCAGAACATGTCCTGCCCGGTTTTGCCGCCCAGAGGTGCGGCGGTTGCCGCACCGCCGATGCCGAATGGCTACGCCGCCAGCGCTGTTTCCGCCAGCTTCACCCAATAGCTCATGCCGTGCGGGATGACCTCGTCGTTGAAGTCGTAGGCTGGGTTGTGCAGGCCGGCGGTATCGCCATTGCCGATGAAGATGAAGGCGCCCGGCCGCGCTTCAAGCATGTAGGAGAAATCCTCGCCGCCCATCACCGGCTGGATCGCGCGGTGCACATGGCTTTCGCCGGCGACGTCGGCCGCGATGTCGCTGGCAAAGACCGTTTCTTCCGGATGGTTGAAGGTGACGGGGTAATTGGCATTGTAATCAACCTCGATTGTCGCGCCGAAGGCAGCGCCCAGGCCTTGGCAAAGTGCGCGGATGCGCTCTTCGGCCTTCTTGGCGACTTCCTTCTTCAGCGTGCGTACGGTGCCGGCGATCTCGGCGGTCTCGGGAATGACGTTATAGGCGTCGCCGGCGTGGAATTTCGTCACCGAGACGACCACCGCCTCGACCGGATCGGTGCTGCGCGAGGCGATCGTCTGCAATGCGCCGACGAGTTGGCTGGTGATGACGATCGGGTCGATGGTGCCGTGCGGCATCGCCGCGTGGCCGCCCCGGCCCTTGACGGTGATGGTGAATTCGGCGGTCGCCGCCATGATTGGACCCGGCCTGATGGCGAACTGACCGACCGGCAGGCCCGGCATGTTGTGCATGCCGAACACCTTGGAGATACCGAAGCGCTCCATCATACCGTCCTTGACCATCTCGTTGCCGCCGCCGCCGCCCTCTTCGGCCGGCTGGAAGATGACCGCGACGGAGCCGGCGAAATTGCGCGTTTCGGCGAGGTATTTGGCGGCACCCAACAGCATCGCGGTGTGGCCGTCATGACCGCAGGCGTGCATCTTGCCGGGGACGGTCGAAGCATAGGATTTGCCGGTGATCTCGTTGAGCGGCAGGGCATCCATGTCGGCGCGCAGGCCGATGGTCGAGCCTTCGCCGTGGCGGCCGCGGATGATGCCGACGACGCCGGTCTTGCCCAAACCCGTCACGATATCGTCGCAGCCGAAAGCCTTCAGCTTCTCGGTGACGAAAGCGGCGGTCTTGAAGACGTCGAAATTCAGCTCCGGCGTCTGGTGCAAATGGCGGCGCCAGCCGGCCACCTCGTCCTGCATTTCGGCGGCTCGGTTCAGGATCGGCATGATGGTTCCATTTCGCTGTTGGAGCAGGCGGTCTTGGCCTGCTGCTTTGCAATTGTGCCTGCTGCCTTGCAACCATGCACGCTGCTTTGCATTGTGCTGCTGCTTCCACATTGTGATCGGCAGCACTTTGCCATGTTGACGTCACATAGAGTAAATAGCACCGCGACTGTGGTCCGGGAACAGAGGGCCGGACCATTATCCTGGCGATCGTGTAACGAAATCTTACGGAGCCAGGTGGGACTGCGGCAAGAGGCTATTTCGGTTTTCATGATGCGCTACAGGCATTTCCTCAAACTGTTGGTGGCGGGCACGGTGGTGCTTGCGGCGCTGGCCGGGCCTGCCTTGGCCAATCCGACAATCCTGTTCGACCTGAACAGCGGCAAGATCCTGCAGCACCAGGAGGCGTTCAGGCGCTGGTACCCGGCTTCGCTGACCAAGCTGATGACCGCCTATGTGGCGTTTCGGGCGATTGCCGCGGGCGAGGTCCAGCTCGATTCGCCGATCAAGGTAACGAAACATTCTGCCGGCGAGCCGCCGAGCAAAATGGGCTTCAACCCGGGCTCGGTGATGCGGTTGGACAATGCGCTGAAGATGATGCTGGTCAAATCGGCCAACGATATCGCCATGGCGGTCGGCGAGAATATCGGCGGTTCGCAAGCGGCTTTCGCCGAACGCATGAACGCCGAAGCGCAGAGGCTCGGCATGAGCGGGTCGCATTTCGTCAATCCGAACGGGCTCTATTCGCCGGACCAGTATACGACAGCGCGCGATCTCGCTCTGCTGGTGATGGCGATCCGCAAGGAATTCCCGCAATATGCCCCGTGGTTCTCGATCGAAGGCCTTGCCGTCGGCAACAAGGCGATCTCCAACTACAACCTGCTGATCGGCCGCTATCCGGGTGCCGACGGCATGAAAACGGGCTTCGTCTGCTCGTCCGGCTTCAACATGATCGGCTCGGCGACCCGCAACGGCCGCACCCTGGTCGCCGTGGTGCTCGGCGAACGATCGGCAGTCACCCGCGCCGAGGCGGCGGCAAAACTGCTCGACCAGGGTTTTGCAACGCCGGCGCCGAGCTGGCTGACGGTCGCGGCGCTGCCTGCCTATGGCGACACCATGTCGGCCAACGACATGAACGACGAGATCTGCAAGAAGAAGCCGGTCGAGGAGCAGTCGGAAGCCGCACCCGCCGTCGGCGACAAGGGCAAGGACGTGCCGAAATCGCCCTATCAGGAAAAGCTCGACCATGTACCGACGCTGATCGCCGTCGGCCTCGGCGGCGCCACGGGACCGAAGCCGAAGGCGATGCTCGACGCCTCCGGGCAGGAATATGCCGACGTGCCGCTGCCGACATGGCGGCCGGACCGGCCGCCGCCGGCCGACGCCGAGCCAGTTGTGGCCGGATCCGCCACCGCCGCGCAGGTCCAGCAGCCGGCCAAGGCGCTGAACTAGCCGCATGGCCGGCTTCCCGATCCCCGTTTCGGTGCTCACCGGCTTTCTCGGTGCCGGCAAGACGACGCTGCTCAACCGGCTGCTCCGGGATCCGGCGCTCGCCGACACCGCCGTCATCATCAACGAGTTCGGCGAGGTGGCGATCGACCATCTCCTGGTCGAGCAGGCCTCCGACGGCATCATCCAGCTCTCCGACGGCTGTCTCTGCTGCACGGTGCGCGGCGAGCTGGTCGATACGCTTGCCGATCTCGTCGACCGCCTGCAGACCGGCCGCATCGACCGGCTTGCCCGCGTCATCGTCGAGACCACCGGGCTCGCCGATCCCGCCCCCGTACTGCAGTCGATCATGGCACACCCGGCCCTGGTCCAGGCCTTCCGGCTCGACGGCGTCATCACCCTGGTCGATGCCGTCAACGGCAATGCGACGCTCGATGCGCATGTCGAGGCGGTGAAGCAGGTGGCCGTCGCCGATCGTATCGTGCTCAGCAAGGCCGACCTGACCACGGATGCAGGCGATGTCGAGGCGTTGCGGGCGCGGCTCAGGCAGCTCAACCCGGGCGCCGTGGTGCTCGACGCGGGCGAGGCAAGCACCGCGACCCTGTTCGATAGCGGCCTCTACAATCCGGCCACCAAATCCGTCGATGTGCAGCGTTGGCTCGGCGAAGAAGCCGGCCACGACCATGACCACGGCGGGCATGACCACGGCGGGCATGATCACGACGGGCATGACCATGCCGACCATGATCACCATGATCACAGGCACGATTCCCGCGTGCGTTCGTATTCGCTGGTTCATGACGGGCCGGTGCCGTTTTCGGCAATCGAGATGTTCCTCGATCTGTTGCGCTCGGCGCATGGCGAGCGCCTGTTGCGGATGAAAGGCGTCATCGAGCTTGCAGAAGACCCGTCGCGGCCGCTGGTTATCCATGGCGTGCAGAAGATCCTGCATCCGCCGGTGCAACTGCCGGCCTGGCCGGACAGCCAGCGCGGCACCAGGCTGGTGCTGATCACGCTCGACATGCCCGAAGACTATGTCCGGCGGCTGTTCGCCGCCTTCACCAACCGGCCGTCGATCGACACGCCGGATCGCGCAGCACTGGAAAGCAACCCGCTGGCTATTGCCGGATCGTGATCTCCCCCCTTGAGGGGGAGATGTCGCCGAAGGCGACAGAGGGGTCGCCTCGGCTGGCGCGACGCCCTGTGGGACGAAAGAAAAGGTTGGCGCTTGACGCGCGGCAACCCCCTCTGGCCTGCCGGCCATCTCCCCCTCAAGGGGGGAGATTATCCCGCTCAGCCGCTTTCGCCAGAACGAGCTAAGTCGAGACTCAGCCGATCCCGCGCTCGACCAGGAAGCGGTGGCCGCCTGACATCGCCGTTGTCTCGACCAGCCGATGGCCGCTCTCGGCGCAGAAGGCGGGAATGTCGATGACGGCGAGCGGGTCGGTGGTTTCGAGCCACAGCCGGCTGCCCGGCTGCATTGCGGCCAGGCGCTTTTTTGCCTTGAGCACGGGCAACGGGCAGTTCAGGCCTTTGAGGTCGTAGACGGCGGCGGGGCTAGTTGAGGGCCTGTGTTCTTGGCCGCCATCTTCTTGCTCAAGCATGAAGTTCAGCCGCCAAACATGCCGAGCAGCTTTTTCTTCAACCTTGTCGCCGTGCTTTCGGCGTCCGCAGCCTGCGTTTCGACTGCCGGGGCGGCGTCCGATGGCGCTACGGTGGCGGTGGCGACAGGCATCTCTGCGGCGGTCTTGGCAGCTTCCTTTTCGGCGAGCGCCTTGGCTTTGGCAGCTTCCTTCTCGGCCAAGGCCTGTGCCTTGGCTGCCTCTTTCGCGGCCTTGGCCGCTTCTATGGCGGCAAGCCTTTGTTCCTCGGCCTTCTGCTTGGCGGCCTTTTCGGCATCGAGCGCCGCCATCTTGCGGCCCGCCGGCGAATCGATGCGGCCCATGCGCGCCGTTTCGGCCACGGTGCCGTCCGGGTTGAGCGAGGGCGGCTCGATCGGCACGCGTTCGCCGCGCGCACGCCGTTTCGACCAGTCGGAAACGATGCTGGCTTCCTTGATCCCGGCGATGGTCGGCTTGGGTGCCGGCACGCTGGCCTTGACGGCGCCGTTGAAGGCCGCCTCATAGGTGCTTTGATAGGCGTTGATGGCGCTCTTCAGCGAATCGGGCTGGGTGGTCGCAGGGCAAGCGCCGGTCGGATTAAAGGTCGAGCCGTCGGCCGCAACCTGGTTGAAGACGTAGCGCTTCTCGCAGACGTCGACTTTCGGCGGCACCTTGGTAACCTCGAAATTGTCGTAGCCGACCTTCAGCATCTTCCAGAATTCGTAGTTCGGATCGTTGCGATAGCGCGCCATGTTGGCTGCGGTCATGCGGAACGGAAAAGCCTGGATCTGGAACTCGGTCTGGCCGCCCTGGAAGGCGTCGCGGCCGAAAGCGTAAATCTGCTCGATCTGCGCGTCGGTCATCGAATAGCAGCCAGACGACGAGCAGGCGCCATGGACCATCAGGTTGGAACCCGTGCGGCCATTGGCGCGGTCATAGGCGTTCGGGTAGCCGATATTGAAGGACAGGTGGTAATTCGACCGCGGGTTCATCTGTGCCGGGCGGACCGTGTAAAAGCCTTCCGGCGCCTGGCGGTCGCCTTCGGTGAATTTTGGCCCGAGCTTGCCCGACCATTTGCAGATGTCGTAGCTGGCGACCAGGTCGTAGCGGCCGTTGGTCTTGGCCTTCCAGATTTCGAGCTTGCCTTCTTCCTTGAAGATGCGGGCCATCACCGAGGAGGTGCGGACCATGCCCTTGGCTTTCATCTCGGCCAGGATCTTGTCCGGCAGCGGCTTGTTGCCTTGCGGCGCAAAATCCTTCATCGAAGCGTCATTGCAGCCGGCGACGCCGATCGCAGCGATCAGAACTCCGGTGCGGGCAAGCTTGGCAAACATGGATATGGCTATCGTCTTCATCTCTGCGCCGCGGATGCCGCGGCTGCTAAACTGACCACTGACGGACCCTAAGCCCGTTAACCTTGAAAATTCCTTACTGCAATCATGCTGGCGCGTCCCCTTACGGCAAGCCCACTGAGCCGAATGCGGCGGCATTTTTGTGGCGAAACTGGTTCACGCCGCCACATTTCGGGCCGCGTGCCTGCCGGATGTTACAGATTGCGGCCCATCGCCAGGTATTTCTCGCGGCGATGCTCGCGGAAGTCGGTGTTGGCGCCGGAGAATTCCTTCATCGTCCTGGCGATGAGGTCGCCGGTGGCGGCAATCACCGTTTCGGGGGCGCGATGGGCACCGCCGAGCGGCTCGGCGACGATGGCGTCGATGATCTTCAGCTCCAACAGATCCTGCGCCGTGATCTTCATGTTGGTCGCCGCGTCCTTGGACCGCGTGGTGTCGCGCCACAGGATCGAGGCGGCGCCTTCCGGCGAGATCACCGAATAGATGGCGTGTTCGAGCATGTAGACGCGGTTGGCGGTGGCGATCGCTATGGCGCCGCCCGAGCCGCCTTCGCCGATCACCACCGAGATCGACGGCACCTTCAGGCCAAGGCAGGCCGAGGTCGAGCGGGCGATGGCTTCCGCCTGGCCGCGCTCTTCGGCGTTGACGCCGGGATAGGCGCCGGCCGTGTCGACCAGCGTCAGCAGCGGGATTTGGAAGCGGTCGGCGAGTTCCATCAACCGCACCGCCTTGCGGTAGCCCTCCGGCCGCACCGAGCCGAAATTATGCTTCAGCCGGCTTGTCGTATCCGAACCCTTCTCCTGGCCGATGATTGCCACCGGCTCGCCACGGAAGCGGGCGAAGCCGCCGACGATCGCCTGGTCCTCGCCGAAATTGCGGTCGCCGGCGAGCGGCGTGAAATCGGTAAGCAGACCCTTGATGTAGTCGATGCAATGCGGCCTGTCCGGATGGCGCGCCACCTGCACCTTCTGCCATGGCGTCAGCGCCTTGTAGGCGTCGCGCAGCGCATCGCGCGAGCGCTTTTCGAGACGGGCGATCTCATCGCCGACATCGACCGCCTCGCCGTTCTCGGCAAGCTTCTTCAGCTCAAGGATCTTGCCTTCGAGATCCTGCACAGGCTTTTCGAAATCGAGGTAATTGTACATTCTTGGGCGGACCGGCAAGTCGGAAGGCAATGACTGACGCAAGCCTGAAAATGCAGGCTGGGCGCGGTGGAACGTCGTTCTCACATAGCGACATGACGCCTAGTCGGCAAGCGGATGATGATCGTTGACCAGACGCACCAGCCGCTCCTCCAGCACATGCGTGTATATCTGCGTCGTTGAAATATCGGCATGGCCGAGCAGCTGCTGCACGGCCCTGAGATCGGCGCCGTTCTGCAGGAGATGGCTGGCGAAAGCATGGCGCAGCACATGCGGCGATATCTTCGCCGTGGCAATGCCGGCCCGCGCGGCAAGCCCTTTCAGCTCGCGGGCAAAGACCTGTCTCGAGAGATAGCCGCTGTCGGAGGCAGCCGGAAACAGGAACGGGCTGTCGGCAAGAGCCGGCACCGCCCCCCGTGCAGCAAGCCATGTCCGCATCGCGGTGCGCGCCTTGGCCGACAGCGGCACCATGCGTTCCTTGTTGCCCTTGCCGCGGACCATGAAGAAGCGGTCGTCGCGTTGTGCCACCGTCACGGGAAGGCCGACCAGCTCCGAAACGCGCAAGCCGGTGGCGTAGAGCACCTCGACCAGCGCGTGCAGGCGCAGCGCCGCCAGCCTGTCGCCGTCATGCATGGAGGGGTCCACCGCCTCCTGCGCCGCGCGGTCGAGCAGCCGGCCGGTATCGGCCTCGCTCATCGTCTTAGGCAGCGGCCGGCCTTTCCTCGGACTGTCCAGCGTGCCGGTCGGATCGTCACCCCGCAGGCCTTCGGCGTAGAGGAACTTGAAGAACTGCCGGATCGCCGACAATTTGCGCGCCTGCGAGGTGGCGGCAAAGCCGCGCGCGGCGATGTCGTCGAGATAGGCACGGATGTCGGCGCTGGTGGCAGCGGCAAGCCCACCGCCGATCCCGGCGGAAGCGTCTTCGAGGTCGCGGCGATAGGAGGAAAGCGTGTTTTCGGCGGCGCCGCGCTCGGCGCTCATCATCTCCAGGAAAGCTTCGATGCGGGCGGCGCTGTTCATTTTTTGGGATTGAGCTTTTCCGGAGGGATACGCACGCTCATTTCCGCCTTTCTCGGCTCGACGAACATGACCAGGGCGAACATCGCGCCATAGACAATGCCGGCCAGAATCGCGAGCGTCACGACAAAGCGAAACAGTGTTGGCATTAATTTTCGCCCGTCGTCTTATTCTGCATTTCCAACCCTGTGCCCTTATGAGACGCCAATCCGGCCAATTCAAGGGTGAAGCCCATAGTCCCGGTTGCGCCGCGCTTGACGCAAACAGGCTTTTGATGTCGATACGCCGCCAAAGAGGCCCTAGAAGCATGAACGCGCTACCAGCAAATCCTCCGGGCGAGAGCCATGCCGCGCTGCTCGGCCGGCTGGGCGGCCGTTCCATCGTCTTTGTCGGGCTGATGGGCGCCGGCAAGACGGCGATCGGCCGCAAGGTGGCGGCGATGCTGGCACTGCCCTTCATCGACAGCGACCAGGAGATCGAAACTGTTTCGCGCATGAGCGTCCCGGACCTGTTCGAGCGCTATGGCGAGGCGGAGTTCCGGGCACTGGAGCAGCGCGTCATCCTGCGTGTGCTGGAGCACGGGCCGCAGGTGCTGTCGACCGGCGGCGGCGCCTTCATGAACGCGCAGACGCGCGAGGCGATCGCCAGCCATGGCGTGTCGGTTTGGCTGAAGGCCGAGATCGACCTGTTGATGGAGCGCGTTTCCAAGAAGCAGAACCGGCCGCTGCTGAAAAGCGCCGATCCGCGCGCCGTGCTGGAACGGCTGATGGCGGAACGCTACCCGGTTTATGCCGCGGCCGACGTCGTCGTGCCGACCCGCGACGACCGCAAGGAGATCATTGCCGCCGAAGTGGTGGACGCGCTGCGCGGCCATCTCGGCGTTGCCGACATTGACGAGGTGCGGTCGTGAGCGCTGATGCAACGGTCTCTGTCGAAGTCGGGCTTGGCGAGCGTGCCTACGATATTTTGATCGGTCCCGGCCTGCTGTCACGCGCCGGCGCCGAGATTTCGCGCTGTCTGCCGGGGACGCGGGCGGCGGTCGTCACCGACGAAAACGTTGCGGCCGCGCATCTCGCGACGCTTGCGGCCGGCCTGGCAAGCGGTGGCATCCAACATGCCGTCATCACGTTGCCGCCAGGCGAAAAGACCAAGAGCTTTGCGCATCTCGAAGAGGTGGTCGACGGCGTGCTGGCCGCCAAGCTGGAGCGCGGCGACGTCGTCATCGCGCTCGGCGGCGGCGTCGTCGGCGACCTCGCCGGCTTTGCCGCCGGCATCGCGCGGCGCGGCATGAACTTCGTGCAGGTTCCGACCTCGCTGCTGGCGCAGGTCGATTCCTCCGTCGGCGGCAAGACCGGCATCAACAGCAAGCGCGGCAAGAACCTGGTCGGGGTGTTCCACCAGCCCAGGCTGGTGCTGGCCGACACCGAAGTGCTCGACACGCTGCCGATCCGCGAATTTCGCGCCGGCTATGCCGAACTGGCCAAATACGGGCTGATCGACCGGCCCGAGTTTTTCGCCTGGCTGGAAGAAAACTGGCGTCAAGTGTTTGCCGGCGGGCCGGAGCGGGCTGCGGCCATCGCCGAGGCCTGTCGTGCCAAGGCCGACGTCGTTGCCCGCGACGAGTTCGAGACCGGCGACCGCGCGTTGCTCAATCTCGGCCACACCTTCGGTCATGCGCTGGAGGCGGCGACCGGCTATGACGGCGCAAGGCTCGTGCATGGCGAGGGCGTCGCCATCGGCATGGCGCTGGCGCACCGCTTTTCGTCAAGGCTCAATTTGGCGAGCCCCGACGACGCGGCGCGTGTCGAGGCGCATCTTCGCGCCGTCGGTCTGCCCTGGCGCATGGCCGACATTCCAGGCGAACTGCCCGACGCCGAGACGCTGTTCTCCTTCATCACCCAGGACAAGAAGGTGTCGCGCGGCGCGCTGACCTTCATCCTGACGCGCGGCATCGGCCAGGCCTTTATCGCCCGGGATGTGCCGGCCTCGGAAGTGCTGGCGTTCCTCCGGGAGAACCATCCGGGTCGGCAGGAAAGCCGCCCGGGATGAGCCAGGCCGGCTGGATCGCGGCTGCCGTGCTCGCCGGCCTCGGCCTGCTGGGCTTCGTCTTGCGCCGGCGCCTGCTCGCCGCCTTCGGCTACGAGCTGCAACGCATCGAGCCGCAGCGCTCTGCGCGCGACGAACTGCGCGGCGCCGTCGACGATTTCCGCCGCGACGGCCAGGTGGTGCGCGAGGACCGCGCCCGCATCGGCGGCCTGTTCGACCTCGAGGAGCTCGAAGTGTCGGACGTCATGGTCCACCGCACGAATATGCGCTCCGTCAACGCCGACGACCCGCCCGAAGCGGTGGTTCGCGAGATCCTGCAGAGCCCGCACACCCGCATGCCGTTATGGAAGGGTTCGCTCGACAACATTGTCGGCGTGCTGCACGCGAAGGATCTGCTGCGCGCGCTGAACGAGGTCGGCAACGATTTTTCCAGGATCGACGTGATGAAGATCGCGTCGAAACCGTGGTTCGTGCCCGACACCACGACGCTGCAGGAGCAGCTCAATGCCTTCCTGCGCCGCAAGGCGCATTTCGCCATCGTCGTCGACGAATATGGCGAGGTCGAAGGGCTGGTGACGCTGGAAGACATCATCGAGGAGATCGTCGGCGAGATCGCCGACGAGCACGACATCGACATCCAGGGCGTCAAGCAGGAGGCCGACGGCTCCGTCGTCGTCGACGGCACGGTGCCGATCCGCGACCTTAACCGGGCGCTCGACTGGAACCTGCCGGACGAGGAAGCCACCACCATCGCCGGCCTTGTCATCCACGAGGCGCAGTCGATCCCGGACGAAAAGCAGGCCTTTACGTTTCACGGCAAGCGCTTCGTCGTCATGAAGCGCGACAAGAACCGTATCGCGCGGCTGAGGATCAAGCCGGCGATGCTTGGAGAATGACAGTGCGCACCTTGTGGCAGCCGTGGGCAGTCAGGAGTTGGTGACGATCGATCGGCGAAGCCTGGTTCTTGCGTCGATGGCGGCGCTGCTGCCGGGACAGGCGGCGGCATTGCGGCTGCGTTCGCCGTCGCCCGAAACCTTCGACTATGGGCCGGCCAGGCTCGACATCTATTCCCGCGATGGCGCAAGCGGCCTGCCGGTCGTCTTCTTCGTCCATGGCGGCGCCTGGCGGGTCGGCAACCGCAACAATGTCAATTCCAAGCCTGGTTTCCTGCTCGACAATGGCTTCGGCTTCGTCTCGATCGACTACCGGATGCTGCCTGAAGCCGACGTCGCCACCCAGGCGGCAGATGTCGAACTGGCCTATCGTTACGTCCGCGCCAACATCGCCAGGCATGGCGGCGATCCGGACCGGATCGTCGCCATGGGCCATTCGGCCGGCTGCCATCTCGTCGCATTGACCGGGCTGCGCGGCGGCCTGCCCGGCGTCGCGGCGCTGGTTCTCGACGACACCAGGGCCTACGATCTGGAGGCGCTGGCCAGAAGCGGCGGCATGGCAGGGGTCTATGCCCGCGCCTTTCCCGATCCAGCGCAGTGGCGCGCGCTGTCGCCTGTCACCTATGTGGAAGGCCGCAAGCACCCGCCGACCTTCATCGCCCATTCGCGGGCGAAAGCCCGCGCGGCGGACGCGCAGGCCTTCGCCGGGCGTCTGCGCGCCACCGGAACCAGGGTCACACTGTTCGACGGCAGCGCCTATTCGCACATGTCGATCAATCGCGACTTCGGCACCGAAGGCGATGCATTGACCGCAGCGGTGATGGCCTTCCTGAGGGCGAGCCTCGGCTGAAATTTACCAGCGGGTCTTTTCACCGGGCGCCACCGGCTCGATTGCCAGGGCGTGGACGCCGGATTTCAACTCCTCGGCCAGCAGATCGTTGACTGCGCGGTGACGCTCGACGCGGCTCATGCCGACAAAGGCTGGCGCGACGATGCGGACGCGGAAATGCGTCTCGCCAGTGCCGTCGAAGGTGGCGTGATGGCCGGAATCCACATGATGATGCCCGGCATGGAGATGGCTTTCGTTGATGACGTCCAGCCGTTCCGGCGAAAACGCCTTTTTCAGCTTATCTTCCATCGTTGCCTGTATGGACATCGCCGCTTCCCTTCACCACATCTATGTCATCGCACAAAATTCGCAATTCGCCGGTTTTATGCCGCGATTCAGCGGTTAGGGCGATCATCGCGAAAATGTCAATTCTTGTTTCGCATCCGCGAACAGCCCATAAATGGGTGAGATGAAGCCGTACCCAAAATATTTCGAGAAGATTCGCATCCGCCCGGAGAAGGACGCGGAGCTGAAGTCGCGTTCGCCGATCTGCCAGTGGGATGGCTGCAAGGAGGCCGGTACCCACCGTGCCCCGGTCGGACGGATGAAGGAAGGCGAGTATTTCCAGTTCTGCTTCGACCATGTGCGCGAGTACAACAAAGGCTTCAATTATTTCTCGGGCGTTCCCGACACCGAGATCGCCCGCTTCCAGAAGGAAGCCATGACCGGCCATCGGCCGACCTGGAAAATGGGCGTCAACGGCGCCTCGACCCGCTCCTCGCCGGACTTTGCCCAGGCGCGCTCCGGTCGCGCCGGCTACTACAATCGCATGCGCGATCCGTTCGACCTGTTCAAAGGCCCGAAGGACCCGCGCGAAGCACGCGAGCGCAAGGCCAAGCCGCTTGAGGCCAAGGCACTGGAAACGCTTGGCCTTGATACAAAGGCAACTGGCAAGGATATCAAGGCGCGCTATAAGGAACTTGTGAAACGCCACCACCCGGATGCGAATGGCGGCGACAGAGGTTCGGAAGACCGGTTCCGCGATGTGCTCCAGGCGTATCGCGTGCTCAAGCAGGCAGGTTTGTGCTGAGCGACCTTACGGTTCGTGTCGTTTTCCAACTTTCATAAGGTTGGAAAAGGCTCTAAGACCGCCCCCGAACAAAATCGATTGCCGGCGAAACGCGGCGTTTCGCTTGTGGAGACGTTGATAGAGATGAACAAGGTCGATCGCGACATCGCCAACCTGCCCGACACCACGGTGTCGGTGAAGGAGACATTCGGCTTCGACTCCAAGATGGTGGTGCCGGCCTATGCGGTGACGAGCGAGCATGTCCCCGACATCGATCCGGACTACCTGTTCGACAAGAACACGACCATGGCGATCCTCGCCGGCTTTGCCTACAATCGCCGCGTCATGGTGTCGGGCTATCACGGCACCGGCAAGTCGACGCATATCGAGCAGGTCGCCGCCCGCCTCAACTGGCCCTGCGTGCGTGTCAATCTCGATAGCCATGTCAGCCGTATCGACCTCGTCGGCAAGGACGCCATCGTGGTCAAGGACGGGCTGCAGATCACCGAATTCCGCGACGGCATCCTGCCCTGGGCCTATCAGCACAATGTCGCGCTGTGCTTCGACGAGTACGATGCCGGCCGCCCGGACGTGATGTTCGTCATCCAGCGCGTGCTGGAATCGTCGGGCCGGCTGACGCTGCTCGACCAGAGCCGGGTCATCCGCCCGCACCCGGCCTTCCGGCTGTTTTCGACCGCCAACACGGTTGGGCTTGGCGACACCACCGGCCTCTACCACGGCACCCAGCAGATCAACCAGGCGCAGATGGACCGCTGGTCGATCGTCACCACGCTGAACTACCTCCCGCACGACAATGAGGTGAACATCGTGCTGGCCAAGGCCAAGCACTATCGCGATGGCAAGGGCAAGGAGATCGTCAACAAGATGGTGCGCGTCGCCGACATGACGCGCTCGGCCTTCATCAACGGCGATTTGTCGACGGTGATGAGCCCGCGTACCGTTATCACCTGGGCCGAGAATGCCGAAATCTTCGGCAATATCGGCATGGCGTTCCGGCTGACCTTCCTCAACAAATGCGACGAGCTGGAACGCTCGCTCGTCGCCGAATTCTACCAGCGCGCCTTCGGCGAAGATCTGCCGGAATCGGCGGCGAATGTGGTGCTGGGCTAAGCAGAGTCTCGATGGCGGGTCCGGGCGACAACACGCGAAACAAATCCAAGACCGGCGCTGAGAACGACAGCTTCAAGCGCGCCGTCACCGTCTGCATGCGCGCCATTGCCGGCGACAAGGATCTCGAGGTCGGCTTCGCCAAGGATCGGCCGGCACTGGCCGGCAGCCGCGCCCGGCTGCCGGAATTGCCGAAGAAGGCATCGAAGGCGGACATCGCCATCACCCGCGGGCTCGGCGATTCCATGGCGCTGAAGCGCGCCTGCCACGATGCGCGCATCCACACCAGGCTGGCGCCGGAAGGCAAGCAGGCGCGCGCCATCTATGACGCGGTCGAGCAGGCCCGGGTGGAGGCGATCGGCAGCCGCGCCATGCAGGGCGTCGCCGACAATATCGGCTCGATGCTGGAGGACAAATACGCCAGGGCCAACCTCGTCGACGTCAAGGACAAGGCCGACGCGCCGATCGAGGAGGCGCTGGCGCTGATGGTGCGCGAAAAACTGACCGGCCGCGCTGTGCCGAAGAGCGGCGAACGGCTGGTCGATCTCTGGCGGCCCTGGGTCGAGGAAAAGGCCAGCGCCGACCTCGACGGGCTGTCGGCAAAGCTCGATGACCAGCAGGCGTTCGCCCGCGTGGTGCGCGAGATGCTCGCCTCCATGGAAATGGCCGAGGAGCTCGGCGATGACCAGGAGACGGAAGACTCCGAAGACAACGACGAAAACCAGCCGCAAGGCGAGGAGCAGAGCGAGGAGGGCGGCGAAGACGATTCGGGCTCCGAGCAGTCGCAGTCCGAGGATACAGAGGCATCGTCGGACGACGAGCAATCGGCCGAGACAGAGGCCTCCGACGCCACCGCCGAGGATCTCTCCGACGATGACGACGCCGATGCGGAGACGCCCGGCGAGGCGCGCCGCAACGACAATCCCTTCACCAATCTGCCGAAAGAGATCGACTACAAGGTCTTCACCACGGCCTTCGACGAGACCGTAGGTGCGGAGGAACTGTGCGAGGAGGAGGAGCTCGACCGGCTGCGCGCCTTCCTCGACAAGCAGCTCGCCAACCTTTCCGGCGTCGTCGGGCGGCTGGCCAACCGGCTGCAGCGCCGCCTGATGGCGCAGCAGAACCGCTCCTGGGATTTCGACCTCGAAGAAGGCTATCTCGATCCGGCGCGGCTGGTGCGCGTCGTCATCGACCCGATGCAGCCTTTGTCCTTCAAGCAGGAGCGCGATACCAAATTCCGCGACACGGTGGTGTCGCTGGTGCTCGACAATTCGGGCTCGATGCGCGGCCGGCCGATCACCGTCGCCGCCACCTGCGCCGACATCCTGGCGCGCACGCTGGAACGCTGCGGCGTCTCGGTCGAAATCCTCGGCTTCACCACCCGCGCCTGGAAGGGCGGACAGGCGCGCGAGAAATGGCTGAAGGAAGGCAAGCCGCCGAACCCCGGCCGGCTCAACGATCTGCGCCACATCATCTACAAATCCGCCGACCATCCGTGGCGGCGGGCGCGCCGCAACCTCGGCCTGATGATGCGCGAGGGCCTGCTCAAGGAAAACATCGACGGCGAGGCGCTGCTGTGGGCGCACAACCGGCTGATCGCGCGGCCGGAGCAGCGCAAGATCCTGATGATGATCTCGGACGGCGCGCCGGTCGACGATTCGACGCTGTCGGTCAATCCGGGCAATTATCTCGAGCGGCATCTGCGCGCCATCATCGAGCTCATCGAGACGCGCTCGCCGGTCGAGCTTTTGGCCATCGGCATCGGCCACGACGTCACCCGCTACTATCGCCGCGCCGTCACCATCGTCGATGCCGAAGAATTGGCCGGCGCCATGACCGAGCAGCTGGCCTCGCTGTTCGCCGAGGAAACCGTGCGCGACACGCGGCGCGGCGGCATGCGGCGCGCCGGATGATTTTTTCCCGCGGCGGCTTTTGGCAGAAGCTTTTGGCCGCCATTGCGTTGTTCGGCATCATTTTGGCCCCGGCTGTCGCTGCCGGGCCGGCCTCGGTCGAGCCGGCCGAAATCTCGGCCCGGCCCATAACCCAGTTTCGCATCGGCAATGACGAAAAACAGTTCGGGCCGCTCGAATTCGTCGGCGGGCTCGAAATGACCTCGCCGACGCGCGATTT
This sequence comes from Mesorhizobium sp. M0598, assembly GCF_040320865.1. NCBI lineage: Bacteria > Pseudomonadati > Pseudomonadota > Alphaproteobacteria > Hyphomicrobiales > Phyllobacteriaceae > Mesorhizobium > Mesorhizobium sp. M0598. The sequence continues at coordinate 73,734 of NZ_JAMYQL010000005.1, read as the reverse complement.
CGGCGCGCTGTCGGCGCTTCGGTTCCTCAAGCCAGGCAGCGATTTCATCGGCGTCGCCGACACCGGTTTCTGGTTCTTCGGCACCCTCGTTCACGATGCCGAGAAGCGGCCTTCCGGCATCCAGAATTTTCGCATGCAGCAGATGGTCGATGCGGCCGGCCAGCCGATCGACGAGAAATGGGTGGTCGATGCCGAAGGCCTCGCGGTCAAGGACGGTATTGCCACAGTCGGTTTCGAGCGCGATCACCGCATCGCAGAGTTCAAGATCGATCCGGACGACATGAAGGCGCCGTTCAAGCAGTTGGACTTCCTGATTCCGGCCTGGGAACTCCGCCGCAATCGCGGCTTCGAGACCGTCACCCGCGCCCATCCTTACGGGCAGCACGCGGGCGGGCTGGTCGTGGTGTCGGAAAAGAGCCTCGACAAGACCGGCAACATCTTTGCCGCGATCATCGAAGGGCCGCGCAAGGGCGTCTTCACCATCAAGCGCAATGGCGATTTCGACATCACCGACGGCGCCTTCCTGCCGGACGGCGACCTGTTGCTTCTGGAGCGCAGTTTTTCGATGGCCGGCGGCGTCAAGATGCGGCTGCGGCGCATATATGGCGAAAGCGTCGAGAAGGGCGCCGTCGCCGACGGGCCGGTGCTGCTCGAAGCCGACATGGGCTACCAGATCGACAACATGGAAGCGCTCGACGTCTGGACCCGCGACGATGGCGCGCTGATCGTGTCGCTGATGTCCGACGACAACCACTCGATCCTGCAGCGCAATCTTTACCTGGAATTTGTGCTGCACGAGGATTGACGCGCGACCGGCCTGCTGGCTGACAGCATCGCTGGCGTTTCCGCGCCGTTTTGCAACGCAGGCAATTTCCCTTGCAATTTCCCCTGGCAATGACCCGCGTCGCGGGTTTTCCAGCCGGCTCTCACCATCAGCAAAAATACTTTAGCCGTGACTTGACAATTTGTGTCATCGGCGAAATACTCAAGTCCATGCTTAAGTATTCCGAGATCGACAGCATCCTGCGGGCTCTTGCCGAGCCGACGCGCCGGGCAATCCTGGAAAGGCTGAGCCGCGGGCCGGCCACCGTCAGCCAGTTGGCGGAGCCGTTCGGCATGACCTTCGCCGCCGTGCTCCAGCACCTCCAGGTGCTTGAAGCGTGCGGGCTGATCCGCAGCGAAAAGATCGGGCGCGTGCGCACCTGCCGGATCGAGCCCGGCGGGCTAGCCCCGCTTGCCGACTGGATCGCCGCGCGCCGTACGCCGGCCGAACGCCAGCTCGACCGTCTCGGCCAGATCCTGGCGGAGACTGACCAATCGAAAGCAACAATCCACGAGCAGGAAAAGGACGAAAAGAAATGAACCAGATTGCCCCTGTTAACGACGAGCACTCCGTCATCCATTCGACCTTCACGATCGAGCGGACCTATCCGCAATCGCCCGAGCGCGTCTTCTTCGCCTTTGCCGACAAGGCGACGGTGCGGCGCTGGCGCGTCGAAGGCGACGGCTTCACCATCGCCGAATTCACCTTCGATTTCCGTGTCGGCGGCGGCGAGGTTTCGCGGTTCAGCTACCAGGGCGGCCCGGAGATCAGGCTCGATGCGCAGTTCCAGGACATCGTCCCTGACCGGCGCATCGTATTTTCATACCGGATGGCGGTCGGGGCGCAGCCGCTGTCGGCGTCGCTCACCACGGTCGAGCTTGCACCTTCCGGCGAGGGCACCCGCCTGACCTATACCGAACAGGGTGCGTTCTTCGATGGCGTCGATTCAGCGCAAGGGCGCGAGGAGGGCACGCGCGGGCTGCTGCAGGCACTTGCCGCCGAGCTTCAGAAGGCGAAGTAGAGGTCCGTGGGCGTACCGGGCAGCGTCCAACAAGGCCCGCCCGGATTGCGAGGTGGCCTATTGCCCCTTGCTCGCGAGCCAGACGACGTGACGGGCGCCGCGCTTGCCGTGAGCCCGCGCCTTGACCTCCTCGACCGTGAAGCCGGCCTGCTTGAGCCTTCGGGTGAAACCTGCGTCAGGGCCCTGCGACCAGACCGCCAGCACACCGCCGGGCTTGAGAGCTGCTCTCGCGCTGATCAGGCCGGCTGCGCTGTAGAGCGCATCGTTGGCCTTGTAGACGATGCCCTCGGGGCCGTTGTCGACATCGAGCAGGATCGCGTCCCAGGCCGATGCTTGCGAACGGATGAGCTGACCGACATCGGTCTCACGAATGCTGACGCGCCGGTCATCAAGGCAGCCGCCGAACAGCTCGGCCATCGGGCCGCGCGCCCAAATCACGACCGCCGGCACCAGTTCGGCAACGGCGACCTGCGCATCGTCGCCGAGCTCGGCCAGCGCCGCGCGCAAGGTAAAGCCCATGCCGAGGCCGCCGATCAGGATGTTTGGGGTCCGGCGGCCGGCAATCCTTTGACAGGACAGTTTCGCCAGCGCCTCTTCGGAACCGCTGAGCCGGCTGTTCATCAGCTCGTTCGCGCCAAGCATGATCGAGAATTCGCCGCCGCGCCGTTTCAGGCGGAGTTCCTGTCCGCCGTCAGGCGTTTTTGCCGAGTCCAGTTGAAGCCAGGGGATCATGCTCGATAGTCTTTGAGCATGATCTTGTCCGAAAACCGGTTCCCACTTTTCGGGATCATGCTGCCAGTGCCGGCTGGCTCCAGCGGGCGGCAAGCAGCCGGTAGGGGATCAGCGCCACCACCGCTATGATCAGCTTGACGCTGAGATCGCCGAGCGCCCAGGAGACCCAGCGCATCGTCTCGACCGGCAGCACGCCCATCAGCGGTGCGGTTTCCAGCGCAAAGCCGTCATTCGGCCCGGCGAAGGCGAAAGCCGCCGCAAAGGCGACGGTGAAAAACACCACCGTATCGAAAACGGAGCCGACCAGTGTGCCGACGATCGGCGCGCGCCACCAGCTCTGCCGGCGCAGGCGGTTGAACACGGTGACGTCGAGCAACTGCGCGGTGAGGAAGGCGGCGCCCGACGCCGCGGCAATGCGCACCAGCCGGTCGGCGGCGGTCTCGAATTCGATCAGGCCGTGGCGAAACAGCAGCGGTGGGATGACGATCGAGCAGATCACCGCTGTCATGAAGCCGACAAAAACGATCCTGCGCGCCACCGCCGGCCCATAGCGGCGATTGGCGAGATCGGTGACCAGGAATGAGAACGGATAGGTGAAGGCGCCCCAGGTCAGGATGTCGGCCAGCGACAACCCGCCGATTGAACCCTGCATCGGGAACTGCACGAGGATGTTCGAAGCCACGACGACGAGCGCCATGGCCGCCACGAAGGGCAGGTACCGCGAGAGGAAAGTCATTTTTTTATCCTGGGTAATGGAACCAGCGGAACGCGATCCGGAACCGGATCACGCCCTGGAAGGCGGCTGCCGCCGAAAAACTCAGGCGGCCGGCTGTTCGGCGAGCTTCTTGGCGATCTGCTTCTTCAACAGGCGGGCGCGCTGCGACAATTCCTTGGCATCGGCCTTGGCCAGGAAGGCATCGAGGCCGCCGCGATGCTCGACCGAACGCAGCGCGTTGGCCGAAATGCGCAGGCGCACATTCTGGTTCAGCGCTTCCGAGATCAGCGTCACATTGACGAGATTGGGCAGGAAGCGACGCTTGGTCTTGTTGTTGGCGTGGCTCACATTGTTGCCGGACATGACTGCCTTGGCAGTGAGTTCGCAGGTGCGGGACATGGTTCTAACCTTCGGTTCTCGGTCCTGGCCAAACATTCGACCCGCGCCGGGTGGCGCGCGGTTTCGGTCAGGCGGCCTTATGGAAAAAGTTGGCGTTCCATAGTTGCATTTCGCCGATGCGTCAAGCTTGGGGTTGGTTAGTGCCAAGGGAATCAATCAAAAGATGACCGATGCCGGCGCTGCCCCTCATTCGCCTGCCGGCACCTTCTCCCCGTATAGTAACGGGGAGAAGGGGCTTGGCCGCAGGCTCGGCGCTTCTGCAACTCCGCAAATTGGCGAAACCCTTTGCAAGGCGACCTTCTCCCCGTCCCTATACGGGGAGAAGTGCCCGGCAGGGCGATGAGGGGCTGCGCAAACCTGTCGCGATTTTCCAGGTGGCCACATTTTGTTCTTGCTTTGTGCCGGCAGCTATGCTACTAATTTCGGTATGGTGCTAATTGGCTCCAACGACCCGCCCGCCGAGGCGGGTTTTTTATTTTGGCCGTCGACCAGCCCCAACGTTGCCTGCCGACGGCGCCTTTCACATTAAGGCCGGAATTCAGCCTATAAGCGGTCGCACAGGGACATGCCAGACCGGAGCCGCCCGTCCGGTCGACAATCAAGGACCCGCCATGCCTCGTTCTTTCCTCCATGCCCTGGTCGTGCTGTTGGCCGTCGCGCTTTCGACGACGGTTTCGGCCGCTGAGCCGCAATCCTTCACGGGCGAATATTCGGTGTCGTTCCTCGGCCTCTCCGTGGCCAAGGCGAAATTCTCCAGCCAGTACGAGGGTGACAGCTATTCGATCGAGGGCAGCGTTTCCGCCGCCGGGCTCGCCACTTTGTTCGACGATACGCGAGGCACGATCTCGTCGAAGGGCAAGATTTCGGGCAAGCAGTTGCAGCCGCAAGCGTTCCACGCCGACTACACGTCCGGCAAGAAGGCATCGATGATCGACATCCAGTTTGCCAACGGCGTCGTCACCTCGACCAAGGTCGTGCCTGAGCCGAAGAAGCGCAATCCCGAGAATTGGATACCGCTGGTCGGCGGCGATCTCGTATCGGTCCTCGATCCGATGGCCGCGACCGTCATCCATGCCGACAGCCTCGACCAGGTCTGCGGGCGCACGGTGAAGCTCTATGACGGCGAAATGCGTGCCGATCTGAAACTGACCTACGAGTCCAAAGGGTCGATCTCGGTGGCCGGCTACAAGGGAGATACGGTCACCTGCAGGCTGGGCTTCGAGCCGGTGGCCGGCTACCGCAAGAACCGCAAGGCGCTGAATTACCTGAAGAAACGCAGCCGCATCATGGTGACGTTTGCACCGGTCGGCCAAAGCGGCGTATATGCGCCGATCCGCGCCACGGTCAGCACGCAAATCGGCCCGTTGACGATCAGCGCGGAGCGGTTCGAAGCAAACGAATAGGCGTGATGGTGCGCCGCCAACGGGCAGGGGCGACGGATATGGCGCGCGCAACACTGATCGGCTTCTCCGCGGTCGCCATGTGGGCGCTGCTGGCGCTGCTTACGGATGCCTCGGGCGCCGTGCCGCCGTTCCTGCTTTCGGCAATCACCTTTACGATCGGCACTTGCGTCGGGCTGGTTGCCCGGCTGTTCATGCCGGCAGCCGATGGCGCCGCGAAGATACCGCGCCAGGTTTGGGTGATCGGCATTGCCGGCCTGTTCGGCTACCACTTCTTCTACTTCACCGCGCTGCGCAATGCGCCGGCCGTCGAGGCCAGCCTGATCGCCTATCTGTGGCCGCTGCTGATCGTGCTGGGGTCGGCGCTGATGCCGGGCGAGCGGCTGGCCTGGAACCACGTCGCCGGCGCGCTGCTTGGCCTTGCCGGCACGGTCCTGATCGTCACCAAGGGCGGCGGGCTTGCCTTCGACGCGCGTTATGCCTTCGGCTACGCCATGGCCGGCGTCTGCGCGGTGCTGTGGTCGTCCTATTCGCTGTTGTCGAGGCGCTTCCCGTCGGTGCCGACCAGCATCGTCACCTGGTTCTGCGCCGCCACCGCGGCACTTTCGCTCGTCTGCCATCTGTTGCTGGAAGAAACGGTGCTGCCCAACGGCGCCGGCCAGTGGCTGGCCGTACTCGGCCTCGGTCTGATGCCGGTGGGGGCGGCGTTCTATGCCTGGGACATCGGCGTCAAGCGCGGCAACATCCAGGTGCTGGGGGCGGCGAGCTATGCCGCGCCGCTGCTGTCCACCCTGGTGCTGATATCAGCCGGCTTCGCCGAGCCGTCATGGCGCATCCTCGCCGCCTGCGTGCTGATCACCGGCGGCGCGGCACTGGCGGCGAAATCGCTGTTCCTGCGCAAGAGGGCTACGAGCGAGGCAAACGCTTGATGCCGTTTCCCAGCGGCATCGATGCCAATGCCAATGCGACGCTGGTATTTTCGCTGGCGGCGGCGGTGATTTACGCGTTCAGCCTCGGCATGCGGCCGCGTCTTTCGCGGTCGGCGGCAAGGACATTGGCGGTGGCGATGCTGGCGGTGCTGGTCGCGCAGCAGGGCGGCCCATGGCAGCTCGTCGCCGCGCTGGGCGTCAGTGCCGTCGGCGACGCCTTCCTGTCGCGCGACGGCGAGAAGGCATTTCTTGGCGCCACGGCCAGTTTTCTTGCCGCGCACGTGCTTTACGTCGTGCTGTTCCTGCGCGCCGGCGGCGGTGTCGGGCAACTTTTGGCCGAACCGTGGCGAGCAGTAATCGTGCTGGCGCTGACCGTATTCGCGCTGGCGATGATTTTCGCGCTCTGGCGCCGCATCGGCCCGGCCTTGCGTTTGCCGATTGGCATCCATGTCGCGGCGCTGCTTGGCATGGGCATTGCGGCGCTCACCCTGAACAGCGTCTGGGTCGTCGTCGGCGGCGTCCTGCTCATGCTGTCCGACGGGCTGCTCGCTGCGGAAAAGTTCCTGCTGCCCGCCATCTCGCCGCACCGCGTCTGGATGCGCCATGTGGTCTGGGTGCTGTACTACGCCGGCCAGCTGGCGATCACGCTGGGTTTCCTGCTGGGCTAAGGTGCCTAGGGCGTGCCCGGCAGCCAGCCTGGTTCGGCGAGTTCGAAGGCGGAGAAATCGAAACCCGGCGCCACGGTGCAGCCGACCAGGGTCCATTCGCCGAGGCTGCGCGCCGACTGCCACCAGCCCGCCGGCACGACGATCTGCGGCCGCTCGCCTGCGGCAAGCGCGGTACCGAGGATCTCCTCGATGACGGGACCGCCTTCTCGATGTATCGACAGCGCCAGCGGCGCACCGTCATAGAAATGCCAGACCTCGGCCGCGTCCCTGACCCGGTGCCAGGCCGACAATTGGTCCTTCTCGAGGAGGAAATAGATCGCTGTCGAATGGCCGCGGGCGCCTGCCGCGCCGTCGCGAAAGGTCTCGGCATACCAGCCACCTTCCGGATGCGGCTTCAGGCCGAGCAGGGCGATGATTTCGGCGGAACTGGTCATGATCCTAGTTCCTGGCGCCGCTCAGAAATTGTCCTTGCGCTTGCGGATCTCGGCGAACACTTCGGCGTCGGAGGCGTTCTCCAGGCCGAGATGCCTGCGGATCGCCGGATCGTGCCAGCGCAGGAACGGATTGGTCGACAGTTCCTCGCCGATCGTCGTCGGCAGCGTCGGTTTGCCGTTGGCGCGCAGCGCCTCGACCTTGGCGGCGCGCTCTTTCAGCGCCGAATTGGTCGGGTCGACGGTCAGCGCGAAACGGGCATTGGCCAGCGTATACTCATGGCCGCAATAGACGACCGTCTCGGCCGGCAGCGCCGCGAGCTTCTTCAGGGATTCGTACATCACCGGCGGCTTGCATTCGAGCAGCCGCCCACAGCCGAGCGCAAACAGCGTGTCGGCGGCGAAAGCCACTTTCGACGCCGGCAGATGATAGGTGACATGGCCGGCGGTATGGCCGGGTGTGGCGATGACCTCGATCCGCTCGTCGCCGAGATGGACGACCGAGCCTTGCTCGACGGTTTCGTCGATGCCGGGAATCTTCGCCTTTTCGGCTTTCGGCCCGACAATGCGCAGCTTGAAACGCTCCTTCAGCGCCAGATTGGCCTCGACATGGTCGAGATGGTGGTGAGTGGTCAGGATCATCGTCGGGGTCCAGCCGGTGCGCTTGATCGCCGCCAGGATCGGCGCCTCCTCGGGCGCATCGATGAGCGCCGTCTGACCGCTTTTCGGGTCGTGCACCAGCACGCCGAAATTGTCGCTGCGGCACATGAATTGTTCGATCTCGACCGGCATTGCATCTCTCCCTTTATTGCCGCAGACATAGGGCGCCTGCCAGCCGATGTCATCTGCCTTTGTTGAACTTGGACTGCTTCGAAGCTACCGTCCCGCGCATGCATTCAGACATTGTCGATCTCCGTTCGTTTTATTCGACCACGCTCGGCCGCCTGGCCGAACGCTCGATCACCATGGCGCTGTCCTCGATATGGGCCGTCGTGCCCAACGAGCGGCTGGTCGGCCTCGGCTACACCTTGCCGTGGCTGGAGCGCTTCGGCAGCGATGCCGAGCGCGTCTTTGCCTTTATGCCGGCAACGCAGGGCGCGGTGGTGTGGCCGGCGACGGGGCCGACGGCGACCGCCCTGGTCTTCGATGAGGAACTGCCGCTGGTCGATTCCTGCATCGACCGCATGCTCCTCGTCCATTCGCTTGAACATGTCGAGAACCCACGCGAGACGCTGAACGAGATCTGGCGGGTGCTGTCGCCGGCCGGCCGTGTCGTCATCGTCGTGCCCAACCGGCGCGGCGTCTGGGCACGCTTCGAGCGTACGCCTTTCGGCAATGGCCGGCCGTTCTCGCGCGGCCAGCTGACCGAATTGCTGCGCGAAGCGAATTTCACGCCGGCGGCGTGGTCCGATGCGCTGTTCTTCCCGCCGTCGCCGCGACGTTTCATGATGCAGTTCCACAATGTGCTGGAACGTGCCGGCCGGCGCTTCTGGCCGATCTTTTCGGGCGTTATCGTCGTCGAGGCGCAGAAGCGGCTCTATCAAGGCGTGCCGGTCGCCCAGCGCGCGTCCCGCCGCGTCTTCGTGCCGGTTCTCTCGCCGCATGGCGCGCCGACGCTTGGCCGGGCTGTCGCGGACCGAACGTCCGGCGCCGCCAGGATGACGCGTTCGTGATCCGAGACGTGCTTTTTCACGCCTATCTGACGATATCAGGTTTGCTGTCCGATTGAAGGCCGTGCGGCCGATCCCTATGACCGGTTTGGCATTGCTCCGAATGCAAGGATTTAACCGATGGATGATCGTCCGGATGTCGAGGCCAGCGCCCAGAAGCTTGCCACGTCGATCGAAGCCAGCAGCCTGCGTGAGCAGCTGGCAACAATCAAGATAGCGCTGACCACCTCGCCGGTGCGAAAACAATTGCTTTGGGCAGCGATCGGCATCGTCGCCGTCATCGTGGCGAGCTCGATCGGGCAGGTTCTGCTCAATCGCTGGAACCAGCCTTTCTATGACGCGCTGGCACGGCGCGACATGCCGGCTTTCCTGCATCAGCTTCTGGTCTTTGCCGGCATCGCCGGCGGGCTTGTGGTGCTCAATGTCGGCCAGACCTGGCTCGACCAGATGCTCCGCCTGAAGCTGCGCGAGGCGCTGACGCTCGACCTGATCGACGAATGGATGCGGCCGGCGCGTGCCTTCCGGCTGACCCATGCCGGCGCCATCGGCGTCAATCCCGACCAGCGCCTGCAGCAGGATGCCGGGCATCTCTCCGATCTTTCCACCGGTCTTGGCATCGGCCTGCTGCAGTCCTGCATCCTGCTTGCCTCGTTCGTTGGCGTCCTGTGGTCGCTGTCTTCCGGCTTCGTCTTCCACATAGGCGGCCATTCGCTGGCCATACCCGGCTACATGGTCTGGGCGGCGATCCTTTATGCTGGCACCGCCTCCTGGTTGAGCTGGCTGGTCGGGCGGCCGTTGATCCGCTTCAACAACGATCGCTATACGCGTGAAGCGGAGCTGCGCTCCTCGGTGGTTCGCGTCAACGAGAATGTCGATGCCATCGCGCTGGCGCACGGCGAGGCCGATGCCAGGCGCCGGCTCGAATTCGATCTCGGCATGGTGCTGGGCGCCATGCGGCGCATCTACAGCGCCCAGATCAATCTTTCCTGGGTTACCGACACCTATGGCTGGATCACTGTCGTCGCGCCGATTCTGGTCGCCTCACCGGTCTATTTCGCCGGCGATATCAGTTTTGGCGGCTTGATGATGGCAGTCGGCGCTTTCAACCAGGTTCATTCGTCGCTGCGCTGGTTCATCAACAATATCGGCGGCATCGCCGATTGGCGCGCTACGCTGATGCGGGTCGCCGACTTCCGCATCGCGCTTGGCGACACCGACGCGCTGCACCATACGGAAAGGCGCATTTCGTTCGGCGAAAACCCGGACGGCAGCCTGACCTTCGAGAAACTCGAGGTCGCCTCGCCGGAGGGATGTACCAAGCTTGCCGAGCCGCATGTCGAAATCCGCGCCGGCGACCGGGTCATGATCACCGGAGATCCGGGCGCCGGCAAGACGCTGTTCTTCCGGGCCATTGCCGGTCTGTGGCCATGGGGCAGCGGACGGATCGGCATGCCGGCCGGAGAAGCGCCGATCTTTGTTCCGCGTACCCCTTATTTCCCGCTCGGCAAGCTGCGCGAGGTGCTCAATCATTCAGACGGCGCAGCGGAGGCGAGCGATGGCGAGATCTCGGAGGTGCTGGCCGATGTCGGGCTGCAACGCCTGTCGTCCTCGCTCGATCGCTCGGCGCGCTGGGAGCGTGAGCTCAGTGACGACGAGCAGCGTCTGCTGGCCTTTGCCAGGCTGGCCTTGCGACGGCCGAAATGGGTGATCATCGACGAGGCGCTGGACGCGTTCGACGGCCCAACGCTGAGGCAAGTACTGTCGATGCTGGAGAAGCGCCTTCCCGACGCCGCGATCCTCAATATCGGCCGCGGCCAGCACAATGCCCGCTTCTTCCGGCGGGCGTTGACCATCGTCAAGGATGCCGGCCAACCGCCACTCAAGCCGGCCCGTATCAGGGCAGGTGCCATCGAACCGCCCCCGGCGATCGCCTCGACCGGCCGAAAGAAATAGAAGGCAAGCTTTATTTCGCCGCGATCGCGGCGAAAAACTGTCGCGATCGTTTCAGATGGGAACGTTCCGATCGGCCATGCTTGACGCTCTCGCCCTGCTCGCCTGCCTTGCCTGCACCCCGGCGGCACCTGCGGCCGCACCGGCCAATGCAATTGCCGTCGATGTCGAGCTGGTGCTGGCCGTCGACATCTCGCAGTCAATGGATGAAAGGGAGTTTGCCCTGCAGCGCGCCGGCTATGTCGCGGCGCTGCGCCACCCCGACTTCATCAACGCCGTGCGTGCCGGCACCTTCGGCCGCATCGCCATCGCCTATTTCGAATGGGCCGGCACCATCCGCGACGATGCGGTCATTGCCTGGCAGGTCGTCGACAGCAAGGAGAGCGCCAACGCTTTCGCCGACAAGATCGCGGCCCGCCCGTTCAGGAGCTTTCGCGGCACCTCGATTTCCGGTGCTGTGGCTTTCGGCGCCGAGCTTTTCAACGGCACGGCCTTCACCGGCAAACGCCGCGTCATCGACGTCTCGGGGGACGGCCCAAACAACACCGGCTTGCCGGTCACAACGGCACGCGATGCGGCGCTGGCGAAGGGCATCGTCATCAACGGGCTGCCGATCCTGATCAGCCCGTCACCCACCTTCAGCCATCTCGACCGGTATTATGCCGAATGCGTAACCGGCGGGCCGGGCTCGTTCGTGCTGCCGATCTATGCTGCTTCCGAATTCGCCACCGCCACTCGCCGCAAACTGATCCTCGAGGTCAGCGGCATCGAGTATCCCAAGGTGGATCCGAGGACGATCCGCATCGACGCACCGATCGACTGCCTGCAAGGCGAGCGCGACCGGCGGTTTTTCTCGGACCCATATTTCCCGGAACTTGACCGATAAGGCTGGCCCAGGGGTAAGCTAGGCTGGTGGCAGGCCGAAGGCCGGGAACAGAGATGGCCCGAGCGGCCCTATGAAGATCGTCAAGGAAGCGATCCCGCCCTCGGCTGCGTCGAACACATGCAGGGAATGGGCCCGCCATTCAGGGCCATCGTGGCTGCGGGAATAAACCCCGACCGCCGGCTGGGCATTGGCGCGGGTGGCCAGCGTGCGGAAGCCGCCAAACCTCGGCCAGACGGTCTCGAAGAAACCGCGGATCGCTTCGCGGCCTTGATACCATTCACGCCAAGGCGGCATGGTATAGATGGCGTCCTCACGCAGCAGCTCGATCAAGCCGTCGAGATTGGCGGCCTGCCAGGCCTGCATGTAGCGTTCGAGCAGCAGGCCTTCTTCGGGGCTGGGCCGTGATCGGCTGCCCGGCCGTCCCTGAGGATAGCGCGCTGCAAGGGTTGCGCGGGCGCGCTGCAACGCGCTGTTGATCGAAGCCGTCGATCCGCCCAGCAAACGCGCCGTCTCGACGGCCGACCATCCCAGGACGTCGGCAAGCAGCAGCGCGGCGCGCTGCCTGGGCGGCAGATCCTGGATCGCCGCGACGAAGGCGAGCTGGACGGCCTCGCGGCTCTCGTAACGGGCTTCCGGACCTGGCTCGCTGCCGGCAACGTCTGGAAGCTCGGCGTCGGGGTAGGGCTCCAGCCAGGCGATGTCGGCTACGGGCCCGCCTATGGCCGCCCCGTGCGAGGGCTGCCGTCCGGGTTCCCGGAGAATGCGACGCGCCCTCGACCTCGCCTTGATGGCGTTGAGGCAAGCGTTGGTCGCGATCATGTAGAGCCAACCGCGAACCGAACCTCGCCCGTCGAACTCCGATCTTGCGCGCCAGGCGCGAAGCAACGTGTCCTGGACGAGGTCGTCGGCCTCGTGCAGCGAACCCATCATGCGATAACAATGCAGCTTGAGCTCGCGGCGATGCGCGGCCGTGACCTTCTCGAAGGCCAGCCGATCGAGGATCGGCTGGCGTGCTGGTTCCAGAGGTGGTTGAGCGTCTGTCATGTGGCTTGTGCGGTTACGAGCGAGCGTTGCATTACGCGCCGCTCAGGCGGCCGGGGCAAGCCCGCTACCGCTCACCATGAAGGAACTGCCTTGCGGCTGGCCGGTGGCGAGTGCGACCACCGCCCGTCCGACATCGGCCGGCGTTTGCATGTCGGTCATGGCGGCGATGAAGTCCGCCGGCTGGATGCCCATATAGGCCGCTATGCTGTCGACGCCGGCCTTGCCCACGCCGGTTTCGGGCATGATGCGCATCGGCGCGAGCGCCATGAAGCGCAGGCCGAGGCCAAGCCGGTCGGCCTCCTTCTGGCTATGACCGGCCAGGAACATCTGCATGCGTTTCGCGCCGGCATAGCCGCCGGCGTTCGGTGGTCCGCCGGTCAAGGCCGCGCCGCTGGAGATCAGAACGATCCGGGTCCCCGGCTTGAGCGGACGCCGCAGAGCGGCCCGGCAAAACAGGAACGACGCCTTGACGTCCGTGTCCCAATTTGCCGAGAACGCCTTCCAGTTCTGTTCATGCACCGGCGCAGAAGGCGCCAGCGCACCTGCGCAGATCACCAGCACGTCCGGCTCAAGCGCGGCGAAGACCTTATCCGGGGCGGAGTCCACCGTAGCATCGACCGCGAGCGTCTTCACGCCCGAGACCTCCCAGGCAAATTGCGCCAGGGCCTGTTTTCCGCGGGCGACGGCCAGCACCGTCGCTTTCTCCTTGAGAGCGGCCTCCGCGATCGAGCGGCCGACACCACGGCTGCCTCCGACGACGACGACATTCTGATTTTGCAACGATCCCATGGATCACCTCTCGTTCCCGGCCGCCGGACCATCCAGGCGCGCTCATCGATAAGGACAGCGCAGGTGGGTGGAAATCATCGGTGCCTGGCGGAAATATCTTTCAGGTGACGGCAGCCGCGCGTCGGTTTTTGTATTCAGTGTCATTACCTCTGGGGTAATCGACCAGCGCACTACGTCTCGGCAAACTGCTCCCATCAAGCCGGTTGTCCGGCCTTCGACCACAAGGAGATACGCCATGACCGCCTACGCCGTCGCCCATATGCGCCAGGTCACGCCGGGGCCGCAGATCGTCGAGTACCTGCACAAGATCGATGCCACGCTGGAACCGTTTGGCGGCCGCTTCGTAGTGCACGGAGGCGAGGTGGAAGTCGTTGAAAACATCTGGCCGGGCTATCTCATAGTCATCGAGTTTCCCAACCGGCAGCAGGCACGTGCATGGTACGACTCGCCCGCCTATCAGGAGATATTGCCGCTGCGTACCGGCAATTCCCAGTCCGACGTGGTCTTCGTTGACGGCGTCCAGCACCCCCACAAGGCCACCGACGTTCTCGAATAGAGGGACGATCTGCGACGATTGGCTCTTATCGTTTCAGCAGGAACACCGCCTGCTGGCCGAAAAAATTCCAGAACCACCACGGCATCGAGAAGCCGATCCGCTGGCCGTTGGCGTCGAGCGCGGTTGCCTTTTCCACCGTCGCGCCAAGCTCGTCGCACAGATTGACGAAGTCGCGAATGGTGCAGAAATGGATGTTCGGCGTGTCGTACCAGGAATAGGGCAGGTCCCTGGTCACCGGCATGCGGCCGTTGAAGAGCAACGAAAAGCGCACCCGCCAGTGGCCGAAATTCGGGAATGAGACGATGGCGCGGTTGCCGATCCGGAGCAGTTCGTCGAGCACCAGCTTCGGATTGCGTGTCGCCTGCAAGGTCTGCGACAAGACGACGAAGTCGAAGCCCTTGTCGGGATAGAATTGGAGATCCTTGTCGGCATCGCCCTGGATGACCGACAGGCCACGCGCCACGCATTCGTTGACGCCGCGCTGCGACAGCTCCAGGCCGCGGCCATCGACCTTCTTGGTCGCCTGAAGCAATTCGAGCAGCAGGCCGTCGCCGGAACCGACGTCCAGCACCCGCGACTGCGGCGGGATGAGATCGGCGACGACTTCGAGGTCGACGCGCTGGGCGCGGTTGACGCTCATGCGTTCGCCTCTTGCCTGGCGCATGATCCTGATCCGAAAAGTCTGCAACTTTTCGGGGTCATGCGCTGATGCCTGGCGCATGGTCCTGATCCGAAAAGCCGGCAACTTTTCGGGGTCATGCGCCGAGCCCTCTCGCCCGAGCGGCCGAGGCGATGAAGCCTTTGATGGCGGCGAACAGTTCGGGCTCGTCGAGCAGAAAGGCGTCGTGGCCGCGGTCGGTCTCGATTTCGACGAACGATACCGAGGCGCCGGCCGCGTTCAGCGCGTGCACGACCGAGCGGCTCTCTTCGGTCGGGAACAGCCAGTCGCTGGTGAACGAAACCAGGCAGAAGCGCGTCTTGGTGCTGGCGAAGGCATCGGCCAGCCGGCCGCCATGGTCGGCGGCGAGATCGAAATAGTCCATCGCCCGGGTCATGTAGAGATAGGAGTTGGCATCGAAGCGATCGACGAAGGTCATGCCCTGATGGCGCAGATAGCTCTCGATCTGGAAGTCGGCATCGAAACCGAAGGTCAGCGCTTCGCGGTCCTGCAGGTTGCGGCCGAACTTGCGATGCAGCGCTGCTTCCGACAGATAGGTGATGTGGGCGGCCATGCGCGCCACCGCCAGCCCCTTTTCCGGCCGCTTGCCATGCTCGAAATATTTGCCGCCGTGCCAATCGGGGTCGGCCATCACCGCCTGCCTGCCGACCTCGTGGAAGGCGATGTTCTGCGAAGAATGGCGGGCGCCGGTCGCGATCGGCAGCGCCGAGAAGACGCGCTCGGGATAGCTGGAGGCCCATTGCAGCACCTGCATGCCGCCCATCGAGCCGCCAAGCACGCTGAACAACTGTTCGATGCCGAAATGCTCGACCAGCATCAACTGCGCCCGCACCATGTCGCGGATGGTGATGATCGGCAGGTCGAGCCCGTAAGGCTTGGCTGTGGCGGGATTTGTCGAGGCGGGGCCGGTGGAGCCGAGGCAGCCGCCGATGACGTTTGACGAGATGACGAAGAAACGGTCGGTATCGATGATCTTGCCGGGGCCGATCAGCACTTCCCACCAGCCCGGCTTGCCGGTCACGGGATTGGTGTTGGCGACGTGCTGGTCGCCGGTCAGCGCATGGCAGACGAGGATGGCGTTGGAGCGCGCGTCGTTGAGCGTGCCATAGGTCTGGTAGGCGATCTGGAACGGCGACAGCAGCGTGCCGGCGTCGAGCTTGAGCGGCTTGTCGGCGCCGAAACGCAACACGGGGCTCGACGGCTGGTCGGCCTCGTTGTTGGTTTTTCGAGCGCGCAAAGCGACCATTACATCTCCTTGCCCGGCCTTCCGTTGTCCGCCGGTCTGGGCAACAGCCAGTCAGGGCAACAAAAAACCGGCCATGCCTTCGCAAAGCCGGTTACAAGATGCAAACGGCCCTTTAGCAAGTTGTTTAACGTGGCTGCAAGCCGACCGGCCAAATCACCACGGAACTGTTGCTGCTCTTCTAGGACCGACGCATGGCTTCGTCAACGGCAAGTTCTTGATCCCGAATTGCCGCCCCTCGACATTCCGAGCCACGGCTTGTATTTCCGCTGCGGCCTCCGGATGGAGGCACTCTCGACGGATTTCATGAAATGAGCCAGACACCGGATCAGACACGTCCAAGGCCCCGCGCCGGCATCATGGACATCGAAGCCTATGTGCCCGGCAAGAGCGCGGCGCCTGAAGGTGTCGCCAAGGTCCATAAATTGTCGGCGAACGAGAACCCGCTCGGTCCTTCGCCAAAGGCGATAGAGGCCGCGCGCGCGGTCGCCGACAAGCTCGCGGTCTATCCCGACGGCAGCGCCAGGCGCCTGAGGGAAGCGATCGCCGAGGTGCACGGGCTCAACCCGGCGAACATCGTCTGCTCCAACGGCTCCGACGAGATTCTGGGCCTGCTGGCGCAGACCTATCTCGCACCCGGCGACGAAGCCATCATCACCGAACACGGCTTCATGGTCTACAAGATCTACATACAGTCGGCCGGTGCCGTCCCGGTAACGGTCAAGGAGACCGATGAACGCGCCGACATCGATGCGATCCTCGCCGCGGTGACGCCGGCTACCCGGATCATCTTCCTTGCCAATCCAAACAATCCAACCGGCACCTACGTGCCGTTCCAGGAGGTGCGCCGCCTGCATGCCGGCCTGCCGCGAAACGTGCTTCTGGTGCTGGATGCAGCTTACGCCGAATATGTCCGGCGAAACGATTATGAAGCCGGCGTCGAGTTGGTGGGCAGCGCGGAAAACGTGGTCATGACCCGCACTTTCTCCAAATTGGGCCTGGGCGGGGCGCGGATCGGCTGGATGTATGCGCCAATGCACGTCATCGACGCGATCAACCGCGTGCGCGGGCCTTTCAACGTCAATGCGACGGCGATCGAGGCCGGCATCGCGGCGATCCACGACCGCGCCCATATCGAACGCAGCGTCGCGCACAACGAGACCTGGCTAGCCTGGCTGAGCGAGCAACTAAGCGAGCTCGGGCTGCGGGTGACGCCGAGCGTAGGCAATTTCATCCTCATCCACTTTCCCGAGGACAAAAAGCATTCGGCGGCGGCCGCCGACGACTACCTCAGTGCGCGCGGCTACATATTGCGGCGCGTTTCCGGCTACGGTTTTCCGAGCGCGCTGCGCATGAGCATCGGCACCGAAGAGGCCAATCGCGGCGTTGTCGCAGCACTCGCGACATTCCTGAAAAGCTAGAACACCATGACCTCACCGATGTTCGAAAAGATCGCGCTGGTCGGCATCGGCCTGATCGGCTCGTCGCTGGCCCGCGTCATCCGCCGCGAGGGACTCGCCGGCCAAGTCGCGATTTCGACGCGCAGCGACGCGACGCTGGCACGCGCGAGCCAACTCGACCTTGGCGACACCTATACGACGGATGCGAAAGAGGCGGTTGGCGATGCTGATCTGGTTATCGTTTCGGTGCCGGTCGGCTCTTCAGGCACGGTCGCCGCAGAGATCGCGCCGGCGCTGAAGAAGGGCGCCATCCTCACCGATGTCGGCTCGACCAAGGCGTCGGTGATCGCGCAGATGCAGCCGCATGTGCCTGATGGCGTGCACTTCATCCCCGGCCATCCTTTGGCCGGCACCGAAAAATCGGGACCGGACGCCGGTTTTGCCGAACTGTTCGAGAACCGCTGGTGCATTTTCACGCCGCTGCCCGGTACCGATCCCGCAGCACTGGAAAAGCTCTCGGAATTCTGGCGCTGCTGCGGCTCCAACATCGACACGATGGACCCGCAGCATCACGACATGACGCTGGCCATCGTTTCGCACCTGCCGCATATCATCGCTTACAATATCGTCGGTACCGCCGACGATCTGGAGTCGGTGACCAAGTCCGAGGTCATCAAATACTCGGCTTCCGGCTTTCGCGACTTCACCCGTCTCGCGGCGTCCGACCCGACCATGTGGCGCGACGTCTGCCTGCACAACAAGGACGCCATTCTCGAAATGCTGGCGCGGTTTTCCGAGGATCTGTCCTCGCTGCAGCGGGCGATCCGCTGGGGCGACGGCGAAAAACTGTTCGACCTGTTCACCCGCACCCGCGCCGTCCGCCGCTCGATTATCGAGGCCGGCCAGGACATCGACGTACCGGATTTCGGCCGCCAGGCAGTCGAACACCCGCCGAAGGGATAAGCCGCGGCAGGCCGATGGCAGGCCGGCCCGGCTTAGAGCGGTTCATCGTTTCACAGAAACGCCGAACCGCTCTATCTCTTTGTTTTTGCGCAATTCCGGACGGAAAACCGTTTCACACTTTTCCTGGAATTGCTCTAGTCGAGCGGCTTGATCTTGCCGAGCGGGATGAAGCCGAGCGAGGCCTTGCCCCTGACGATCTTCAGCGGCATCGACGGCTGGTTGCCGAGCAGCGCCAGTCCGGCAAAGCCGGTTTGGATCTCTTTCTTCTGCTCGGGGATGGCGGTGGCGAGGATTGCCGCCACGGCCTTCGGATCATTGAGCCTGATCGTCAGGTCGGCATTTATGAGACCGTCGTCATCGACCGACAGCGGTCCGGAAACGGTGATGCGCGCAGTTCCGGACGACAGATCGAGCTCGTGGATTTCGGCCGCCTGGCCGCGCAGGCTCTTCGGATTTGCCTTGATCAGCGTCACGCCGTTCTTCAGCGTCACGTCGCCGCTGCCGTCGAGCGGCGGCAAGACGCGCCCGTCGATGGCCGCCGCGTCGATTTCGAGATCGGTGAAATTGCCGGTATAGTCGATGTCCGGGCCGTTTGGGCGCAATTGCCCGATGGCAGTTCCGGCGCTGAACAGCGAGACGGGATCGGTGTCGTCTGCCGGATCGGTCTGGCCGGACAGGCCTTCTGCCTGCAGCGAGAGGCGTCTCGGCAGCGGCCAGGACAGCTTCATGTCGGCCCGCAGATCATCCCAGTCGATCCAGAGCGGGGTCATGCCGGGAACTGAGGTCCTGAGCGGCCCCCTGAGCTCGGCGGCAGGCGACAGAAGCCGCGTGATCTGCGTGGCGGCGTTGATCTTGCCTGTCGATGCCGCGACGTTGCGGCTGTCGTCCTCGTAAGCCAGGCTGTCGCAGGAAAGGGTGAAGCTGAAGGGATAGCCGCTGACCGCGAGATTGGCGCAGTCGGCCTTGATGCCTTTGTCGTCGAGGTCGGCGACCGCCTTTTTGGCTGCGCTCTCGACCAGGTCCGCCAGGTAGAACCAGCCCGCGCTGTAGATGCCGAACAGCACGAGAATGAAAGCGGCAAGCCACAACAGGCGGCGACGTTGGCTGGGCGGCGGGCGCTCGTCACTTGACGTCATGCTGCGGCTTTCGTTAACGCGGGGTGGCACGGGTGGGCTGTCGCTTGCGGCACCAATAGGCAGACGGACTGAAACACCACCGGTGAGGTGGTCGTCACAATCAGGCTTGGCGATATGGGCGATTTTTGGGTTTTTGGCTACGGCTCACTGATCTGGCGACCGGGATTCGCGCATGTCGAGACGCGGCGCGCCCGCCTGCATGGCTACCGCCGTTCGCTCTGCGTCTATTCTTTCGTGCATCGCGGCACGCGCGAACGGCCGGGCCTGGTGCTCGGCCTCGACCGCGGCGGCTCCTGCATCGGGCTGGCGTTCCGGGTTCCAGGCGAGCTGCGCAACGAGGTCATTACCTATCTGCGCGAACGCGAGCTGGTCACCAACGTCTATCTCGAACGTGTGCTCAGCGTTCGCCTCGACAAGAGTGAAACGGATGGGAGCGGGACGGTCGAAGCCATCGCCTATGTCGTGGACCGCAGCCATGAGCAATATGCCGGTGCGCTCGACCCGGCCGAGGCGGCGACCGTCGTTCGCGGCGCCGTCGGCCAGTCGGGGAGGAATGAGGACTACGTGCTCAGCACGCTGGAGCACCTCGAAGCACTGGGTATCAGCGACCACTGGCTGGAAGACGTGACAAGACGGATCGCGACGTAGCTTCTTTTATCGTTGACCATGATGTTTTCGGTGGTCTGGGCTACATCCTGAAAATCTGTTTTCCAAGATCGGCGCGATCCAGGCTGTTTGCCACGGCAAGCTTGAACTCGGTCAGCGCGTGGAGACCGCCGACAGGAACGTGGAAGCCGGGCTGGCCGAAGGTGTCGATAACCTCGCGTAGCACAGGCCGGTCGGCTTCGGCCGGCGGCGAAAAGAAATAGCGATAGATATTCGCCCTGATCTCGACGCCGCTCAGCAACACATCGAAATTGTGCAGTTCGAAGCGCTCGGCACTCATGCCGCCATTGATCACCATCTGCCCGCCGAGCGCCAGGGTGCGGATCAATTCGCCGCTGACAGGTCCGCCGACATTGTCGATAATCCCGTTCAATCCGGCGCCACCGGTGATATCCATCACCGCTTCCCGGATACTTGCCTTCAAGTCAGAAAGGTCAAGAATGGCGGCGGCGCCAAGCGTCTTCAGATCGAAGCTTTGGTGCGAGTGCCGCACCAGCGCGATGACGTTGATACCGCGTCGTTGGGCGAACTGCATCACCATTGTCGAAATCGACGAATAGCCGGCCGTGACAGCCAGCCACTGGCCAGGCCGCACACGGGAATCCACCAGCAGATCCCACGCGGTAATGGGGTTCACCATCTGCCCGGCGCGTTCGACCGGATAGCCGGCAGGCAACGGGATCAGCCATTCGGCGGGAATGGCCGCGTACTCGGCCCAGCTGCCATAATAGCTGAATGCGACAAGCGTGCCCGGTTCCAGCAAGACGTTCGCGCCGACGGCTTCGACGATGCCGGCGCCATGGTTTCCTGCGACCTGCCGGGGAAAATGCGGCTTCTTCGGTTCGGGATAGAGGTTCTGGATAAACAGGAAGTCGCCCGGATTGATCGAGGCCGAGACCATCCTGACCAGCACCTCGCCGTCGCCGATGCGCGGCATCGGCAGGTCGTCCATGTAGAGCACGTCGCGCGGCGAACCGATGGCGTCAAATACAATTGCTTTCATTCTGGTCTCCACAACAAACGATCCGGGGCAAACAGTCCGGGCTTGGCCAGACCGTGCCGAGATTTGCGTCGGCGCCGCGGAACCTATGGCCGGCCGGCAAAGGTCTGAATTGGCAGATTTGACAATCTATGTGCTAAACTTGCCAGATTGTTTCCTCAGAGGGTACTGGTTTGGAAATTCGGGACAGCGTCTTGAAGCCCGACACGGCGCGGCGGGTCGCGGTTTTGTGAAGCGCCGGCGGGCTGGAAAAGAGGCTATGCGTTTGACGTTGCCACGGTGCGACATAGGTTAGCCCGGTCGGCGGCTCCCACCCGCCCCAGCATGAATCACCATGGAGATCAGCCTTGCAGAAACGTCGTCTCGGTCGCACCGACCTATCCATCGCGCCATTGGTTCTGGGCGGCAATGTGTTCGGCTGGACCGCCGATGAGAAAACCTCGTTCGACCTGCTCGACCGCTTTGTCGACGCTGGCCTCAACGCCATCGACACGGCCGATTCCTATTCGCGCTGGATTGCCGGCCACCAGGGCGGCGAATCCGAAACCATCATCGGCCGATGGATGAAGAGCCGTGGTAACCGCGACAAGGTTGTCGTTATCACCAAGGTCGGTTCGGATATGGGACAGGGCAAGAGGGACCTGTCCGCCGCCTATATCGAAAAGGCCATCGATGCTTCGCTGAAGAGGCTGCAGGTCGATACAATCGATCTCTATCTGTCGCACTGGCCTGATCCGGCCACTCCCTATGAGGAAACGCTCGGCGCCTACCAGAAACTGCTCGACAAGGGCAAAATCCGTTATGCCGGCGCTTCCAACCTCGACGCCGCCCAGTTGCGGGCCGCACTTGACGTAGCAAGCCTGCGCGGCCTGCCGCGCTACGAGGTGCTGCAGCCGGAATACAACCTTTACGACCGCTCGTCCTTCGATGGTCCGCTGCGCGATCTGTGCGCGGCCGAGGACATCGGCGTCATCACCTATTTCAGCCTCGCCAAGGGGTTTCTGAGCGGCAAGTACCGCAGCGAGGCCGACCTCGGCAAAAGCCCGCGCGGTGGCGGTGTGAAGGGCTATCTCAACACCCGCGGCATGCGCATTCTCTCAGCGCTCGATGCCGTTTCAGCCAGACATTCGGCCAAGCCAGCGGAAGTGGCGCTTGCCTGGGTCATGGCACGGCCCGGCGTCACCGCTCCGATCGCCAGCGCGACGACGCTCGACCAGCTCGACAGCCTGGTGCGTGCCGCATCGTTGCAGCTCAGTCCGGACGATATCGCCGAGCTCGACAAGGCCAGCGCATAGCCGCGCACGATCGTTCAAGACCGGCGCCGCTGCCTTGCCCTACCGTCCCTGCCTCGTCGCAGGATGCAGGGACGCCGCATGGCCGGACAGGGTCTTCTCGATCAGCAGCTATGGCAGCAATTGCTGGCGCTGGTGCTGGCATCGGCCATCGTTATGGGCAGCCCGGGGCCGGCGACGATAAGCGTCACCGCGGTCGGTGCTGCGTTCGGCCTGCGCGATTCGCTCCGTTATGCCTCGGGAATCGTTGTCGGGACGGTCCTCGTGCTTTTGGTGGTGGCGACGGGCATCATGGCCGTTCTCATCGCGCTGCCGAAGCTCGCAGCGCTGTTGGCGGTCGCGTCAGCAGCCTACATCCTCTATCTGGCGTTCAAGATAGCGACGGCGCCGCCACTGGCGGCACGCATTGGTGGGGCGGCGCTTCCCACTTTCCTGGGCGGGTTCCTTCTGGCCGTTGCCAATCCGAAAGCCTATGTGGCGATTGCCGCCGTGTTTGCCGGCGCGTCTTCCGGCGCCGGCGGTCTTGCTATTTCAGCCAAGCTGGCGGTCCTCGCCTTGATGATTGTTGCCATTCATCTCTTGTGGCTTCTCGCCGGCGCGGCTTTTGCACGTTTGCTGCGCAAACCGCTGGCGTCGCGGATCATCAATCTGGTGTTTGCCGTGACGCTGGTTGCAACAGCCGCCCTGGCTGCCTTGCCGTGAGCCTTTCTGGCATCCGCGGCGGGTGTCTCAGCCTTTCAATTCAGGTTTCGCATCCAGCTCACCAAGCCGTTTCATTGCCGTCGGCGGCATCGGCGGCGGGTTCGGCGTCTGCGACGCTTCGACGAGGAGCTGGTCGCAGGCGGCCTCCGTCTCGCCGATCAGCCGTTGCATGAATTCGTCCTTGCCGAGGCCGGGCGGGATCGGTGGCAGGAAGCGCGCCTTGATCGTGCCGGGATAGCGCAGGAATTTGCGGCGCGGCCAATAGAGGCCGGCGACGTGAGCGACCGGCACCACCGGAATGCCAAGTTGCGCGTAGAGTTCGACGATGCCGTATTTGTAGACCGGTTCGTCGCCCGGCGCCCGGCGGGTGCCCTCGGGATAGATGATCAGCTGGCGCGGATTGCGCGCCAATTCCTGTTTGGTCGCGGCGATCACCGTCTTCAATGCCTTCGAGCGGCTGCCGCGGTCGACAGGAATCATCCGCATCTTCAAAATGTACCAGCCGAAGAACGGGATCCAGGTCAGCTCCCGTTTCAATATGTAAACGGGATCGTCGAGATAAGGCAGGAAAGCGATCGTGTCCCAGAAGGACTGGTGCTTCGGCGCCAGGATGAAGGAGCCGTCAGGCAGGTTTTCCTGGCCGGTGATCTCACTTCTGGTGCCGGCGATCTTGTCGTAGAGCCACATGCTGGTGCGCGACCAGAATTTCGGCACGAACCAGGCGCGATGGCGTGGCGACAGGAAATAATACGGGGTCCAGAGGATCATCTGGACGATCAAATTGAGGTAGAAGGCGAGATTGAACGCCAGCGAGCGGAAATACAGCATACAGCAAGTGCCCGGTGAGGAGGTGTGCGTTGGTTACACCAAGCGCCGGCAAAAAGGAAACGCTGCGAGGCGGGCGATCGGCCCGGCCTTGCGATGGGCCGTCTTCGTCACGTTTGCCACGCCGCCTGCAGCAGGCGCTGTCTCAGGCGCGGGGCGGCGAAGTCGAGGAATGCGCGCAGCTTCACCGGCAGTAGCCCCTGGCCGGCATGGACGAGGCTCACCGGCCATGGGTCTGGCTCAAACTCTTGCAGCACCGGGCGCAGCGTACCCGACCGAACTGCGGCGGCGATCTGGTAGGAAAGCAGCCTCGTCACGCCGACGCCGGCAATCGCCGCATCGATTGCCGCCTCAGCGGTGTTGACCCGTAACCTGGAGCGGACCGGTACGGTGAATTCGGCCTTGCCGGTGGCGAAGGTCCAACTGGCAGCGGTGAGCCCTTCAAAGGTGATTGCACTGTGCGCCGCAAGCTCCTGCGGCGTTTTCGGCGTGCCGTGCTCGGCGAGATAGGCCGGGCTCGCGCAAACGACGCGGTGGATCGAACCCAGGCGGATAGCGACCAGGCTCGAATCGGCAAGCTCGCCGATGCGGACGGCGAGGTCGATGTGCTCTTCGACCAACTGGGTTATCCGGTCGGCGAGTGTCAGCCGCACACTCACGTCGGGGTAGGCGGCGAGAAAGGCGGTGACGACCGGCAGCACATGCAGGCGGCCGAAGACGATCGGCGCAGTGACGATCAGTTCGCCGGTCGGGGCGCTGTATTCGCCGGCGGCTATTCGCTCGGCCTCGCCGACCTCGTCGAGAATGCGACGACACGCGGCGAGATAGGCATGGCCCGCATCGGTCAGCGACAGCTGCCGCGCCGTGCGGGTCAACAGCCGTGTCTTCAGATGCCGCTCCAGGTCCGAAACCTTGCGGCTGACCGTCGTCAGCGGAATGCCGAAGCGGCGCCCGGCAGCCGAGAGGCTGCCTGTCTCCGCCGCGGCAACGAAAAGCGACATGGACTGGAGGCGATCCATAGCTCTCCCGAAAATTTGCCCTCCCGAAAAACGGAAGGATAGATTGCAGATATGGCATCTGCATCTCGAAGATGGAAGGACCTATTTCCTGACTAGCAATGCAGCGCAGCTCGGCGCTTGAGGAGGCTTCCATGAACGCTCACACCAGCGATGTTGCTTTCACCCCGACGGTGAAGGCGATTCAGGCGCGCAAGGGCTCGCGCCAGGCCTATGCCCGTGTCGAGGAGCGTGGCGGCTGGCAGGCGGCAATCACGCCCGATCTCGCCGCCTTCATCGAGGCGCAGACCAGCGTCTTTCTGTCGACCGCCAATGCGGACGGGCAGCCTTACATCCAGCATCGCGGCGGGCCTGCCGGTTTCCTCAAGGTGCTCGACGAACGGACGATCGGCTTTGCCGATTTTTCCGGCAACAGGCAGTTCATCACCCAGGGCAACCTCAGCGACAACCCACAGGCTTTCCTATTCCTGATCGATTATGCGCACCGGCAGCGCATCAAGATCTGGGGCAAAGCGCAAGTCGTCGAGGGCGATGCCGAGCTGACGGCAAAGCTGATGCCGCAAGACTATAAGGCGCGACCCGAGCAGGTCATCCTGTTTACGGTTTCGGCTTGGGATTCAAATTGCTCGCAGCACATCCCGCAGCGTTTCGAAGCGGCCGACGTGGCGGCGGCGCTGGGCGAACGCGACAAGCGCATCGAACGGCTCGAACAGGAGATCGCACGCTTGCGCTCGGGTGCAGCAGCTAGGGAATAAAAGTGCCGGTGCCGTTCAGTTTCCGCCCGCGGCGTCGGCCAGCGTGACGCCGTTGGGCGATTGCTTCACCGGCATGATGCCGCGCGCCAGCGCCAGCAGGTATTTGTTATATTCGGTGAACAGCACGCGCAGCGCTTCTGGCTTGGTCAGCCAGCGGCCATTCTCGAGGTTGGTGTTGACCACCGGATAGGGTTCGAGCCTGGCGCCGTGCAGCAGCCGGCCCATTTCCAGCAGGCTGCGCGGCATGTGATAATTGTTGGTGACGAGAATGACCGTGCCGTAGGCATGGTCCTCGACCCATTTGGCACTTTCCTCGGCATTGCCGATCGTGTCGAGCGCGGCGCGGTCGATGTCGACGCAGCAGGAAAACAGCCTCTTGTCGCCGCCGGTCGCGGCCTGAAGCTGGCGGCGGCTGGCGGAGGGATGGACGCCGCTGATCAGCAGCCGCTCGCCCTTGCCTAACGAAAGCAGGCCCATCGCAGCGTCGAGGCGCGACTGGCCGCCGGTCAGCACGATGATAGCGTCGGCCCTTGCCGGATTGGCGGGCGTAGTCAGGCGGCTGACGGTATTGGCGAACCAGCCGAAGCCGGCGACAAACAGCGCCATAAAGGCGAGCAGAAGGAGAGCCGAGATGCGCAAGGAGCGGGCTGCCAGCAGCCGCCCATGTTTGGCGAACTGACCCGGCTTGGCAAATTCATCAGGCTCGGCGAATACAGGCGGGCGCGCAACCAGCACTGGCATGCATCCAGCGGTATCGGTCGAGTCCCGAACGTCCATCATGAAATGGTTAATCCCGAAATACGGCCTTTGGTAGGAAAAAAATGCAATTTTCGTGACGATGCGTTTTCATCCGTGATCGATCTTTCCTTTAGCCGGCGTCCGGCTGGCGAATGTCGATGTCGCTGAGATAGGTAACCACGGTGAAATGGGAGGTTGCCGCCGTCAGCGCGCCGATCACCAGCACCATGACAGCGACCCCGAGATAACCCGCCGAGCCGATGGCGAAATTGCCGAATAGGGCGGTCGCCTGGTCGGCCAGCGGCGTTGCCATGTTGCGTGACGACCACCAGGAGAAGACGATGAAGACCAGGATCGCCGCGGCGCCGCCTGCCGCGGCGCCCTTCATGCCGGTGACCAGAAAATGCCGGCGGAATTCGCGCGCGATGAAGCGCGCCTCGGCGCCGACAAAATGCAGCACCTCGATGATGTGGCCATTGCCGGCCATGGCGCCGCGCGTCGCGAATACCACGGTCAGCACCGTCGCCGACAGCATCAGCGCCAGCACTGCAATACCGATCGTTACCGTGGTGCGGGCCATGGCAACCAGCCGGTCGACCCAGGTGCGATGATCGTCGAGCGAGGCACTCGGCAGCTTCGGCGTGATCGCCGCGCGCAGTGCGGCGAAATCGGGCGGACTATTCTCGTCGATGGTGATGATGATCAAGCGCGGCACCGGCAGCTCATCGATGTTCAGGCCCGAGCCCAGCCAAGGCTCGAGCAGCCGGGCCGTCGCTTCGCGGTCGACGATCCGGGCGCTTTTCACGCCAGGGAATTCGCCGGCGATCTGCGAGGCCAGCGCAAGTGCGGCCTCCATGTCGAGGCCGTCGACCGGCTTGATCTGGATGGTCGCCTCGCGCGAGATCTGGTTCTCCCAGACGGAGGCGGTGTCACGCACCAGCGTGACGGCGCCAAACGTCAGGCAGGACAGAAACGTCATGATGGCGATGACCAGCACCAGCGCCCGGCCGGCGATGTTCTGCGCCGGCACGATCGGCGCCATTTTGCGCTGGACGCGGGGCTTTGCCGCCGCGGCGTCCTGACCCTCGAAATGTTCGACGGAGAGCTCAGTCATAGATGTCCAGCCTTCCGCCGGCCAGGATCATTCGCCGTG
This sequence comes from Mesorhizobium sp. M0598, assembly GCF_040320865.1. Lineage (NCBI taxonomy): Bacteria > Pseudomonadati > Pseudomonadota > Alphaproteobacteria > Hyphomicrobiales > Phyllobacteriaceae > Mesorhizobium > Mesorhizobium sp. M0598. The sequence goes on along the minus strand of NZ_JAMYQL010000005.1, from coordinate 46,153 downwards.
CGTCGACCTGTTCCATCAGGCCGAGGTCGTGTGTGGCGATCACCACGGCGGTGCCCAGCCGGTTGAGCTCGATGAACAGCCGCAGCAAGCGTCGTGCCAGCGGCGGGTCGACATTGCCGGTCGGCTCGTCGGCGAGCAGGATCTCGGGCTGCTCGATCAACGCCCGGGCGATGGCGGCGCGCTGCTTCTCGCCGCCAGACAGCACCGGCGGCAGCACATGCATGCGCTCGCCGAGGCCGACCCATTTCAGCAGCTCGGTGACGTCGGTGCGATAGGTCGCCTCCTCGCGGCCGCGCACGCGCAGCGGCAATGCCACGTTCTCGTAGGTGGTCATATGGTCGAGCAGGCGAAAATCCTGGAACACCACGCCGATGCGTCGTCTCAGATGCGGCAATTCGGTACGCGAGATGCGCGAGCGGTCCTTGCCGAAAATGGTGATCAGGCCGCGTGTCGGCTTCAGCGACATGAACAAAAGCCGCAGCAACGTCGTCTTGCCGGCGCCTGAAGGTCCGCTCAGGAACTGAAAGGAGCGCTCCGGAATGTGCAAGGAGATGTCGCGGAGGATCTCCGGACCCATGCCATAGCGGAGGCCGACATTTTCGAAGCGGATCACTTTCGACGACCTGAAATTCTCGGCGGCAAGATGCCAGCCCTTTCTATGGAAAGACCATCGGCCGGCATGGTTAACCGACGGTTAATTTGGGGGCTTTTCGAGCGAGTCACAGGGGTTCCGGTGGGGAAGCGTTAACCATTTCCGTTTACCCAAAAGAAACGAACAGCGAACAGGTGCGGTAGTGTTGGGCCATGATGGCTGAGGATCGAACCGCGCGCCCGGTTTCCGGCGAAATCATGACCGATCCGGCCGCCGAGCCGGAACGCATCATGCGCGACGTGACCGCCGAGGTCATCGATGCCGATTATGAGGTGCTGCCCCGCCATTTTACACGTCCAGACTTTGCGCCGCTGCCTGCGCGCATGATGTCCATGCCTTCGATCGAAGGCATGGACATGTTGCGCAAGCCCGAAACCGCCGTCGAACGCCCATTGTGGGTGCATGGTGGGCCGATCTTCTGGATTGTCGGCGTCGGTGCCGCCTTTGCCGCCTTCTGGATTTCGGGCGGCCATGCGCTGGTTCGTTAGAGCGGCGCCAGAAAATCAACAGGTCACCAGATAAACGATCAGCGACGCGCTGCGGACACCCGACCGTTCGCGGGCGTCCTGCGAAAGATTTGGCCTTGCCAGCCGGCTCGACATGCCTAGAAACAGGTTGAAGACCGTTTTCGGTCGGCTTCGCCTACAAGGCGATCATTTCTGGAAGGGCAGCCAATGCCAGTTGTGCGCGGCAAGGACATCGAAGTCCTGTTTTCGGCGTCCGCCATCGCGCGGCGGAACCTGGAACTTGCCAAGGAGATCGCCGGGCACGACTACCACGACCTTCTGGTAATCTCGGTGCTGAAGGGATCGTTCATCTTCGCCGCCGATCTTATCCGTGCCATGCACGATGTCGGCCTGTCGCCGGAGGTCGAGTTCATCTTCATCTCCAGCTATGGCGCCGGCACGACCAGCGGTGAGGTGAGGGTGCTGCGCGACATCGACAACGAGGTCGCCGGTCGCGATGTGCTTTTGATCGATGACATTCTGGAATCCGGCAAGACGCTGAGTTTCACCCGCGACCTCATGCTGTCGCGCGGCGCGAGGAGCTGTGCCATCGCCGTGCTGCTCGACAAGCGCATGCGCCGCCAGACCACGCTCAACGCCGACTATGTCGGCTTCGACTGCCCCGATTATTTCGTCGTCGGTTATGGCATGGACGTCGCCCACGCGTTTCGCGAATTGCCCTTCGTCGGCATCGTCAAGGGCGACGCTTGAGGCCTTTTGATAATTCTACTCCGGCGGCCACCTGACGCAGTTTTCTGCGCTTCCGGTGCTCTCGGACTCGAACGTCCGCTCCGCTCCGGTTCTCGAAAACCACGCTATCTGACTTGGCGGAGCGAATTCTGAAAAGGCCTCATCGACCCTTGGCGCCTTCAGGAAACATCAACTTTTCCCCGCCAAATATCCTGCCCATGGCAAAGCTCCTGATCGTCGAGGACGATGAATCCGTCCGCACTCTCGCCGCTCGCGCGCTCGAACGCGCCGGGCATAATGTCACTGTTGCCGCCGACGGCGCACATGGCCTTTCTCTGATCCGGGCGGCGCAAGGGAGCTATGACCTTGTGCTGTCCGACATCCGCATGCCGGAAATAGACGGCATCGAGATGGCCAAGGCGGCAGCAGCGCTGTTCCCGGCGATGAAGATCATGCTGATGACCGGCTATGCCGACCAGCGCGAGCGCGCCGAGGAATTGGACGGCATTATTCTCGACGTCGTGCAAAAGCCGTTCACGCTGGCTGAAATCCGCGCCCGCGTCGAACAGGCGCTCGCCTGCTTCGCCTAAAGCCCAAGGCCGACCGCCTTCAGGCAGGGTCGCAGGTCGCCGTAATGGCTGGCGCGCCGCTCAGGCGCCGGCTGGCATTGAGCGCAAACAGGCCGGCGCCGATGATGAGGGCTGCGCCCGCCGCCGTCGCTGGTCGCGGCACTTCGGCAAAGAACAGAAAACCCCATAGCGGCGACCAGATGATACCGGTGTATTCGAAGGTGGCGACGCTGTTGGCGGGCGCCAGCCGGTAGGCCTGCGACAACAGGATCATGCCGGCCGAGGCAACGAAGCCGCATGCCCCCATCTTGAGGAGATCCGGCGTCGCCGGCCAGACCCATGGCCGGACGAGGAATTCGAGACTCGGATGCACGGCGTGGTCAATGCCTGCCAGCCAAAACAATGCCGCCACAAATGCGGCGCCGATCAGATAAGCGCCGTTCTGATAGAAAGCCATGACAGTCGAGGATTCGGTGTCGCCGATCTTGCGTGCCATCAGCTGCGAGAAACCGTAGAGCAGAGCCGAACCTAGCGACAGCAGCGCTGCCCAGTCGAACAAGCCGGCGCCCGGGCGCACCATCACCAGCACGCCGAGCATGCCGACCAGGACGGTGGCGAGCGCCTGCCAGGACACGCGTTCGCCGAGATAGGGGCCGGCCAACGCCATGATGAACAGCGGCGCCATGAAATAGAGCGCCACCGCGTCAGCCAGCGGCAGGGCGGCGATTGCCAGGTAGTAGGCCGTGTAGGAGGTGAACTGGATGAAGGCGCGCATCGTCAGCATGCCGAACCGCTTCGACAGGATCGCCTGCAATCCGACATCGGCGTGGACAAGGAAAACCAGGATCGGCAGGGCGACGATCGAGCGGATCGCCATCACCTCGGTGACCGGATAGTGGCTCGACACCGCCTTGACCAGCGGGTCCTGCAGCGAAAAGACCAGCACGCCGAGACAGAGGCTGAGGATGCCGAGCACAAGCCGATTCTGCATAGGCGCTCCTGTCTCCCGCGTGCGCGGCCGAAAGCAGGCCTGCATCCGGGTAAAAAGAACCCGCCACCGTTTCGGGCAGCGGGTACGAGTGAGGACTTTTGATTGGTCCGCAGCCGATTTCCCGGCCGCATATCCAATGGGTAAGGCGACTATCGTCCGCCGTTTGACATGTTGCAAACGAATTGGAATGATGCCAGCAATCAGATTTTCTTATGGCGGGCACATGCGACCCAATCTCGACAGCGACCTGTTGCGCACCTTCGTGGCGGTCGCCGACACCGGCAATTTCACCAAAGCGGCGGAGCGGGCCGGCCGCACCCAGTCGGCGGTCTCGATGCAGATGAAGAGGCTCGAAGGCATGATCGGCGACAGCCTGTTCGAGCGCGGGTCGCGCGGTGTAGCGTTGACGCAGCGCGGCGGCGAACTCATCGCCAACGCCAGGCGCATCGTTTCACTGCTCGACGAGACGGCGGCATCGATGGTCGCGGCGCCGCTTGGCGGGCCGGTGCGCATCGGTATCCCGGAAGAATATGGCCACGCGATCCTGTCGCGGGCACTCGGCGCCTTTGCCAAGCGCCATCCTCAGGTCGACATCACGGTCCGCTACGCGCATTCCGGTGCGCAGATCGCGGCGCTCGCCGCCGGCGAGCTCGATCTGGCGGTGGTGTTCGAATGGCAGGATCTGTCAGGCGGTGAGGTGCTGATGCATGACCCGACCGTATGGGTGACGTCGGAGCTGCATCACATGCATGAGGAGCGGCCGGTGCCGATCGCGCTCTACAATCGTGCCGGTTGGTGCAAGGATTTCGCCATAAAGTCGCTGGAACAGCGCGGTCTCGCCTATCGTGTCGCCTACACCAGCGATACCAATGGCGGCCTGCGGCTCGCCGTCACCTCCGGGTTGGCGATTGCGCCGATCTCGCGCAGCAACATCCCGGCCGGCTGCCGCGAGCTTACGGCCGCCGACGGGTTCGGCGACATCGATTCCTCGAACGTGGTGCTGCGGCGCAATCCGAACGCTTCCGGCGAGGCCATCGACGGCATGGAAGAGGCGATCCGCGAGGCGTTCACCAACCGTTAAAACGTGCCGCTCAGTCCGGCGGTGGCGGCCTCCACGGACCGCACGGCGATCTTCCGAATATTGGGGGGCAGCCTTACTTCAGCTCCAGCAACCGCTCCAGATAGCTGCGCTCGATATCCGGGCTGAGTGCGTTGCCGAGCCGCTTGCGGATCGCTTCGAGGATCTGGCGGGCACGCTGCACATCGATCTCGTCAGGCACTCTCACCGAACTTCCGTCATCGGGACCCTCGCTGGTGCGGGGCCGCCCGAGCGGGTCACGGTCGGCATTCTGCTGGCGCCCGCCCTGCCCGTTGCCGCCCTGGTCGCCTTGCATCGCCTGCAATTGCTTCATCATGTCCTTGGCGCCCCTGCGCAAGGCTTCCAATGCGCGGCCCTGGTGACCGACGGCCTGGTCGCCTTCGCCCTCGCCGAGCGCCTGTTCGGCATTGCCCATGGATTTGCCGGCCTCGCCAAACCCCTCATTGGGGTCGAGGCCCATGCCTTCGAGGCTCTTCCTCAATTGATCGAGCTCGCTCTGCAGCTTGCCCTGGCCTTCCTGCAATTGCTTCAGCGCATCAGCAAATTCCTGCGGCGTCATCGGCTTCGGCCGGCCGAGCGGATCGCGGTCGTCACCCGGGCCGGGCTTGCCCTCTTCGCCCATCGGGCCTGGCTCACCGTTCTCGCCGAGCTGCTCGTCGCGGTTCTGCCCGCGCTGTTGCTGGCCGCGCTGCATCTGGTCCATACGGAAAGTGTCGTTCATCATCTCCTGCTGGCGCCGCATGATCTCGCCCAGCTTGTCCATCTGCTGGCGCATCTCGCTGTCCTGCTGGCCGCCCTGTTGCTGGCGGCCTGCCTGCAGATTGTTCATCATGTCCTGCAACTCGGACAGCAATTGCTGCGCCTGGTCGCGATTGCCGGATTTCGCCAGGTTCTCGATCTGGTCCATCATGCGGTCGATGTCGCTCTGGCGCAGTTCCTGACCGTTCTGCTGCATCTGTGGCGCATTCGGATTCTGCTGCGCCCGCGCCGCGAATTCCTGCAGGAACTGGTTCATCGCCTCGCGCAGTTCCTTCATCGCCTTCTCGATCTCTTGGTCGCTGGCGCCGTTCTTGATCGCATCCTGCAGCGCCTGCTGCGCCTGGCGCAGCCGCTTCTCGGCCGCCGACAGATTGCCTTCCTCAATGCCGAGCGCGATCTCCCAGAGGTAAGCGACCTCGTCGCGCAACTGGTCGTCGCTGTCTGCCATCTTCAGCCGGGTGCGGGCGCTCATGATGGCGAGGTAGTGCGCCATGTTGTCGAACGTGTCTTCCGGCCTGAGCGTGATTGCATCCATCAGGTCGAGCACGCGGTCCTTGGCATAGGCGTCGAGCGCCAGTATGCGGCGCTGCTCGACCACAGCCCGCGCCAACGGGTTGGAGAATGGCCGCTCCGGCATCACCAGCGTCTTGGTTTCGCTGGTCGCCGTGTGTCCGGCACCGTCGGTGGCGACAAGCGACAGCTTGACGTTGCCACCTGCCCAGACATGGTCGGTCAGGTCCTTCGTCGTCTTAGCGGCATTGGCCTTGCCGCCGCGGCGCGGCAACGTCAGCGGCATTTCCGGCGGGCCATAGAGCGGATGCGCGTTGGGCACTTGCGGATCGGCCAACGCGAAAACCGCCTTGGCGGAGGCCGCGCCATAGTCGTCGTCGATCTGGTAGTTGAGCTCGAAGGCGCCGTTGACGGCGCGCTTCGGCTCGCCGACAAAGCGGATCTGCGGCGGCTTGTCGGGAATTATGGCGAAGGCCCAGCGGCCGAGCTCGCCGTCGCTGGACTGCAGCGTCAGCGTGCCGTCGGCCGTTAACTTGCCGCTGAACTGGCGCACGGTGGAAGGCGTTGCCGGACTTGCCTCAGTCTTGGCGGCTTGCGGCCCGGTCGGATCGATGGCGCGGGTGTTGCCGCCGGTGTCGGCGTAGCTCAGCGTTTCCTCGCCCGAACCGCCGGTGACGCGCAGCGACACATCGCTGCCCTCCGGAATCGTGAAGGTCGGCGGCGCTTGAGTGGCGTTGTTGGCCAGGACCGGGGCGTTCAGGAATACCGGCGGCCTGCCGGTATAGGCCGGCGGCGTCACCCAGGCATCAATGCGCGGCGGCACGACGTCGCGGGCGGCACGGGCAACAAAACCGTCGCTCAGCCTGCCGCCCGATGGCCCGAAGGAGAAGGCAAAGGCAGTGACCAACAAAAGCGCGGCAACGGCACGCAGCGCCCACGGGTCGCGTTCCGGCACGCGTGTGCGCGGCACGTCGCCGCCAAGCTCGCCCAGCCGGTCCGCCATGCGCCGCTGATGCTCGCGCCACAGGGCTTGCGAAAAAATGCTTTCCTTGCCGCTCGGGCGATCGGTCTGGACCTGCACCGGGCTGTGCAGCAAACGGTTGGCCGCCTCGATGCGGCGGTCGACCTCGGCCCTGGATGGCGTGCGGAAGAAACGCAGTGGATAGAGTGCGGCAAGCGCTGCGACGCCGAATGCCGTGATAAGACCGATCCGCGCCAGATCGGGCAAAAATGGGAACAGGCCGAGCCACGAAATGCTGAGGAACAGGCTGGCGACGATGATCAGTGGCAGCAGCAATGGCCAGCCGCGTTCGACGATTATCGAGACCTGCGTCCCCAGCCGGCTCAAGGCAAGGCGCCTGGCCAGACTGCGATCGCTGGTGAAAATGGGTCGTTGTGTCATCGGCCCTTCCTGGCCGGGCGGGATAGCCCAGGCCTCACGAGTCTATCGCATGGGCCCGAAAAGTCGATTTTCGGGAAGCACGATGCGAAGACCTAAAATCCTAGCGCGTACTTCGTGCGTCCAAGCGGATGCACATCGCCCTAAGGATACCAACAAACACGGCGAAGGCGAGGCGGTTCCCCAAAACGTGAACAATAATGCCCCGGATATTGTCAGAATTTCGCCGGATTGGCGTTTGCGCCGCAGACCAGTACGGCAACGCGCTCGCCTGCAGCCGGTGCGTAGCGGCCGGACAGGAGCGCCGCGAAGGCGGCCGCACCGCCCGGCTCGGAGATGATTCGCACGCGGTCCCACAGCGCCGCCTGGGCGGCGATAATGTCGTCGTCGCCGACCAGGATCGAGCGCTCGACGAATGCCTCGGCGATAGGATACATCATTTCGCCGACACGCTTTGGCGCGAGCGAATCGGCGGCGATGCCCTCAGCCGGCGCGTCGACGGGTCGGCCCGCCTCGAAGGCGCGATGAAGCGTCGGCGCACCCTCCGGCTCGACCGCGATTATCCTGATGCGGCCGGAAAACCAGGCAGCGATGCCGCCGATCAGCCCGCCGCCGCCGACGGCGACCAGCAGGGTGTCGAGCTTCGGCAGGTCGGCCTCGATCTCGAGGCCGAGCGTGCCTTGCCCGACCAGCGTCTCCTCCTGGTTGAAGGCGTGGATCTGCAGCGCGCCGGATTTTTCGGCGAAGCTCTCGCTGGCGGCCAGCGCCTCGGCATAACGGGCGCCGCCGACGATCAGCTCGGCGCCGTAGCCGCGGATGCGGTCCAGCTTGGCCTGCGGGCTCACTTCGGGAACAAAGATGGTCGCCTTGTGGCCGAGCCGCATGGCGGCATAGGCGACGGCGGCGCCGTGATTGCCGCCCGACGCGGCGACGACGCCGGCCGCAGGAACCGGCCGTTCGAGGAGATTGGTGAACGCACCACGTACCTTGAACGAGCCGGAATGCTGCAAGCACTCAAGCTTCAGGTCGACGGGCAGAGGCGGGCGGCCGAAATCGGCCATGTCGACGCGCAGCACCGGCGTGTGGCGCACGAAGGGCCGGATGCGGGGTTCTATCGCCGCAATGCGCTCGCGTGTGATCGTGTGGCCGTGCAGCATGCTTTCACTCCCAGAGTTGACATTACTTAGTAACTTGGCAAAGTGCCTAAATGCAAGAGGTCGACGTTTTCAAAGCGATTGCCAACGAGCGCAGGCTCCAGATCCTCGATTGGCTCAAGGACCCGCGGGCGCATTTTCCGCCGCAGACGGACGGCGATCTGGTCGAGGACGGCGTCTGCGCGCTGCTGATCGCGGAGAGGCTAGGGATCACCCAGGCTACGCTCAGCGAGCATATGCGCGTGCTCACCCAGGCAGGGCTTTTGCGCAGCAAGCGCATCAAGCAGTGGATATTCTATCGCCGGAATGAGGACAGAATCGCCGAAATCAGGGCGCTCATTCAGCACCGGCTGTAGCTGCAGAGTTCTACTCCAACCAGTCCGGCACCGAGTCCAGTCCGATCAGCTCGTCATAGGTCTGGCGCGGACGCACAACGTGGAAGCGGTCGCCGTCGACCAGCACTTCCGGTACCAGCAGCCTGGTATTGTAGGTGCCGGCCTGAACGGCGCCATAGGCGCCGGCGGTGGAGACAGCGATCAGGTCGCCGGATTTCAGCCGGGGCAGGTCACGGTCGAGCCCGAGATAGTCGCCGGTCTCGCAAACCGGGCCGACGACGTCGACCTTCATGCGTGGTGCAGCGGCCGGCTGCTGCGCCACCGGCTTGATGTCGTGAAAAGCGTCGTAAAGTGTCGGCCGGATCAGGTCGTTCATCGCGGCGTCGACGACGAGGAAGTTCTTGGCGTCGCCCTCCTTCACGAAGATTACTTCCGACACCAGGATGCCGGCATTCCCGACGATCAGCCGGCCTGGCTCAAACATTACCTTCAGCCCAAGTTTGGCAACATGTTTCCTGACGATCCGGGCATAGGCATCGGGCAAAGGCGGCGGGTTGTTGTCGACGCGGTAGGGAATGCCAAGGCCGCCGCCGACATCGATGTGCTCGATGGCATGACCGTCGGAGCGCAAGGCGCCGACCAGCTCCACCAGCAGCGCAAAGGCATCGTCGAAGGGCTGCAATTCGGTGATCTGGCTGCCGATATGGGTGTCTATGCCGGTGACCTTGATGCCCGGCAGCTCAGCCGCGCGCGCATAGACCTTCCGCGCATGCTGCCACGGAATGCCGAACTTGTTCTCGGCCTTCCCAGTCGAAATCTTCTTGTGCGTCCTGGCGTCGACATCCGGATTGATGCGCAGCGAGATCGGCGCGATCTTGCCCAGCGCGGTGGCGCGGGCCGACAGCAACTCCAGCTCCGGTTCGGATTCGACGTTGAAGCAGAGAATGCCGGCCGAGAGCGCAGAATCCATTTCGCGCGCGGTCTTGCCGACGCCCGAAAACAGGATCTTGCTTGCCGGGATGCCGGCCGCCAAAGCGCGGCGCAATTCGCCCTCCGAGACCACGTCGGCGCCGGCGCCGAGCCTTGCCAGCACCCTCAGCACGGCCTGGTTGGAATTCGCCTTCATGGCATAGCAGACGAGAGCATCGAGCCCGGCAAAGGCCTCGGTGAAGACGCGAAAATGCCTGGTCAGCGTCGCCGTCGAATAACAGTAGAACGGCGTGCCGACGCTGGCGGCGATGTCTGATATCGCCACGTCCTCGGCATGCAGCGCGCCGTCGCGGTAGTCGAAATGGTTCACGAGATTGGTCCGAAATCAGAGCAGCGGGTCGAGGATGAATTTCTTGTCCTCGACAGGTTTTTCCGGCTCCGGCGGCAAAGGTTGCTTGGCCTTCTCGGCGTCCTTGCGGGCCTGCACGGCTGCCGCGTACGGCGTGTCGAGCGCAGCCTTCCTGCCGCAGGCCGCAACGGTGGCCATTGCCGCCAGCAGCGTCAGCGTCACCAAAATCCTGCTTCCGGTCATCGTGCCATCCGTCCGAAACTGTTGCCCGCAGCCGCTTCTAGCCGAGTTTTGCGGCCATTGCACCCCGCGTCTTACGCCTTGGCGAGCCGCTTTTTCCAGTAGCGGATCTGCTTGCGCACCTCGGACGGCGCGGTGCCGCCGAAGCTCGTGCGGCTCTTTACAGAATTCTGCACGGCAAGAACCGAAAACACGTCGGCGCTGATACCGGGGTGAATGGACTGCAGATCCTCCAGCGAAAGCCTGTCGAGCCCGACCTTCTTCTCCTCGGCCAGCGCCACCGCCCGGCCAGTGATATGGTGCGCCTCGCGGAACGGCAGGCCGAGCGTGCGCACCAGCCAGTCGGCGAGGTCGGTCGCAGTCGAATAGCCGGCGCCGGCCGCCTTCTTCATCGCGGCAGTGTTCACCGTTATATCGCGCACCATGCCGGTCATCGCCGCCAGCATCAGGTCGAGCGTCTCGGCCGCGTCGAAGACCGATTCCTTGTCTTCCTGCATGTCCTTGGCATAGGTCAGCGGCATGCCCTTCATCACCGTCAGCAGACCGACGAGATGGCCGGTGACACGGCCGGTCTTGCCGCGCACCAGTTCGGCAGCGTCGGGATTCTTCTTCTGCGGCATGATCGACGAACCCGTCGAGAAACTATCCGACAGCCTGACGAAGCCGAATTGCGGCGTCGACCAGATGATGATCTCTTCGGCCAGCCGCGACAGATGCGTCGCACAGATCGCCGCCAAGCCCAGGAACTCGAGCGCGAAATCGCGGTCCGAAACACTGTCGAGCGAATTGCGCATCGGCTCGCGGAAGCCAAGCGCCTTCGCCGTCTGGTGCCGGTCGATGGGAAAGCTGGTGCCGGCGAGGGCGGCGGCGCCGAGCGGGCTTTCATCCATCCGCTCAATCGCATCGCGGGCACGCGACAGGTCGCGCGCAAACATCTCGACATAGGCCATGCAGTGGTGGCCGAAGGTCACCGGCTGCGCCGCCTGCATGTGGGTGAAGCCCGGCATCACTGTTGCCGCATGCTCCTCGGCCCGATCCAGGAACGCCGTGATCAGGCCCTTCAGCGCCTCGGTGACGCGAAAGCACTCGTCCTTGACCCACAGCCTGAGGTCGACCGCCACCTGGTCGTTGCGCGAGCGGGCGGTATGCAGGCGGCCAGCGGCGGGGCCGATCAGCTCGGCCAGACGGGCCTCGACATTCATGTGGATGTCTTCCAGCCTGGTCGAAAACTCAAATGTACCAGCCTCGATCTCTGCCAGGATCGTGTTCAGCCCGTGAGCGATTTTCTCTTGGTCGGCCGCCGAAATAATGCCCGTTTGCGCCAGCATCTGGCTATGGGCGATCGAGCCGCGAATATCTTGCGCATAGAGTTTGCGGTCGAACGAGATCGACGCGTTGATCGCTTCCATGATTGCGGCCGGACCCGAGGCAAAACGTCCGCCCCACATCTGGTTGCTGGCCTTCTTGTCATTCATCGCTATAACCCGTGCTCCGGAGCAGTTTTTCAAAAATGGCAGACGGCAATAGATTTTTCCCGGCTTTGCGTCTCATCCTCGCCGCTTTGGTTGCGGGCGTGCTGGCCGGCGCGGTCGCGGTATATGTCAGGGAAAGCAGTTCTGGCAACAAGGCGCCCGCGCAAGTGGCCGCCGGCGGCGGCAAGGACGACGTCGCCTGCGCCGTCAAGACCGACCGTGCCAAGAAGATCGCCGCCGCTGCCACCGGCCAGGTTGCCGCGCTTTTGCCGGCGGATCCGCCGCAATCGCTGAAAAGCCTTGCCTTCAACGGCCCCGACGGCAAGCCGACGACGATCGCCGATCATGCCGGCAAGACGGTGCTGCTCAATCTGTGGGCGACATGGTGCGCACCTTGCCGCGCCGAAATGCCCGCGCTCGATGCGCTGCAGAAGGAGATGGGCAGCGATGCGTTTCAGGTTGTTGCCGTCAACGTCGATGCCGGCGACGATGCCAAACCGAAGAAGTTCCTGGAGGACACCGGCGTCAAGTCGCTCGGCTACTATCGCGATGCCACGATGGCGCTGTTCAACGACGTCAAGACGCGCGGCCTGGCGCTCGGTCTGCCGGTCACCATGCTGATCGATGGGCAAGGCTGCCTGATCGCCCATATGAATGGCCCGGCCGAATGGTCGGGGCCGGATGCCAAGCGTCTGGTCGAGGCGGCGCTTCAGCCGGGATAGGCTCAGACCGTGCGCAGGCGCGGCTTGAGCACGGCAATGCTTGCGCCGCGTCGGCTGGCGGTGCGGATTGCCGGAGCGGCCACGCCCGTCAGTTCCCCGAATGTCTCGATCGGAGCCGGTTTGCCGAGGTAGTAGCCTTGCCCGATCTCGCAAGCCTCGGCGTCCAGGAACTGCAATTCACCCGGCGTCTCGATGCCTTCTGCCAGAACCGGTAAGCCGAGACCGCGTCCAAGCCCCAGCACGGCGCGAACGATCGCCGCGAACTGGGCGTTCTTGTCGACCGATTTGATGAACGACCCGTCGATCTTGATCTTGTCGAAGGGAAAGGCGCTGAGGTTGGACAGCGAAGAATAGCCGGTGCCAAAATCGTCCATCGCCACATGCACGCCAAGCGCCTTGACCTGCCTCAAGGTTGCCAGCGCGCGCGGCATGTCCTTCACCAGGGCCGTTTCGGTGATCTCCAGTTCGAGCCTGCCGGGGGCCAGGCCGGATCTCGTCAACGCGTCGTGCACCTTGCGGCTGAAGTTCGGATTGTGAAGTTGCACGGCGGAGACGTTGACGGCGACCATCAGCGGGTTTGTCCAGCGAACAGCATCGTTACAAGCCGTCGTCAGCACCCAGTCGCCGATCTGCGCGATAGCGCCACTGTCCTCGGCCACGGGGATGAAAACGGCCGGAGAAATGTCACCCCGCTCAGGGTGCTGCCAACGGACCAGGGCTTCGAAGCCGATCATCCTGCCGCCGCGGATCTCCTTCTGCGGCTGATAGACGAGGTGGAACTCCTTGCGGGCGATCGCCTGGCGCAATTCATGCTCCATCACGCGCTTGTCGCGGGCCGCGGTGCCCATGGCCATCTCGAAAAACCGATAAGTGTCCCTGCCTTCGGTTTTGGCGCGATGGAGTGCCGTGTCGGCATGGCTGATCAGGCCGGCCTGGTCTTCGGCATCCAGCGGAAAGAAGGCGATGCCGATGCTGGCCGAGACGAGGCCGGAGCCGACCGAAACCCTGTTTTCCTCCCGGATCGCCGCCAGCAAGTCCTCGGCTATCCGGCCTGCGGCCAGGGGGTCGGGGAGGTTCGGAGCTATGATGGCAAATTCATCGCCGCCGAGACGCGCGAGCATCTGTCCGTGGCGCGGGATGCCGGAAATGCAGTGCGCCAGCTTCTGCAGCATAGCATCGCCGGCCCCGTGGCCATAGAGGTCGTTGACTTGCTTGAACCGGTCAAGGTCAAGCAGCAGGAGCGCCAGATGTCCATCCTTGCCGCTACGATCCATCGAGGCGAATTCTGCTTCCAGCCGGGAAGAAAAGCTCCGCCGATTGGCAAGCCCGGTAAGCGGATCGAAATGCGCGAGGCGGAGGATCTCTTGTTCTGCCTTCTTGCGCTCACGGATGTCGCGAACGGCAAGCACTGTATGAGGCCTGCCGCAGTAGGTGATTTTCCTGGCGATCAGCTCGACAGGAATTCTCGCGCCGTCGCTGCCCCTTAACTTCGCTTCCTGCGCCTGTTCGCCGAAGCCGGACATATCGGCTGCGCTCTGTCCGTCGAAAAGCTCGCCGAATTGCATCGTGTTCAGGGTGGCTGTCGCTGTTCCGGTCAGCTTCGCCATACTGTCATTGGCGCTGACAATGCGGGTGCCATCGCAAACGATCAGACCTTCCACCGCCGCATTGGCGAGATCGTGCATGCGATCGGCCTCGAGCTTCTGGCGGCGAAAGCGCAGGTCGATCCACAGCGCGGCACCCGATAGCACAAGGATTATCAGGCTGGCGACCGCTGCGGCAAAGGCCTGGGAAATGGGCTCGATGGAATGTTCGGATATTTCAATCGAGGAATCCGGAATGATCGACACCGCGGCCATCGCGATGAAATGCAAGCTGCAAATCGCCAGCGTCAAAAGCGCCGCGCCGCCGAAAGTCGCGAGCGCTGACGGACGGCGCAAGACGACAAGGAGCGCCAGTGCCGCGAGGATCACGCCGGCCAGAAGCGATATCGCGACAAGGAGCAGGTTCCATACGACCCGGCCTTCGACCTCGAAAGCTGCCATGCCGATGTAGTGCATCGTCGCGATGGCGCCGCCCAGAATAGCGCCACCGACGAGGAAATAGTCGATGCCGCGGCGCAAGGTGGCGACCCACATCCCAAGCGCGGTCATGATAACGGCGGCGGCAAGCGAAAAAGGCGGATAATCCCGGATTGTATGCGTTCGGTATTCCCGGCGTAAACGCGGTCATGGCGATGAAATGCGTCGCCCATATGCCGAACCCGGTCGAGGCCGCGGCGATCATCAGCCAGACAAGCCGGTTTCGCTCGGTCGATCGGCCGACATGCTTAAGGAGATTAACCGCTGAGAAGCAAGAAATTCCACAGACGAGTGCGGCAAGCGCAACCAGTCTCGGATCGTGCTGACTTACAATACAATTATAGACCGTCAGCATCCTGGTTCACTCGGTCTGCCAAAACTAACAGGGGAGGTGTGACTGATTAGCTCTTGGAGATTTTAACGAATGGTTAACCCGCGGGCCATGAGGCGGGTCTTTTCGGGGGAAAACCGACGCCGCTGCGCCGAAAGACGGTGATGTGATTTCTGGCGCCCGGTTTCGGTAGCGAGTGCACTTTAGGAAGGAATGATGTTCATTGATCCGCAATAAAACCGTTGTCCGATTGTCATCAGCGCCACATATTGGCTTTGCGGAAGTGCCCCTTTCGCCAATGACAAACGGGAGATGAAACATGAAGTTCTTCGGCTTTGCGGCCGGTATCGCCGCCACGTTGACCCTGCTTTCCACCACCTCCGCCTTCGCCGTCACGCAGATCAGCTGGTGGCACGCCATGACCGGCGCCAACGCCGAGGTCGTCGCCAAGATCTCCAAGGATTTCAACGCCAGCCAGAGCGACTATGAGCTCGTTCCGGTGTTCAAGGGCACCTATCCGGAGACGCTGAATGCCGGCATCGCCGCTTTCCGCGCCGGCCAGGCGCCCGATATCCTCCAGGTGTTCGACGTCGGCACCGGCGTGATGATGGCGGCCGAGGGTGCGATAAAGCCGGTGGCCGATGTGATGACCGGCGCCGGGATGACTTTCGACAAGAGCCAGTATCTGCCCGGCATCGTAGGCTATTATTCGAAGCCGGACGGCACCATGCTATCGTTCCCCTACAACTCTTCCTCGCCCATCCTCTATTACAACAAGGACATCTTCCAGAAGGCAGGCCTCGACGTGAACAATCCGCCCAAGACGTGGAACGAGGTGTGGGAAGCTGGCAAGAAGATCAAGACGAGCGGCGCCGCCCCTTGCGGCTATACCTCGACCTGGCTGACCTGGATCCACCTGGAGAATTTCGCGGCGTGGAATGACGTGCCTTGGGCCACCCAGCAGAATGGCCTGGCCGGCGGTGATGTCGAACTCAAGATCAATGCGCCGATTTTCGTCAACCACTTCCAGGCGCTAGCTGACCTGGCCAAGGACGGCACGTTCAAATATGGCGGACGCACCTCCGAAGCCAAGCAAATATTCCTCGCCGGCGAATGCGGCATCTTCACCGAATCGTCGGGCGGCCTCGGCGATATCGTCAAGTCCGGCATGAACTATGGCATCGGCCAGCTTCCCTATGATACCGACGCCAAGGGCGCACCACAGAACACGACGCCGGGTGGTGCCAGCCTGTGGGTGTTCGGCAACAAGTCGGACGAGGAATACAAGGGCGTCGCGGCTTTCTTTGCCTATCTGTCCAAGACCGATGTGCAGGAATATCTGCACCAGAAGTCGGGATATTTGCCAGTGACGCTTGCGGCATACGAGGCGACTAAGAAATCAGGCTTCTATGACAAAAACCCCGGCCGCGAGACACCCATCCTGCAGATGACGGGCAAGGCGCCGACCGACAACTCGAAGGGCGTGCGCCTGCCGAATCTGCCGCAGGTGCGCGATATCCAGAACGAGGAGCTGGAGAAGATGCTGGCCGGCCAGCAAACCGCCCAGCAGGCACTCGACAATGCGGTTGCGCGCGGCAACGCGGCGATCAAGGAAGCGCTGGAGAACTGACGGGATTATCTCGGTTAGTCGGTTGGAATATCGCCCACGCGAGCTCGCGTGGGCGATACCTGGATAGCGAGGGAAATCAGCCTGTCTCCACGCGTCGTCTTTCCCAACAAGATCCTGCCCTACCTGCTGGTGGCGCCACAACTCGCCATCACCCTGGTTTGCTTCTACTGGCCGGCCGGTCAGGCGCTTTACCAGTCCATGCTCAGGCAAGACCCGTTCGGGCTGAAGAGCAGGTTCGTCTGGTTGGCCAATTTCCGGAAGGTGCTGGCCGATCCGGCCTACCTCAACTCGATCAAGGTCACAGTAGTGTTCTCTCTTGCGACCGCGACCGTTGCCATGGTTGTGGCCCTGCTGCTCGCGGTCATGGCCGAGAAGGCCGTGCGCGGCAAAGGCCTCTACCGCACACTGTTGATATGGCCTTACGCCGTGGCGCCGGCGATTGCCGGCATGCTTTGGCTTTTCCTGTTCAATCCCTCGATCGGCTCGTTGGCCTATTTGCTGAGAAGCCTCGGCGTCGTATGGGACCCGCTGCTCAACGGCACCCACGCCATGATCCTGCTGGTGTCGGCTGCTGCCTGGAAGCAGATCAGCTACAACTTCCTGTTCTTCGTCGCCGGCCTGCAGGCGGTGCCGAAAACGCTGATCGAAGCGGCGGCCATGGACGGCGCCGGCGAAACCAAGCGCTTCTGGACCATCGTCTTCCCGCTGCTTGCGCCGACAACCTTTTTCCTGCTGGTCGTCAACACCGTCTATGCCCTGTTCGACACGTTCGGCATCGTTCATGCCGTCACCGGCGGCGGGCCGGGCAAGACGACAGAGACGCTGGTCTACAAGGTCTACAATGACGGCTTCGTTAATCTGATCCTGGGCGACTCGGCGGCGCAGTCGGTCATCCTGATGGCCATCGTCATCGCGCTCACAGCAATCCAGTTCCGCTATGTGGAACGCAAAGTCCACTACGGCTGAGGGCAGCGATGATCGGCCAGTCCCGGCTCCGCACCTTCATCGCCCATGCCGTGCTCATCCTCGGCATAGTGATCGTGGCTTTTCCGATCTACTACACCTTCGTTGCCTCGACGCACACGCTGCAAACGATCCTCAGGCCGCCCCTGCCGCTCTTGCCCGGCGGCCAGCTATGGAACAATTACAGCGAGGCGCTATTCGGCGGCATCGGTCGTATCGGCGGGGTCAGCGTCGGCAGGCTGCTGCTCAACACCACGATCATGGCGCTCGGCGTTGCGGTGGGAAAGATCTTCATCTCGATCCTGTCGGCCTACGCGATCGTGTTCTTTCGCTTTCCGCTGCGCATGACCTTCTTCTGGCTGATCTTCATCACCTTGATGCTTCCAGTCGAGGTGCGCATCCTGCCGACCTACAAGGTGATGGTCGATCTCGGCATGATCGACACCTATGCCGGCCTGATCGTCCCGCTGATCGCCTCGGCTACCGCAACGCTGCTGTTTCGCCAGTTCTTCATGACCATACCGGGCGAATTGGTCGAGGCGGCGCGTGTCGACGGTGCCGGGCCATGGCGCTTCTTTTTCGATATTCTGGTGCCGCTGTCGCGGACAAACATCGCCGCGCTGTTCGTGATCCTCTTCATCTATGGCTGGACGCAGTATCTTTGGCCGCTGCTCGTCACCAACAGCAACGACATGAACACCATCGTCATCGCGCTGAGAAAGATGGTTTCCTTCGCCGATGCCGACACCCAATGGCACCTGGTGATGGTCACGGCAATGCTGGCCATCGTGCCGCCGATCCTGGTGGTCGTGCTGATGCAACGCTGGTTCGTGCGCGGTCTGGTCGAATCCGAAAAGTGAGAAGCCGATGGCGACCGTGGATCTGAAGGATGTCAGGAAAATCTATCCCAGCGGCGTCGAGGCCGTGAAGGGCGTTTCCATCGCCATTCCCGACAAGGAGCTTTGCGTGCTGGTCGGCCCCTCCGGCTGCGGCAAGTCTACGCTGCTGAGGATGATCGCCGGGCTGGAGACGATTTCTGCCGGTACAGTCGCCATCGACGGCAAGGTGGTCAACGCCATTGGCCCGACCGAGCGCGACATCGCCATGGTGTTCCAGAACTACGCGCTCTACCCGCATATGAAGGTCTATGACAACATGGCCTATGGCCTGCGCAATCGCGGCACGCCGAATGACGAGATCGACAGCAGGGTACGCTCGACTGCCAAGGTGCTGGAGCTTTCGGCGCTGCTCGACCGGCGCCCGCGCGAGCTTTCCGGCGGTCAGCGCCAGCGCGTCGCCATGGGTCGCGCCATCGTGCGCAACCCGAAGGTCTTCCTGTTCGACGAACCGCTGTCCAACCTCGATGCGAAATTGCGCGGGCAGATGCGCATCGAGATCAAGAATCTGCAGCGCTCGCTTGGCGTCACCTCGGTTTATGTCACGCACGACCAACTTGAGGCGATGACGCTGGCCGACATCCTCGTCGTCATGAACGCCGGCCTGGTCGAGCAGACCGGCGCGCCGCTTGATGTGTACGAGAAACCGGCCTCGACCTTCGTCGCTTCGTTCATAGGCGCACCGCCGATGAATCTGCTGGCGCTCACAGGGGCCTCCCCAAGCTCGGTATTGGCGGACGGTAATGTGATTGGCTTGGCGCCTCGACAGGGCAAGGCAGTGACACTAGGCTTTCGTCCGGAGGACGCCGACATCACCTTCGCGGCAGAGGCGCCGGCCGGCGCGCTCGCGCTGCCGGCAACAGTGGAAGCGGTCGAACCGGTCGGTGCCGAAAGCTTTCTCCATTGCGTAGCAGCCGGCAGCCGCATCGTGGTGCGCGTCTCAGGCCGCGCCAGCGCCAAGCCGGGCGACCAATTGCGCGTCGTGGCTAGGTCCGAAAAGCTGCATTGGTTCGATCAGGCAGGCAAACGGGTCGATTGAAGTCGGCCTTGCGCAAAACCGTTCAGGCAAACACATGCGCCTTGCCCGACACGGTCAGCCGGACGATCTCGCCGATCGCCGGCGCGTCCATGCCCGGCTTGCGCAGGATCAACGGCGTATTGCCGATGGCGGCGGCGTCGGGCGGATCGGGGCTGTTCAACAGACGCACCGCGATGGTGCACATCGAGCCGGCGAACTCCGATTCCGTCACCTCGCCGAACAGCATGTCCGGCGTGCCGGACATGCCTTCACGCGATGTGCGTTTCAGCAACACCTGCTCCGGCCGCAGCATGATGCGGGCGACGTCGCGCCGCTCCGAGCTGTCGACAGCGATGCGGCCGAGCGGCGAGATGGCGAAGCCATCGGCGATCCTTGCCGGCAGGACGATGGCGTCGCCAAGGAACTCGGCGACCATCCTGTCCTTCGGCTTGAAATAGAGCTCGCGCGGCGTGCCGACCTGCGAGAATTTGCCGTCGCGCATCACCGCGACCTGGCTGGCGAATGACAGCGCCTCGGCCTGGTCGTGGGTGACCAGGATGGTGGTGATGCCGGCGGTTTCAAGGAGCTCGGCCACGGCCTTGCGCATCGAGGCGCGCAGGCCGGTGTCGAGCGCCGAGAACGGCTCGTCGAGCAGCATCAGCCGCGGCTTCATGGCCATGGCGCGGGCGAGCGCGACGCGCTGCTGCTGGCCACCGGAGAGTTCGTGCGGACGGCGCTTCAGGATACCTTTGTCCAGCCCGACGACATAGGCGAGCTCGGCGATGCGCTCACTGCGCTTTTCCTCGTGACGCCCCATGCCGAAGCCGATATTGGCGGCGATGCTCAGATGCGGGAATAGAGCGCCGTCCTGCGCCACCAGCCCGATGCCGCGGCGATGCGCCGGCACGGCCGTGTCGCCATCGGCCAGCACCTCGCCATCAAGCACGATGCGGCCCTGGTCCGGCGCCTCGAAGCCGGCGATCAGCCGCAGCAAGGTGGTCTTGCCGCAACCGGACGGCCCGACGATTGCCGTACGGCTGCCGCTGGCCACGCTGAGGTCGACGCCGGCAAGTGCTGCGACGGGCCCGTAGTGCTTGTGGATGCCGCTCAGCTCGAGAAAGCTCATCGCCCGGCCATCCGCTTCGACTGGACGTAGAGCAACCAGGTCAAAGGCAGCGACATCGCCACCATGATCAGGGCATAAGGCGCCGCCGACGCATAGTCGATCTCGCCGCTATAGGACCAGAACGCCATGGCCAGCGTGCGGGTGCCGTTGGGCGCCAGCATCTGGGTTGCGGTCAATTCGTTCATGATACCCAGCGCGACCAACGCCATGCCGGCTGCGGCGCCCGGCGCCGACAGGCGGATGGTCGTCGACCACAGCGCCTTGAGCGGCGACCGGCCGAGGCTGGAGGCGGCGCGTTCGAGCTCGACCGGTGCCTGTGCGATCGACGCCCGCAAGCTGATCAGGGCGCGCGGCAGGAACATCAGCGCATAGGCGACCAGAATAGTGAACAGGGTCTGGTAGAGCGGCATGGCGATACGCACGGCGATGGTGACCAGCGCCAGGGCGATGACAACGCCGGGCAACGCGCCGACGATATAGTTGCAGCCCTCCAGGACGCGTTGCAGCCGCCCGGGCGCGCGGATCGAAATCCACGCCATCGGCATTGCCGCGACGGTGGCGAGCAGCGCGCCGGCAATTGCTAGGAACAGCGTTTGGCCAAGCGCCAGGCCGATCTCGTCGAGCCGCCAGACATCGGCGCCGCCGGCCATGAGCCAGCGGCCGATAGTGGCGAACGGCACGCCGAGCGCCAGCAGCGTGGTAATGGCAGGCAGCAGCAGGCAAGGAATGGTGGCGCGCCCAAGGCCCGTGCGCTGCTGCTGGCGCGCAGCACCCGAACCGACGCGGGCATAGCGCTCCTCGCCGCGCACCAGCACCTCCAGCCCGAGCAGCACAAGGCAGCAGGTCACCAGCACGCCGGCCAGCATGTTGGCGGCGGGACCGTTGAAGGTCGACTGGAACTGGTCGACGATCGCGGTGGTGAAGGTGTCGAAGCGGATGAAGACATAGAGCCCATATTCGGCCAGGAGATGCAGGCCGACCAGCAGGGAGCCGCCGCAAATGGCGAGCCGGAGCTGCGGCAGCACGACGCGCCTGAACACACGCCACGGGCCGAGACCAAGGGCTGCCGCTGCATCCTCGAGAGCGGGATCGAGCCGGCGCAATGCCGCCGCCACCGGCAGATAAAGGAAGGGGAAATAGGCGATGACCGACACAAGCACGCCGGCCCACAGGCCGTGCAGTCTGGGCACCATGGTGACCCAGGCGTAGCTGTGGACGAAGGCCGGAATGGCGAGCGGCGCCACCGACAGCCAGGCCCATAGGCGGGCACCCGGCAGATCGCTGCGCTCGGTCAGCCAGGCCAGCATGACCGACAGCACGATCGAGATCGGCACCGCCAACACCACCAGCAGGCTGGTGTTGACCAGAAGTTCGCCGACGCGCGGCCTGAACACCAGCGCCGCCACCGTTTCCCAGCCGGTCTGCACCGCCACCCAGACGATGAAGGCAAGCGGCAGCAGCGCGAAAAGCGAGACAAAGACGGCAGCCAACGCAATCCATGAGACCGACCAACGACGTGCCCGCACGGCCGTGGCGTCGGCCGGCAAGCCTGGGCGTGCGAGATCGATCGCGGATTGCATCAGATCAGACGTTGCGCCAGCTCCGCCCGGAGGCGGAAACGATCGGCGGCGGATAATCTCGCGGGTAGCTTGTGGTCATAGGCAAATGCCATCTTGAAAACAGAGCGCTCCTGTGGAAAGCGAATTCCCACAGGAGCGCAGTCGGTTGCCCTTTTAGGACGAACGCCGGCTAAAGCAAGCCGGCCGCCGTCATCAGGTCGGTCACCTTTTTCGAGTTCAGCGTCGTCGGGTCGACTTTCGGCGCCTGCAGATCGGCCAGCGGCACCAGCTTCGGATTGGACTCGGCGCCCTTGCCGACTGCGTATTCGAACGAATCGCCTGTTTTCAGCACGTCCTGGCCGCCATTGCCGGTGACCCATTTCAGGAAAGCCTGCGCTTCCTTCGGGTGCTTGCTCGAGGCCAGCACGCCGCCGCCGGAAATCGAGACGAAAGCACCGGGATCCTGATGCTTGAAATAGTGCAACTCGACGTTCTTGCTGTTCTCGCCGGTCTTGGCCTGATCGCCGTAGTAGTAATAGTGATAGATCACGCCGCCTTCGACCTCGCCGGCATTGACCGCCTTCATCACCGTGCTGTTGCCCTTATAGGCGGTAAAATTCTCCTTCATCGCCTTCAGCCATTCGGCCGTCGCCGCCTCACCCTTGAGCTGCAGAAGCGCGCTGACGATCGCCTGGAAATCGGCGCCGGAGGGCGAAGCGGCCCAGCGGCCCTTCCATCTCGGATCGGCGAGATCGAGCAGCGATTTGGGCAGCTGGTCGGCGCTCAGCTTGGTCTTGTTGTAGGCAAAGACGGTGCTGCGCGCGGCGACGCCGACCCATTTACCGCTCGCCGGCTGGTACTCCTGCGGAACCTGGGCCAGCGTCTCGGTATCGACCGGTGCGAACAGGCCGGCCGCCTCGACTAATGCCATGGCCGGCGAATTCTCCGTCAGGAATACATCGGCGGGCGAAGCGGTGCCTTCCGCAACGATCTGATTGGAGAAATCGCTGTCGCCGCCATTGCGGACGGTAACCTTGATGCCGCTTTCCTTGGTGAATCCCTCCGCCCAGGCCTTGGTCAGGTTTTCGTGCTGGGCGTTGTAGACGACGATGCCCTCGTCCTCTGCTATTGCCGGGCGGGCGATCAGGCTGATTGCAAGTGCTGTCGCACCGGCAAGGGCGGAAAGAGCATATTTCATGGCGTCGTCCTCGATTTCGATGGTCTTTGGCTTGGCACGCTGCACCTACCAATACCTGACTGGTGCAGTCAACATTGCTGGCCCACTCAATCGCTCAAAAGGAGCAAACTTTCGTGATGCTCAGCTAATTTGCCTTGGACATTATTTCGCCGGCCCCGTAACAAATCAGCGCCGAGACGCGAATATCGGGGAGTGAACTCTTGTGAGCGGCAAGGACGAAGCCGAGCTTTCACGGCTGCTGCGGGCCGCGATCGCCGGAGACGAAAGGGCCTATGCCGACTTTCTGCACCGGATCGCCGCGCTCGTTCGTGGCTTTGCCCGGCGCAAGATCGTGCAGGGCGGGGTGGATCCCGAGGATGTCGTGCAGGAAACCTTGCTGGCCATTCATGTGAAACGACACACCTGGCGCCATGATGCGCCGGTGCTGCCTTGGGTCTATGCAATAGCCCGCTTCAAGCTGATCGATGCGTTCCGGCGGCGCGGTCGGCGGATCGAGATCGAGATCGACGAAATCGCCGAGACCTTTGCCGAGCCGGAATCGGAGACGGTGAGCGAGCGCGACCTCAACCGGGCGCTCGACAGCCTGCCGCCGGCACAGCGTTCCGTCGTCTCGGCCGTATCGGTCGAAGGCCGGTCAATCGGTGAGACCGCGGCCAAATTCGGCATCAGCGAGACGGCTGTGCGGGTGTCACTGCACCGCGGGCTTGCCGCCATTGCCAAACGGTTCAGGGCGGGGCGGGAATAACATGAGGACCGAAGATTTCATCAAGGCGCTCGACGCCGATGCCCGCAGCAAGGCGCTGCCGCTAGGCACCGCCTGGTGGCTTGCCGCCGGCGCGGCCATCGTGATCGCGGCCGCGGTTTTCTGGCTGACGATCGGCCCGCGGCCCGACATTGCGATCGCCATGCACACGATGCGGTTCCTGTCCAAATTCGTCTTCACGATTGCTCTTGCCGCCAGCGCCTTTGTCCTGGTGCGTGGGCTGTCGACGCCCGGTGCATCGACCGGCCGGGCGGTGAGCTGGATGGTCGCCGCGCCGCTGCTGGTGATTGTGGCTGTGATTCTCGAACTCTTCGCCGTGCCTGCGTCCGACTGGGGCACGCGCCTGGTCGGCACGAACATGGTCATCTGCCTGACCTTCATTCCGTTGATCGGGATCGGCCCGCTTGCCGTCTTTCTCGCGGTGCTGCGCCATGGCGCGCCGACAAGGCCGGTGCTTGCCGGTGCGGCCGCGGGCCTGCTTGCCGGCGGGCTGGCGGCGACCTTCTATGCGGCGCATTGCTTCGACGATTCGCCGCTTTTCGTCGGCACCTGGTATACGATCGCGGTCGCCATCCTTGCCGTGCTCGGGGCGCTCGGCGGACGACTTTTTGTGCGCTGGTAGCGAGGCGATCAGCGTGTCGGAACGGGATGCTCGCCGCGATAGTCGTAGAAGCCGCGCCCGGTCTTGCGGCCGAGCCAGCCGGCCTCGACATATTTGACCAGCAGCGGGCAGGGGCGGTATTTCGAATCCGACAGCCCGTCATGCAGCACCTGCATGATCGACAGGCAGGTATCGAGCCCGATGAAATCGGCAAGCTGCAGCGGCCCCATCGGATGGTTGGCGCCGAGCTTCATGGCGGTATCGATGGCGTCGACCGAGCCGACACCTTCATAGAGCGTGTAGATCGCCTCGTTGATCATCGGCAGCAGGATGCGGTTGACGATGAAGGCCGGGAAATCCTCCGAGACGGTGATCGTCTTGTCCAGCTGCTTCACGTAGGTTTTTGCCGCCTCGAAGGTCTGGTCCTCGGTGGCGATGCCGCGCACCAGTTCAACCAGCTTCATCACCGGAACCGGATTCATGAAATGTATGCCGATGAAGCGCTCCGGCCGGTCGGTCTGCGAAGCCAGCCGCGTGATCGAGATCGACGAGGTGTTCGTCGCCAGGATGGCCTCGGGGTTGAGCTGCGGGCAGAGCTGGGCATAGATCTTGCGCTTGACCGTCTCGTCCTCGGTCGCTGCTTCGATCACCAGATCGGCGCCCGCAAGGTCGGCCATGGCCGGTGCCGCCGAAATGCGCGCCATCGCCTCATTGCGCAGCTTTTCCTCGAGTTTGCCGGAGCCGACCTGACGGGCCATGTTGCCGCTGATCGTAGCGATGCCCTTTTCGATGCGGTCGGGCGAAATATCGTAAACCAGCACCTTATAGCCCGCCAGCGCCGACACATGGGCGATGCCGCCACCCATCTGGCCCGCGCCGATGATGCCGATCGTCTCGATCTTGCTCATTACCCGATCCCGTCGAGGCCTTTGCGGCCCGTTTTTTGTGCAGTGCAAACTAAAAGGGCGGGGCGACTTCGTCTACCCCACCCCTCAGAATTTAATACGCTTTGGCAGAAGGCGTCAAAGCGCCTTTTGCAGTTCCGGCAGAATGACGAAGAGATCGCCGACGAGACCGTAGTCGGCGACCTGGAAGATCGGCGCTTCCTCGTCCTTGTTGATGGCAACGATCACCTTCGAATCCTTCATGCCGGCAAGGTGCTGGATGGCACCGGAGATGCCGACGGCAATATAAAGGTCGGGCGCTACCACCTTGCCGGTCTGGCCGACCTGCCAGTCGTTCGGCGCATAGCCGGCATCGACGGCGGCGCGAGATGCGCCAACCGCCGCACCGAGCTTGTCGGCGACCGGCAGGATGACCTCCTGGAACTTCTCGGAGGAGCCCAGCGCACGGCCGCCCGAGATGATGATCTTGGCCGAGGTCAGCTCTGGACGGTCGGTCTCGGAGAGCTTGTTCTCGACAAAGCTCGACAGGCCGGGATTGGCCGCCGCCTGGACCGTCTCGACCGGCGCGGAACCGCCCTCGGGTGCTGCCTGGAAGGAAGCGGTACGCACCGTGATGACCTTCTTGGCGTCACTGGACTGCACCGTCTGGATGGCGTTGCCGGCATAGATCGGCCGCTTGAAGGTGTCGGGCGACACGACTTCGATGATTTCAGATATCTGGGCGACATCGAGCAGCGCTGCCACGCGGGGCGCGACGTTCTTGCCCGACGAGGTCGCCGGCGCGATGATCGTCTCGTATGGCTCAGCAAGCGAAACGACGAGTGCCGCCAGCGGTTCGGCGAGACGCTCGGTCAGTTCGTCGGCGTCGGCGAGCAGCACCTTGGTGACGCCCTTGAGCTTGGCGGCGGCATCCGCTGCCGGCTTGGCACCTTTGCCGGCAACCAGCACATGCACGTCCGAACCGATCTGCAGCGCCGCCGAAAGCGCCTTGGCGGTCTGGTCGGAAAGCGCAGCGTTGTCGTGTTCGGCAATCAGAAGAATAGCCATGATGTTTTCCTGACTTTCGTCTTCGAGGCTCCTGAAATCCGGTCAGGCCGAGTCGAAAACGGTTGGTTTCGAGAACCGGAGCGGAGCGTACTTCAGTACGTGAGCACCGGAAGCGGAGAAACCGGCCGTTTGCAGGCCGGCCTCATCGGATTTCCTTAGAGCACGCCGGCTTCGTTCTTCAGCTTGTCTACCAGTTCGGCGACGCTCTTGACCTTGACGCCCGCCTTGCGGCCGCCCGGCTCCTCGGTCTTGATCACTTTAAGCCGCGGCTTGACGTCGGCGCCGTAATCGGCAGGGCTCTTCTCGTCGAGCGGCTTCTTCTTGGCCTTCATGATGTTGGGCAGAGACGCGTAGCGTGGCTGGTTCAGCCGCAAATCGGCCGTGACGATCGCCGGCATCTTCAGTTCCAGCGTCTGCAGGCCGCCATCGACCTCGCGCGTCACCGTGGCCTTGTCACCGTCGAGCACGATCTTGGAGGCGAAGGTGCCCTGCGCCCAGCCGAGAAGCGCGGCCAGCATCTGGCCGGTCTGGTTGGAATCGTCGTCGATCGCCTGCTTGCCGAGAATGACAAGGCCGGGCTGTTCTGCCTCGACGACGCCCTTCAGCACCTTGGCGACGCCCAGCGGCTCAGTCTGCTCGTCGGTCTTGACCAGGATGGCGCGGTCGGCGCCCATGGCGAGAGCAGTGCGCAGCGTTTCCTGCGCCTGCTGCGGCCCGATCGACACGACGATGATCTCTTCGGCCTTGCCAGCTTCCTTCAGCCGGATCGCCTCTTCGACCGCGATCTCGTCGAACGGGTTCATCGCCATCTTGACGTTGGCGAGTTCCACCGCCGAACCGTCCGCCTTAACCCGGACCTTGACGTTCGCATCCACAACCCGCTTCACGGGCACAAGGATCTTCATTTGCCTGTCACCTCTTTCACGATAGTCTCTTCACGCTCGTCGGGCGCGCTATAGCAGCGTGCACCTCTTCAGAGTTGTCGAAAGCCGACATTCCGGACGGAATTCTGGTCTTCGCCACGCCAGTAGGGTGGCGCTTCCGTAGTTGCGGCGACCCCGCGCGTCAATATCCGGGGCGCACTCGGATCCTCGGCGAAGCACTCAAATCGGTTCAGTCCGGACCGGAAACGGTCCCCCGGCCCCAGCGCGGCGCCGGCTGCGCAGGTTGTGGGTCGCTTGGCGCCGGCTCCACGGCTACGGGCACCGGACCGGCGACCACGGCCGGCTCCTCGTCTGCGCCGGCGAGTAGCGGTACGCCGCGGCTGCGCAAGACAAGCACCAGCACGGCTCCAGCGATGATGCCGCCGATATGGCAGGCCCAGGAAACCTGATCCTCGCCTCCCTGGGCGAACATGAAGATCTGGAACAGGATCCACAGGATCAGCGGGATGAAGGCCGGGATGCGCAACGGGATGCGCGCGAAGACCAGCACCCATACCTTCACCCGCGGATAAAGGATCAGGTAGGCGGCGACCACACCGGCGATGGCGCCCGACGCGCCAATCAGCGGCACCGGCGAATCCCAGGCAACCAGACCCTGGAAGAAAGCGCCGGCGATGGCGCAAAGCAGGTAGAAGACGAGGTAGCGGACATGGCCGAGTGCATCCTCGACATTGTCGCCGAACACCCACAGGAACAGCATGTTGCCGCCGAGGTGGAAGATATCCGCGTGCAGGAAGGAATAGGTCAGATAGCTCAGGCTCTCCGGAATGACGACAAATTGCGGAGCGAGCTCGACGCTGTCATGCACGACCGACGGGATGAAACCGAGGCCCAGCACCGCGGCGTTGGCGAAATCCTCGCCGCCCAGTGTGGTGACAAAGTAGATCAGCACGTTGAGCGCGATCAGGCCGATGGTCACATATTGCAGCTTGATGTGCCGCAGCCTGTTGGTGTCGTAAAGCGGAATGAACATCAGGTCCCCAGCTCGGCGGATTTCAGCGGTTCTTGCCAGGAACCCATAACACGTCGGCATTTCCGTTGTCATTGACCGCGCGTGCGGCGACGAACAGAAAGTCCGAGACACGGTTGATGTATCTTATCGCCTCGCGGTTGACGTGCTCGTCCGGGTCTTGCGACAGCGCCACCATGATGCGCTCGGCGCGGCGGGCCACCGTGCGGGCGAGGTGAAGGGCAGCCGCTGCCGGCGTACCGCCGTTGAGCACGAAGGATTTGAGCGGCTCAAGGTCCTTGTTGAGGAGATCGATATCCTGTTCGATGCGGTCGGTCTGCGAGGCGATGATGCGCAACGGCTCGTAGTCGAGCGGCTTGCCATTATCGGGAACTGCCAGATCGGCGCCGAGGTCGAAAAGGTCGTTCTGGATGCGGCCGAGCATCGCATCGATCGCCGGATTTACTGCCGCGGTATGAATGCGGGCCATGCCGATGCAGGCATTGGCCTCGTCGACCGTGCCGTAGGCGTCGATGCGAAGGTCGGATTTCAGCCGCCGCTCGCCAGAGCCGAGGCCTGTGGTGCCATCGTCGCCAGTGCGGGTGTAGATCTTGTTGAGCTTGACCACGGGTTACCTCCCGGCTGGTGGCTGCTGCGTCACTTACGGGTGAAATACACCGCCAGCATGATCAGCACCAAGGCCACGAACTGCAAGAGCACGCGCGTCTGCATCAGTTTGTTGGAGGTCATGCTGGAGCCGCCGCGCATCATGTTGATGAGGCCGCGGATCAGTACGATCACCACGGCGACCATGACGAGAACGGCGAGGATGTTGAAGACGGTTGCCATGGTGTGTTCCAGTTGGATTGCGTTCAGGCGCGTTTGGCGAGCAGACGGTAGAGTGCCGATGACGGCAGGATGCGTTTAAGGATCGCGCCGATCCGGGCCGGCACAGTTACCACATAATGCGGGCGCGGGCGCCGCGACAGAAGCGCATGATGCAAGGCGGAATAAACCACCTCCGGCCCGGGCTTCAGCCGCGATGTGCTGCCGCCGGCCCGCAGCCGTTTGAGTTGCGCCGCATAGGCGAGGCGATGAACGGACTTCTCGTGATCGATATTTGCCAGGAACCACACAAGGCTGTTGCTGGCGATCTTCGATTTCACCGGCCCGGGCTCGATCAGCGAAACATGGATTCCGCTGCCGAGGAGTTCTTGGTAGAGGGACAGCATCAGCCCTTCGATAGCGTGCTTCGATGCCGAGTAGGCGCCGCGAAAAGGCACCGGCGCCAGGCCGAGGATCGACGAGCAATGAACGAGACGACCATGGCCCTGGCGGCGCATCACCGGTACGACACGGCGAGTGAGGTCATGCCAGCCAAAGACATTGGCCTCGAACTGCTGCCGTAAAGCCTCGACCGGCAGGTCCTCGACGGCGCCGGGCTGTCCGTAGGCGCCATTGTTGAAGAGCGCATCGAGCCGGCCGCCGGTCCGTTCCAGCACCGACGCCACCAGCGCCTCGATCGATCCGGGCTCGGTGTAGTCCAGATAAAAGGCCTCGATGCCGTCGGCCTCGAGCGCAGCGATATCTTCGGGCTTTCGGGCCGTCGCGAACACCCGCCAGCCTTCCTTCTTAAGAGCATGGGCGCAATAGGCGCCTATACCGGAAGAGGCACCTGTGACAATGATGGTGCGCAACTCTTCTCCGAGAGGACTGGTGGTTTGACCTAGGGTTGTCATTTACCGCAAACCCTTCCCATATTCGCGGCGTCGGGACAATCGAAGGGAACGCGGTTCTTGTTGCGGAAGATCGTAGCCCTCAAACGCGTCCTCTACGACGCGCTCGGCCATTTCAACACCGACGACGGCTGGGCAATGGCCAGCCATCTGGCGATCACCGCGCTGATGGCGCTTTTTCCTTTCCTGATCTTCGCCACGACGCTGGCGAGTTTTTTCGGCGCGCAGGCTTTCGCCGACACCGCCGTGCACCTTGTGTTCGACACATGGCCCGAGCAGATCGCCAAACCGATCGCGCGCGAGGTGCTCAACGTGCTTACCGTCCGGCGCAGTGACCTGTTGACCTACGGTATCGTGCTTGCCGGATATTTCGCCTCGAACGGCATCGAGGCGCTGCGCACCTCGCTCAACCGGGCCTATCGTGTCTCAGAAACGCGCGGCATCATCTACCGGCGGGTGCAGAGCATCATCTTCGTGCTGATCGCGACGGCCGGGTTTTTGGCCATCAGCGTGCTGCTGGTCTTCGCGCCATTGCTGGCACGGCTGGCCGAGTCGCATTTCGAATGGATAAAACCCTATATGGGCACGATCACGCTGTGGCGTTACGTCATCGCCTCAGTAGTCATCATCGGCGGCCTGTTCGCCGTGCATTTCTGGTTGCCGGCCGGCAAGCGCCGCTTCGTTTCGATCGTGCCTGGCATCATCTTCACGCTGGTCGGCTGGCTCATTGGGTCGACCATCTTCGCCGCCTATCTCGATCATTTCTCGTCTTATGTGACGACCTATGCCGGCCTCGCCTCGATCATGATCGCCGTCGTGTTCCTCTATATCGTCTCAGCGATCTTCATCCTCGGTGGCGAGCTCAACGCCGCGATCAGCCGCTATTTAGAGGCGCGTGCCCGCGTCGGCGGCTGAGCCGTCGCCAGCCCGACGCCGAGTGTCGCTATCGCCATGCCGGCGATCTGGAGCGGGCTCAAGTGCTCACCGAACAATGCCCAGGCGATGACCGCGGTGACAGCCGGCACGAGGTAAAACAGCGAGGCGACCTTCGACATTTCGCCGTCGCGGATCATCACCATCAACAGGAAGATGGCGCCGATCGACAGCACCAGCACGAGCCAGGCCATGGCGAAGATCAGTTCGCCGTTGACGATGACCGTTCGGGTCTCGAAGGCGAGCGAGGCCAGAGCCATCACCGATGCGCCGCCGACATATTGCCAGAACGTGGCAGCCACCAGATCGCCGCCGGAAGCAAAGCGCTTCTGCCAGATGGTGCCGGCGCTCATGCCGAGTACCGAGACCAGCGAGGCGCCCAGTG
The DNA here is from genome assembly GCF_040320865.1 of Mesorhizobium sp. M0598. Taxonomy (NCBI): domain Bacteria; kingdom Pseudomonadati; phylum Pseudomonadota; class Alphaproteobacteria; order Hyphomicrobiales; family Phyllobacteriaceae; genus Mesorhizobium; species Mesorhizobium sp. M0598. Next base: position 14,711 of record NZ_JAMYQL010000005.1, on the reverse strand, counting down.
TCTCGGCCGTCACGCCGCCGCCGAGCGCACCGAGCTTCGGCCAAAGCACGATCACCACGCCGATCAACCCGAGGCCGAGACCGGCCCAGTGGCGCGGCAGGATGGCCTCGCCGAGAAGCCGGCCGGCGAGCACTGCCGTGATCAGCGGCTGCAGGCCGACGATCAGGGCTGAAAGTCCGGCGGGCATGCCCCGGTGGATTGCCCAGAACACGCCGCCGAGATAGATGCCATGCATCAGGATGCCGGCACCGGTCGCGTGCAGCGCCTCATCGCGGGTGGCGCGGCTCGAACCAAGTGCGGCCATCAAAGCGACAAGCAGGATTGCGGCCAGGACAAAGCGCGCGGCCAGGAACGTAAAGGGCTCCGCCCACGGCATGGCATAGCGCGCGCCGATGAAGCCGGTCGCCCATAGGAGGACGAAAGAGGCGGGGATGAACCGCTTGAGGCTGTGCATTTCCGGAGGCCGCGATGAATTCGGGTAGGGATCGACTGCGGCGACTGCTTAATGCCGTTCGGGCCGGCAAGCAAAACCAAACGGTTGATCCATAGAGTCATTTGAATTGAAGGAGCGCCGTTGATGGCCGCGAGCTCACCGGTCTAGTCTAGAGACCGACCAGCCACTTGAGATCGGCGGGCGATGCGCCCGCCTTACGCTGGGCGGCAAGGCCGGTATGGCCAAGGCTCTTCGACAGTTTTCGTCCGTCCGGGCCGAGGATCAGGCGATGGTGAAAATAGGCCGGCTGCGGCAGGCCAAGCAGTTGCTGAAGCAGCCGCTGCACGCTGGTCGCGGAATAAAGGTCCTGGCCGCGCACGACATGGCTGACGCCCTGCAGCGCGTCGTCCATGGTGACGGCGAGGTGATAACTGGTCGGGATTTCGCGGCGCGCCACGACCACGTCGCCCCAATCCTGCGGATGGGCTTCGACACGACGCGTCGCGGAGAGCGTCTCGTTCGTGTATTCGGCCCATGACAGGTCCTTGCCGGCGCGTGCTATTGCAGCATCGACGTCCAGCCGCCAGGCAAATGGCACATTTTCGGCGCCGCGCCGCTTGCGTTCGCTCGGTGTCAACGCCTTGTCGGCGGCCGGATAGAGAGGCACGCCGTCCGGGTCGCGCGGCCAGTCGCGGCCACGCTTCTCGCTGTCGGCGATAAAGGCGCGGATCTCACTTCTGCTCATGAAGGCCGGGTAGACAAGTTCTTCCTTGATCAGCCGCTCGAGCATCGCCCGATATTCGGCAAAATGCTCGGACTGGCGGCGCACCGGTTCCTCCCAGCCAAGCCCCAGCCATTTCAGGTCGCGAAAAATGCCTGCCTCGAATTCCGGCGTGCAGCGCGTCGTGTCGATATCCTCGATGCGCAGCAGCAGGCGTCCGCCCGCCGCCTTTGCCAATTTCTGGTTGAGCAGCGCCGAATAGGCATGGCCGAGATGCAGTTCGCCGTTCGGGCTCGGCGCGAAGCGGAATGTCAGCAGTGTCATTGTCCGGCGGCAATCGGGTTGTGTGGCGCTTTCGCCAATTGCTACTTTGCGCCGGCGGCGTCGTGCGTCCAGAGGGACACGTGACGAAGCGTGCGGCACTTTTGATTTTGGAACAAGCAGACATGCAACGCATCGCCAGCCTCGACGACATTGCGCAAGGGCTGGATAGGCTATGCTTGCTCGACCCACGCCTCGAAAAAGTGCGCGGCATGGCCGGCGAGGTGCCGCTCAGGCTGTCGGAGCCGGGATTCAGGAGCCTTGCCTCGATCGTCGTTTCACAACAAGTGTCCCGCGCGAGCGCCGATGCCATCTTCGGCCGGCTGACGAGACTGCTCGATCCGCTGACGCCGCAGGCGATACTTGCCGCCGACGAGGCGGTCTTCCGCGAGGCCGGGCTGTCGCGGCCCAAGCAGCGCGGCCTGATTGCCGTCGCCCAGGCGGTGGCCGACGGGCTCGACCTCGATCACCTCTGCCGGCTCGATGCAAGCGAGGCGATCGCGGCCATGACCAGGGTGCCGGGGATCGGCCCGTGGACGGCTGAAGTCTACCTTTTGTTTGCCGCCGGACACCCAGATATCTTTCCGGCGCGCGATGTTGCGTTGCAGAGCGCGGTCGGCCATGCACTCGGCATCGCGCCGCGTCCGCCGGAGAAAATGCTGATCCGGCTTGCCGAATCATGGAGCCCGTGGCGCGGTGTCGCATCGCGGCTTTTCTGGGCTTATTATCGCGAATTGAAGGGCAGGGACGCCGCGCCTTCGGCCTGAATCCGCAAAAAAGCATTGAAATCATGCCTTTTTGAGACCCGGCATGATCGACAATCCGCTTCACATCCCTGTCATGTCGGGCTTACAGTATCCGCGTCGACCGGTTCTAGGATGAAGGAGGTCAACGACGTGACGGTTGCCGTATCTCCGGATGGGCTTCCAGCGCTGGTGCTGAATGCGGATTACCGTCCGCTCAGCTATTACCCCCTGTCGCTCTGGTCCTGGCAGGATGCCATCAAGGCGGTGTTCCTCGAGAGGGTGAACATCGTCGCCGAATATGAACACGCCGTCTCTTCACCGACTTTTTCGATGAAGCTGCCGAGCGTCGTCAGCCTGAAGGCTTACGCGAAGCCGTCGAGGCATCCGGCGTTTACCCGTTTCAACGTCTTCCTGCGTGACCGTTTCCAATGCCAATATTGCGGCACGCCGGACGATCTGACGTTCGACCATGTCATTCCTCGCCATCGCGGCGGCGCCACGACCTGGGAGAATGTCGTCGCTGCCTGCTCGCCCTGCAATCTGAGGAAGGGCGGCATGATGCCGGCCCATGCCGAGATGTGGCCGCTGCAGAAGCCCTACCAGCCGACGGTGCATGATTTGCATAATAACGGCCGGCTGTTCCCGCCCAACCATCTACACGAAAGCTGGATGGATTATCTGTACTGGGATGTCGAACTCGAACCATAGAGTTCGGCAGAAATCCGCCATGCCGGTCGCCTGACGCAGCTTTCTGCGCTTCCGGTGCTCACGTACTTTAGTACGCTCCGCTCCGGTTCTCGAAAGCCACGTCATGCACTCCGGCCTGACGAATTTCTGGACGAACTCTGCGTTGTGCCGCTCAGTCGCGGGCGAAGGCGCTGCGGAAGGCTACGACCGTCAGGACAAAGCTGGCGATGGCGTTCCAGCCGGCCAGCGACAGGCCGAGGATGCGGAGCGCCGCCTTGTCGCAGGAGGGCGGGACGAATTTGTCGAGCGCATCGAGCACGCCCTTGCCGCCGGTGTCCACCGGCCCGGCGGCTGCGGTGCAATCGGTCGGGCCTGGCCACCACGCCCATTCGATGCCGGAGTGATAAACGCCGAGATAGAGGCCGTAGAGCATCAGCAGGCCGCCAATAGCCAGCAGGCCACGGCTTACCCAGGCTGGCGCGTGAAGAGCCGACGCAAGCACCGCCAGCAGCATCAAGGGCACGCCGACGTAGTAAGGCGTGCGCTGCTCGAGGCAGAGCTTGCAGGGGATGTAGCCGCCGAGATACTGGAAGGCCAGCGCCGAGCCGACCGTGGCGGCCATGGCGACAGCGAGAAACAGGGCGGTGCGCAGCCGCTGGCGTCCGGTATCGGCATTCACGGTCGCTGTCATCGGACTCAGTCCATTCGGTTCGATGCCGTTCAGACGGCGTATTTGACGACGATATAGAGCAAAATCACGGCAGCGGCGGCGGCGCCTGCAATCTGGCCAAGGCGCTTTTCGATGAAGTGGCGGATCGGCTCGCCATAGCGGCGCAAGAGCCACGCGAGAAACAGGAAGCGAGCACCGCGCGCCACGATTGCCAGCACGATGAACAGCAGCAAAGGAACACCGATGACGCCCGACAGGATCGTCACAATCTTGATCGGCGGCAGATGGGCGAGGCCGGAGGTGACCAGCATCAGGATGATGAAGCCGACACCCGATGAGACGCGCATCGCTTCGAACTCGTCATATTTGCCATAAAATTCGAGGATCGGCCGCGCCACCGCATCATAGGCATAATGGCCGATGAACCAGCCGGCGATGCCGCCCAGCACCGAGGCGACGGTGGCGACCAGCGCGTAACGATAGGCGCGATCCGGCCGCGACAGCGCCATCGGCAGATAGAGGACGTCGGCCGGCACCAGGAACACCGAGCTCTCGACGAAGGCGATGAAGGCCAGCCACCATTCGGCGGATTTGCTCGCCGCCAGCGACAAGGTCCAGTCGTAAAGTCCGCGAAGCATCGGCACTCCTAACGCACGCCCAAACCAGAAGCGGTCTTGGGATCACGACATGTACAAACAAGACTTGGAAGCGCCCCGCATCAACCTCGTCGGACAAGGTGCGCTTCAATGACATGCGCCGCCTGTCTAGAAAGATTTTCCGCGCTGCACAATGGCAGCTGCTTCACGAAATCGAAAGGCTGAGGCTTGAGCGAGCCCAGATGTCGGGATTTGGCCAGTTGATTGACGAGCAAGCCATGGCGTCGAACACTTGCCTGCCTGAAGTGCGTCAAGGCAGTTTCCAATTACATCGTGGGTTTTCCGGCCGAACACGATCCGTGTTTAAATACCGGCGATTCCTGTCGCATCCTCTCTCCCTGCTTCGCCCTTTGCGCCGCCATGTCGTTGTCTGATTTCATTTATCGCGCCTTTGAGAAGCTCATCCGTCCGCTGGATATTCCACCCGCGCCGCTGCCTGCGAGCGGGCCGTTTGCACTGCTCCTGCATTTTGCGCGGATGTTCCGCGGCACCCTTGCGGCCATTACCGTCCTGATGATGGCGGTCGAGGGGATCAACCTTGCGACGATTTGGGGGGCCTCGTTCGTCGTCGATGGGGTGAGCGCGAAGGGCGCGGCGGTTTTCCTGCAGGAGGACTGGCCGACGCTGGTCGTGCTCGGCGTGCTGGTTTTCCCCGTGCTGCCGTTGCTCATCTTCGTGGGCAATGCGCTGAACTCGCAGACGGTGGCCGTATGCATGCCGGCGGCGATGCAGTGGCAGGGCCACAAGGCGGTGGAACGTCAGGATCTTGCCTTCTTCCACGACCTCTTCGCAGGTCAGGTGGCGTCGCGCATTTCGCAAGTCGCATCCGCCGTGCAGCAGCAGATCGTCGTGGCCTTCTACAGAATACCGCTGTTTCTGGTGCAACTCGTCGGTTCGCTCGTTCTGCTTGGCGCGTTGTCCTGGCCGCTTGCGCTTCCGGTTTTCCTCTGGATCTCCGCCAACATCGCCATTGCGGTGGTGGCGGTACCCCAATATTCCGAGCGGTCGCGCCGCTCGGCGCGGGGGCGAAGCCTCGTGGTCGGCGCCATGACCGACCTCCACAGCAACATTCAGATGGTCAAGCTGTTTGCGGCGGAAGACAGCGAGGCGGGCGCGATGCGGACCGTGATGGAAAACGCCATCGAGACCCAGCAGCGCGAAAGGCGCATCTATCTGATGACCGATATGGGCGTCGTCCTGCTCAACGTTGCCCTCTTTCTCACCAACGTTGCCATAGGGCTCTGGGGATTTGTCGCCGGCTTCGTCACGGTTGGTCAGTTCGCCGCTTCGATCGCCATCGTGCAGCGGCTCAATGCCAACTCCCGTGCCTTCCTGCAGATGGGCCAGCAGATTTTCCAGGCGGTGGGCACGATCCGCGACGCAATGCCGGTCGTGACGACGCCGCCGACCATAAAAGACGCGCCGACCGCCAAGCCGCTCGAGGTCACGGCCGGCGAAGTCGAGTTCAAGAACATCCAGTTCGAATACCGCGAGGGGCAACGGGTGATCGAAGACCTGTCGCTCACCGTGCGCGCAGGCGAGAAGGTCGGGCTCGTCGGCCTCTCCGGGGCCGGCAAGTCGACCCTTGTCAGCCTGCTCCTGAGGTTCTTCGAGCTGAAGGGCGGCGCGATCCTGATCGATGGGCAGGATCTCCGTAGCGTGACCCAGGCCAGCCTTCGGGAGAGCATCGGCGTCGCCACCCAGGACGTCTCACTGCTGCATCGCTCCGTCGGCGACAACATCCGTTATGGCCGGCCCGATGCCCCGCCGGAGGCGTTGGAGCGCGCCGCGATGCTGGCCGAGGCCGACGGCTTCATCGCCGATCTCAGAGATGGCGAAGGCCGCACCGGCTACGACGCTTTCGTCGGCGACCGCGGGGTAAAACTTTCCGGCGGCCAGCGTCAGCGCGTCGCGATCGCCCGGGTGTTGCTCAAGGACGCGCCAATCCTGGTTCTCGATGAGGCGACGTCCGCATTGGACAGCGAGGCCGAGGCGGCGGTCCAGGACAAGCTCGCTCTTCTGATGGAAGGCAAAACTGTGATCGCCATCGCCCATCGCCTGTCGACGATTGCCAGGATGGACCGGATCGTCGTCCTCGACAAAGGCCGCATCGTCGAGGAGGGAAAACCATCGGCGCTGCTGGAGCGCGACGGGCTCTATGCCCGACTGTGGAAGCTTCAGACCGGCGGCTATATTGCCGACGCCCTCGAGGAGATGTGAGCCGCCCTCGGTGATGATGTTTTGCTCATGGCCGGCTCGATACATTCTGCTTTCACTCCGGAAACCGGACTTGGCTGAACTCGTTTCCACCATAACGTTCGGAAGCCGATCCCAACTTCATCGATCATGAGCGAAGCCATAATCCCGAACTCCCGTGCCGCCATTCTCGAGCGGCGATCTGCCGGCGCGCTGACATGGTCCGGCCCCGCCCTGATGTTGTTCGCGCGGTCGGCTTTCGCTGTTGCCGCGCAGGGCCTGGTTGCGGCCGTGTACGCTGCGCACGGTTCGGCGACGCCCTGGCGCGACGCACGGGCTTGGCTGCCGGTATATGGCAGCTTGATCGACGCGGGCTGCCTTGGACTCCTTTGGTGCCTTGCGCGGCGCGAGGGCATCACGTTGCTCGATTTGGTCGGTTTCGATCGCAAACGCTTGGGGCGCGATCTGTTGTTGGGCGTTGCGCTCATCCTCCCGAGCCTCGTTTTCATCTACGCTGGGATCACCGCCAGCAGCCTGTTGGTCTATGGCAACCCTGACGCACCGCAAATATACGGACCTTTGCCGCTCTTGCCTGCGCTCTACGGGGTGCTGATCTTTCCGTTGGTCTGGGGCATTACGGAGCAGACCACCTATAACGGCTATCTTCTGCCGCGTTTCCAAGTCTTGTCGGGAAGCACGGGATTTGCCGTTGCCGTCGTAGCGTTTTCCTGGTCGTTTCAGCATGCGGTGATGCCGCTGACGTTCGACCCACACTTCATGCTCTACCGGCTCTTGGCACCCATCGCGCATTCGACATTCATCACCCTCGTGTACCTGCGCGTGCGCCGCATCCTGCCGCTGGCGACGGCGCATTGGCTCATGGATGGGGCGTCGGTATTCATCGGCATTCCGCTGTTGCGGTAGAAGGGTTCAAACGGGCTGAGATGCCCACTTTAGACCGAAGCCTCCGATCGACGAAATCGAAAGCCTGGGTTTGAGCTACATGGGGTCTCGGGAATTGGCCAGTTGACGAACAGGCCTCCAACCGTATAGTCCGCGCCCATCCAGGCCGCCCGGCCTGAGCCCCTATGGCGGAATTGGTAGACGCGCTCGACTCAAAATCGAGTTCCGCAAGGAGTGCTGGTTCGATCCCGGCTAGGGGCACCATTTCCTAAAATTCCCACGCCACTTCCTGTTAAATCCAATGGCGTGGGTGGGATCGTCCACGACGCCCTCGACGGCCACCGAATGGTTGCGTCTTGCCTGTTGCCGCAAGCTGCCGCTGAACGGTGCGCGGACCAGCCCCAAGCGCAATCTGGCGTTCCTCACCGCACGCGATCAGGCGTGCCGCGGTCCCGCAAGAAGACGTTGCCGCAAAGTCGATCGCTGCCCGACGGACATGTTTCCTCCCGCGAACTACCCACCAGACCCGGCCCACGGATGCAACCTCGGGAGGTGAGATATGCGGGCATTATGGCACGATGCGAAACAGCTTCGTCTTGGATCGTGCTGCGGGCCGGAGCCGCCGCCGTGCCTAGCGCAGGGCCGCCACGACGTCGGCGAAGTCGGCCCGCTTGCCATTGCCGGCGCGACGCAATTGCACCTCGACCGGCTTGCCGTCGGATTGATCGCAGTAGACGATGGGTCCGGGCCGCACCCATTTGTCGCCCCACTCGGTCAGCGCGATAATGACCGTTTTGAATTCCAGCCCCTTCCGGGTCAGGACGTAGTCGGCCTGCTCGCCGGCGGCACCCGGGCGACGGTCCATCAGGCCGGCCTCGACGAAATCCTCGAGGCGCTTGGCCAGGATGTTGGTGGCGATCCCCAGGCTCTTCTGGAATTGCGAAAAGCGCGTGCAGCCGCCGAATATCGCGTCGCGCAGGATCAACAGGCTCCAGCGCTCGCCGACCAGTTCCAGGGCGCGTGAGGCCGAGCAGTTTTGTTTTTCATAGAGACGACCAAGCATGGTGTGAACATACCCTATTGACTTGCATCATGCAAGTACGCATTGTGCTTGCATGATGCAAGCGACAGAGGTCGAGAGAGTGTCGCTCCACTTCATCGCCCGAGATTTCGGGTGTCCATCAACCAATCAGATCCAGACAGGAGATATGTTATGAAAAAGGAAGAAGATTACACGACGTCATTCGTCGTTAAGCAAAGCCCCGAAGAGGTTTTTGCCGCGGTTGTCAATCCGCGAGCCTGGTGGTCGGAAGATATAGATGGCGATACCAACAAGCTCGGTGCGATATTCTACTATCATTTCAAGGATATCCACCGCGGCACATTCAAGGTCACGGAGCTTGTGCCTGGCAAGAAGGTCGTCTGGCACGTCGTCCAGAACTACTTCAACTTCGTCAAGGATGCGACCGAGTGGACCGGCACGGACGTGGTCTTCGAGATCGCGCCGACCGAAAAGGGGACCGAGCTGCGTTTCACCCATGTCGGGCTGACGCCGAGTGAAGAATGCTACGATGTCTGCCATGACTCGTGGCGCTTCTATGTCGCGAGTCTCCGCGACCTGATTTCGACGGGCAAGGGGCAACCCAACAAGGGCGAAGAGAACGCCAACCCAACGGTTGTGCCGCAAAACGAGGACCTCGGCGCCGTCGAGCGCAAGGCGGCAGGCGATGGCGCCGAGATGATCGTCATGACGACGGCAGCGGCGAAGCCCGGCATCGAAAGCAAGGTGCGGAATGCCCTGCGGGACGTGGCGGGGGCGGCCCGCAAGCAAAGCGGGTGCATCGACTATAGCGTCTTTCGCTCGGAGGCAGAGCCCAACGTTACCATCTGCGTCGAGCGCTGGGCATCGAAGCAGGAGCGCGACGCTTTTCTACGCTCGGCGGACGCGAAGAATTTCGTTTCGGCCATAACCGGCGCCTTCCTGGAGCGGCCTTCGCCGATCTCCTACACGACGTTGGAAGTCGGGTCCTAGTTGCAAGGTTCGCCCGGTCACGGCGCCGGCTGCCCTGGAGCAATGCAACGGGGCAGACGGCGTCCAAGCGTGGGAACAGAAAACCATAGCCTACTTGCATGATGCAAGAACGAATGGCTTGCATTCATGCAAGAGGAAGAGAGATCGCCGTGCCGAAATCGATGGAAGTCACAAACAAAGCCGTTCTCGTGACCGGGGCCAATCGCGGCCTCGGCAAGGCGCTGGTCGAGGAAATATTGAGGCGGGGTGCCAAGCGCGTCTATGCCGGCGCGCGCAAACCGCTCGCCCACGCGGATCGGCGCGTCACGCCGCTGATCCTGGACGTGACCGATGCGGTGCAGATTGGGGCGGCTGTCGAGCGGATCGGGTCTCTCGATATCCTCATCAACAACGCCGGCATCGGGCTCTACGACGATCTTGGCGATCGTGCTGCGCTCGAGCGACACCTCGCCGTCAACCTGCTCGGCGTGCATGGCGTAACCCACGCATTCCTGCCGCTGCTCACGAATTCGCGCGGCGCCGTGGTCAACATCCTGTCGGAAGCGGCTCTCGTTCCCTTCCCGATTATTCCGTCTTACTCACTATCGAAGGCCGCCGCGTTTTCCATGACGCAATCGCTGCGTGCTCTCGCCGGCGCTCGTGGCGTGAGCGTTCATGCAGTCCTGTCCGGTCCCATAGACACCGACATGAGCAGAGACGCCGATATACCGAAGAGCTCCGCGGAGAGCGTCGCGAAAGGTATCCTGGACGGCATGGCGCGAGGGGAGGAGGAAATCTTCCCTGATCCGAAATCGGCCTCCATGGCCGAGAGCTGGCGCGGCAGCGCGTTCAAAGCGCTCGAACGCCAGATGGCGGCTTTCGTCCAAGCCATGCCCGCCAAGCCATAGGCGACCGCCGCCATCGATACGCTGCCAGCATTCGCAATTCAGCACCCCACAGTGGAGCGGAACATCATGCTGTTGAACGCAACTTCCCCGGTTTTCACCAGCGGATCACGATGACTTTGTCGGTCCCGTTAGCGAGTTCGACAGCTTCGGTGCCATCCGGTTTGCGGCTTTGGATTCTGGCGCTCTCGACAGCTTCAACGCCAACAACGTTGACTGCAAAGGCTTCATCGATTTCGGCGGCACAGACCAAGGTGTCCGGCGGCAGGTCCTTTACTTGATCCAACAACTCGCGAAGCTTCATGGTCGAATCTCCTTGGCGATAGCAGGAATGAGCAGCACGCTTTCGCCGCACATTCGGAACCATGTCCCTTGAGAAAGGTTCCCGATGAGGTGGAGATGCCGCAGAATGGGACGAGCGCGACGATCCGCCCGTCGCGATGATGTGAACGCGCCGTGCGAAGCATCTGTCTCAAATCCCTGTCCCTAATGCTGCCGGCGCAATTCCTTGTTGATCATGCCGCCCATCGCTAGACCGACCGCCATCACCGCAAAAGTCGCCGCGATAGATCGCTTCGGCAGCACCGTCTCCCAACCTGGCGTCAACCGCTTCGGCACGAAGCCATAATCTGTTGCCGCGGCAATGGCCGCTGCCGCCAACGCATCGCGAAATATCAGAAGCGACGGACGCGGCGGCCTCGAGGCGAGCCATAGTTCGAAAAGGAATGCCCAGAAGATGGAGGAAGCGTGATGCGTGCCATAGCCGACGAGCGTGTGCGCCACGTCACCGCGCCGCACGGACGCGGCCTGTTCGCCGTAGAGCCAGTGGCTGGTCGCATTCGTGGGCTGCAGGGCGCCTTTGCCTTCCCGCCTTGCAAGCAGGGCCAGCGCAGCTGTCGTGGCGAAGCTGACGATCGTACCCGAACCGGCTGCGGACAATCCTGTCTGGATCAGACTTTTCACTTGGTCCTCCGTCGTTTCGCGGGTCGGCTCCTTGGAACGCCTTCGTGAATTCGCGGCAGTCTCGTGCCGTCGTTGCCAAACGGCAAAACGAGTCCGAAGTTCCGGGAACGGACTTTTGGTTGGACGTTATCCCAGAAGCGTCCTCTGGGATAACGCCATTGAAGTCCGGCTGCCTTTCCTCGCAAGCTCGGATCGCAGCCCGGCCGCTATTACATTGGCCCCGGCACCATCTTGGTCGGCTGCTCAGGCATCGGAAACGGATAGTTGTCGCATTTCACGTCCGGGTTCGTCGGGCTGAACATTCCGAGCGGGTTGTCCTTGAACAGCCAGGCGTGAAGGTCGTAGTGGTGGAACTCCTTCGGGATGAGCGGGTAATGCCCCTCCATCGGCCCCTGGAATGTCTGGCCGAAGAGCTTCGGCGGCTCCTTTGTGTCCGGCGTCAAGGGCACGAGCCATTCCGCGCCGACTAGGCGCAAGTCGACCGGCCGAAGCCGGGGGATGGGACTCCCAGAGTGCCGCTGCCGTATCCTGCAACGGGCGTGGCAGAGTAGTAATTTTGTCCCCAACTATGGATTGGCTTTAATTTTGCGAGAGGACCCCAGTAGTCAGACTGGGGTCCTCAACCGTGCATGACAGCGGCGTTGCTTGATCGTTGCTCGCCGGAGCCACCAGCCCAAGCGCCGCAACAAGTATCTCAATAGCTGGTCTGAAGGCTTCAAAATCGGCAGGGTTCTGCCGCTCCTCGCAGATAAAATTACAGAGGTCTCGTTTCCGCAACTTGCTAATACGGGTTACGTCCGCCGTTCGCTTTTCGATAACCTGATAGAAGCGCTCCTCGAAAACCCCTTCTGGCAGCATGTTTTCAATACCACTGCGGCATACCTTATTGTTCACATTTTCTGGGAACGTTCGAATGTGGATATTGTCGAAGTCAGCCGAAGCTTGGGGAGCATCGAAATCGAAGGCAAGAACCATAGGCGAACGCACGATTTGCGGGTTATTCTTGAGGAGCTTGGCGGCTTGAGCGAGACGGTCCTTGCCACCATCTATCGCACCTCCCGGCTGCGGCTGTCCAACCCAGTCCAATTCAATTTTGTCTAAGAGCCAGTCGAATCCCAACAGACCGGCTGCGGTTCGAAGATATCGAGGATCGGTCTCACCCTCACAAAGCACTAGGGGGCGTTCGGCTTTTGCTGCCCGTGAAGCAACCTCCTCCTCGAAGCTCTTGGTTGCCTGGAAGTACCGGAAAGAGTCGAGGAACTCGCTGAAACGTTCCGCTGTGATCTTCGTAGCGGTTGGAAGCTCGACCAATGAAAACCCCTCATCCCCGTAAACCTCAACCATTCCCAAGGGAAACAATGGGGAGTGAGACGACGCGATGAATTGAATTTTTGGGAACAGGCGCATCAAGGCGGGGAGAGCTCTGTGTTGCAGGTCTGCGTGAAGGTGCGCGTCAATTTCATCGACGAGTACTATCCCTTGCATTTCATGTGCCGGGCTAGCGATTTGCCCCGTGTCCGCATATCGCAAGATCGTTGAAAAGATCGACAATAGAGTGGCCTGACCTGCTGAAAGCGAATTCAGACTTGGCAGCAGAAGGTGGCTGTCGCCGGAGAAGATTTGGATTTTTCGACTCAGCGCGCCTCGCCCAGTTCTCACTATTCGCGCCTGCTCGTCGCCAAGAATTACGCGAACGATCCTATTTAAACTTTGAAGTACGCCAACGTTTTGAAGGGCTCCTGTCAATGATTCTTGCGCTTTAACTCGATTCAACACAAATTGCACAGCATCCAAAGATTGGTCCAAGATTACATCGACTATCCATGGCAGCAAGTCGTTGATTGTGGCGGTGACTGCTATGGGTTTAGTCAATCGATCGGCATAACGTTCCCGAAAAACCGATATTGGTTCTTCGTTCTGGGTGTTCGCCCAGAATGGCAGCTCAGAGCGGTTGGATGGGAAGAACGCGTAACACCCAGAGCGAAAGATTTTCTCTATCTGATCAACAGGTCCAACTACTGCTTTGTCGTTTCCTTCCAGGCTCCAGCTCCCAATGCCTGGGAAGGGCTGCATCCGTTCGGCAACTTCATTTATATCAAGTTTGCCTGCCTTGGTCCTGCAGCAGAACGTTGAGCCCTCATGGTCGAATTTAGTAGCGACGAGCTCAAAGTTAGCCCCGGTCCGGATGGTGGAGCCCCCGACTACGCGATAAAAGGACCTCCCACCAGACGAATTTGAAGGAGTTATGTCTGTAAAGTGTTGCGCCGCCATTTCTATCAATGCATCGGCAACTATCGACATTAGATTAGTTTTTCCCGCCCCGTTTCTCCCAACCAAGATTAGCGGTTTTGGCAGCCCTTCGGGCGTGAATTCCGGTTGGAAATCAATGTCGGTTAGCGGACCGCTATTAGCTACTAGTATGTGCCTAAGGTACAATTGGGGTGCTCTTCTACGGTTAGGCCAAAATAGGCCGCTGTCTGTTTCACAGATCAAGAAAAAGATGATTCGGTCAAGGGCGTAGACAGTGCGTCGTCGCCGTAAAAAGCGTCGAGCTCCCCGGTGCGGTCTTTTGTATTTAAGTTGCTGATGGTCGGGCCGCTAGGCAGGGCCGAAGCCGCCCCAGCTCGACCCCGCTCGATTAGAGTGCCCCAACCCCGGTGCGGGCACGAATGAGGCTTGTAGCTGGCAGCTGTGTCTTGACGGGAGGTACACCAAGGGGCTGCCAATGAGGTATACCGAGCCGTCGGCGCCTCGGGGGCGAATCCCTCGCAACTCGTTAGATTTCAAGGGTAAAGCTCGATAGGGAAAGCTGGTTCGAAATCTCCTGCCGTTCCGGCTAGGGGCACCATTTTCCTCCTGAGAAACCGCGAGCTCGGCTGGCGTTATTCCCAGGATAGTGTGCTGAAGGTTCTGCAAAAAGTTTTGGAGAGAGAACGGCGCTTGCTCTGAGGGGCGAGCGGCCATGGCACGGTGGTGACATTGCGATCACCGATTCCCGTGGAAGGGGAAGTGCCATGACCAATCGAGACGTTAGACTGAGCAGAGGCGAGTTGAAAGCGTTGCTGTTGTCGGATGAGGACGGCTTTCGCCAAGCATTGCAGAGTGTCGTGCAGGAGGTTCTTGAAGCCGAGATGACGGAGGCGATCGGGGCCGAGAAAGGCGAGCGGACGGCGGAGCGGACGAGTTACCGGTCCGGCTATTACGAGCGCAAGCTGGTGACGCGGGTCGGGGTGCTGGAGCTTCGCGTTCCGCAGGATCGGGCTGGCCGGTTCTCGACGGAGTTGTTTGAGCGCTACCAGCGTTCGGAGAAGGCATTGGTGTCGGCGCTGGTCGAGATGTACGTGCAGGGCGTCTCGACCCGCAAGGTGAAGGCGGTGACGGAGGAATTGTGCGGCCACTCTTTCTCGGCCTCGACGGTGAGCGAGGCGACGATGCGGCTGGATGAGGCGCTCAAGGCGTTCTTCACGCAGCGGCTCGAGGAAAGCTATCCGTATCTCAT